>DALYDS010000013.1:0-16110 GCA_031973055.1 bacterium | reverse complement strand
GCTGCATAGATAAAGGGTTTCATGGTGAGAAGATGGAGATCTTTTGCGAGACTTTTTTCATCGTCTGTTAACTCTACCTGAATAGCCAATTTCCCTTGGTTGAGTGCTTCAGCAATTTTTTCGTAAATTGCGAGTAATTTAATCGCATCCTTGTCTCCAGAACGTGCCTTTTTTGCTACATCACCATCCTTTCGCTTTATGAGTGTATCGAGGTCTGCAATGATTAGTTCTGCATTGATGATTTCGATATCACGTTTCGGGTCGACACTTCCATCCACGTGGTGGACGTCTCCATCTTCAAATACTCGAACGACTTGAAGGATAGCATCAACCTCACGGATATTTGCGAGAAATTTATTTCCAAGACCTTCACCAGTACTTGCGCCCCGAACGATACCAGCAATATCGACAAATTCGACAGCTGCAGGAACTATCTTGTTTGAATGAATCGTGTTTGCGAGAGCAGTGAGCCGTTCATCTTGTACGTTTACGATACCAGTATTTGGTTCGATGGTACAAAACGGGAAATTGGCTGCTTCTGCAGCATAGCTCTTTGTGAGAGCATTAAAGAGGGTAGATTTACCGACATTTGGAAGTCCGACAATACCGAGGTTCATAAGAAAAAAGAGGAAATACTGAGGGTATATTCGCCAAGTTTCTCTTTTTTGCAAATCCTATTTGATTTTTTGATGTGGATATCGTATCATTATAGCTGATATGACTTTTAACGAAACATCAACACTGTCAGTCCTCCCAGAATGAACCAAGCGTGTTAATAGCTCTTGATCTCTGAAGAGTATTTTGGATCGTCCTCAGAAAGAAGATATAAGAAGAGCTGAAGTACTTCAGCGAGATAAGGCTAAACAGGAAGCAGAAAATTTATTAAATGATTTACCAACAACAAAAAAAGAAAAAGCCCGTGAAATTACCGAAAATTGAGAGGTTATCACTCCCGAAAAATTAGCTATACTTTTAAAAAATATACCTCCAGAAAGACAAAAAATTATAGATGTGGTAAAGGGCTATCTCTGAACCAATGAAAAAGATAATGCTTCTTTAATAGCCAAGTTTCACGAGTCTGCTGGGGTGAAAAATTGAGGTTGTGATACAGCCTGGTGTATGTCATTTGTACAACAAGTTTTAAAAGATTTAGGGAAACAACCAGTAAAACCAACTGCTTGGGCAAGAGACGGTCTCAATATAGGAACACCTGTAACCAAGCCTAGTCCTGGGGATTTGGTTATTGTTGAGAGGGGAGATGGTGGACATATAGGTTTTTACATAGGAGAATCGGATTCAGGAAACCCTATAATTATTTGATGAAATCAAGGATCTTGAGAAGTTTCAGCTAAAGAAGAAACGAGACCGGTTTTATGATATAGAAGTATTGTCTAATTTATTTGCATTACTAGACAGGATAGAGTAGGATGTATCATATGGCTAATGATAAAGAAAAAGTAACCAAACCAGCTAGTACACCAGATAAGCCTTCTGATTGAGCGAAAAAGACTCCTGAGGTTGTTGATAAAAAAACAAACCAGCCTAAGACTACAAAAGAGGCGAGAGATGCGGCGAGAGCAAAATATGAATGAAAAAAATGAGAATTAGATGTAGCTCGAAAAGAAGAAGCCGATAAGGCCCAAGCGAGTGAAAAAGAAAGACAAGGCTTGAAAACAGAGCCTTGAAAGGAGCCCGGAGTTGATCCGAAAGTAAAAGAGTCGACTGATAGAAGAATTTTATCGGAAAAAGAGAATCTTGCTGCATTGAAAGAGACTCATGACCTTGATCTCCAAACTGCTTTAGAGAGTATGGATATAGATAGTTTAGATACTCAAAATAAGGGGGCAATTCATAGAGCTTCCCTGGCGAAGAAGTTTAGTAAAGAGAAAATCGATAGCTTACCCCAAAAAGTAAAAGAAGAGGCACTTGATGGCATTACAGGCCCAGATGGAAAAAAAATAGACACAACAAAACCACTTTCACCTCAACAGGCAGAGGTTGTTAAGAGTTATGTTGCAGGGCAGTACATTCGAGCACTCAGTAACTTATCTCCTGAACAAATAAAAGATCCAAAAAAACTCTCTGAAATTGAAAATATACATCCCGGCATAACAGATTTTGTCTCGACACAGCCAGCAGAGCTTTTAACACAAAGAACTTTCTTTGAGGCAGCTAAAAAAGATCCAAAAATCCTACAAGGATTTATAGATTCTGTGAAAGAGAATGGTATGCTGGTTACTGGTATTACCCCCGAGAGTAAGCTCGGAAAAGTCTTAGTCGAAATTATTAGAAGCAATGTAGCAGAGTACCAATCTATCGATAAGCCACAAGAGGGCTTGATTGATGTAGATAATTTTAAATGACTCAAAGATGTGCTTGGCGCTTCTTACGAAGATCTCATTTACTCTCGAGATTTCCTTCTTTGACCGGATCATCCTCTCAAAAAAGCTCGAGATGTTGTATTGCAGTCGTTTCAAGATAAGCTAGCACAACAGGATACTCCTGATCCTAAAACAGCTACTCCAGAGCAAATACAGGCTTATAGGAAGAATTTTAAGGAAGCTTTTTCAAGTACAACTGGTATAGATGGAAATAAGGCCGAAGTGGCTATTAAAAAAATGTCCCGTGAGGGCCTGTCACCTTTGGTTAGGTTTTTTGCTGATATGTTTGCACCTCTCGGAGCTTTGATGCCTGGAGAGGCTGGTGATTTTTGGAGAGAATATCTCAAAAGTAGTCAGCAGGACACTAAAAATGAAAATAGTTCTAAAAATGCTAACTACGAGCAATACGGTAAGGGATCTGAAGGTATCGATGGTCTTGAGCCTGGCAGTATCTTAGCGGCTGCGAATAAGTATATGGGTGTTAATGAATCAAAAGATGGAAATCTCATACGTGAAATGCACAAATCATGATGACTTGATGCTGGTCCTGGTACTGCGTGGTGTATGTCATTTGTCCAACATGTTCTCCGAAAGGATATGAAGTTCTCGGATGAACAAATTGGTACTTGAAAAACAGCATCTGCTGCAGCAGGTCACCGTATAGGAAGACATACTGACACGCCTCAGCTCGGAGATATAGTCTTAGTCAAAAGTAGCGCGGCAGCTTCGGGAAGGCATATAGCTTTCTTTGCTTGATTTGAGGGGGATAGGGTCAAAATTCTCTGATGAAATCAAGGCAATGCTGTTTCACTCACTACTTATCCAAAAAGTTCTGTTGCTGAATATCGAACGCTCCAAAAAAATCCAAACGCTCCAAAATGAACAACTACCTGATCTGCTGGTGAAATAAAATCTGGTCATGATGCCTTCCCAGATACACCTGTTGGTCCAGAAAATTATCCATCAAAAGAATTTTTGGCCCAGAATGGTAAAACACCAGAAACAGTGCCTATGGGTATGAGAGTAAATAACCCATTGAATATCAAATTCACAGGAAGCCCTGTTCAGCGAAGCTTGTTTGAATGAGTCGTCGGTAAGTCAGTTCATACAGATCAGGGTGATCCGCAGATTGCCTTTGCCAATCCAGAAGCTGGTATGCTTTCTGGACTTCGACTCCTCCTCTATAAGCAAAAAGAACATTGATTAAACACTATTCAGTCAATGGTGGCTGATGTGCCATGGTGATGGACACAGGGCGGTGGGTCGGGCAATCCACTTGGCAATAATGCTGCTCGTGAAATAGCGCAGAGAGCTGGATTGTCTCTCACAGCACCATTAGACCTCTCTGATAAAACTGTTATGAAAAAATTTGTTCAATCACTTTTATTCCAAGAACATTGACCTGCTTCAAATATTTATAGTAGTGCCCTAGATTCGAGTATTGCCAAACTTTAAGGTCATTAAAAAATAATTTATGTCCTCTGTTTTTGAAAAATCATCTAATGTTCCTCAGGTAAACTCATTAAGCTATCAACAACGCAAGGAATTTCTGAGAAAGAATAGTAAAGAATTGCCTTTTTCAGAAGAATATAAGGGTACAGAAAAACAAAACACTGCACTTGTAAAATTTCTCAAAAATAACCCCAATTTTAAACAAAAATGGGAGCAAGAGCTTCAGCTTTTAAAAACTAGTTCCAATAAGAGTAAAAATGCAGTTACAAGCACTGCAAAAACTGAAATAAATGAGATGATTGACAAAAATAAACCAACTTTTCCTATTCAGACTCCTGAGCAATTCCTATCTAATCATGGTATAGATTTGTCAGCTGCACCAGCTGGTATTAGAAACAATAATCCATTTAATATTAAATGGAGTGATTCTGATTTTCAAAAAAGAATTCTCGTAGATGGTATTGAGCCTTCAAAAAATAAAGATCAATGAAATCGTCAGGTAGTTTTTAAGAGTCCAGAAGCATGAATGGCTTCGGGAATACGTCTTTTACTTCATAGATACCATAATAATAAATTACATACTGTGAGCGCACTTATTGCTGATAAATCCATTTGATGGACCCAAGATGGTACAAAGGGCAATAAGCTTGGGACAAACGCGGCTCGAGAAATCGCTGAAAGAATGAATGTCGGCGTTAATGATTATTTAGATTTTAATAAGAGAGAAACTTTTGCAAAGTTTATTAAGTCTCTTTTATATCAGGAACATGGTGACGCTTCTTGAGTTTATGGGAAAGTTATTTCTAGTGTTTTGGATAAATTGGTTTAATTTTAGTGGCTTTAGTGACTTTTCTTTGTTTTCACTAGAATAATCCAATGAAAATCCACATAATAACCAATTTCACTGGTGCATTTACCTCGTATTTTGACTCGAGTATTATGCGTATTGCTCGGGAAAAGGGTCTTTTCGAACCAATCTTTTATAATCTCGGGGATTATTCTCTTCAAGCACAGCACAGAGTCGATGATAAGCCCTACGGAGGGGGTGCTGGCGCTCTCATAGAAATTGAACCCATGTATCGTGCTATTACGAGTATTGATCCTGAGAATACCATGAAAAAAATCTACCTCTGACCAAGAGGGGAGAGGCTCAAGCAAGCAAAAATAGAACAACTATCAAAAGAGTTCCAAGATCAAGATATTATCATACTTTGCTGACATTATGAGGGTGTCGATCACCGTGTTTTTGAGATGTTTACTTTTGAACAATATTCAATCGGTGATTTTGTCGTCAGTAGTGGGGAACTCGCTGCCATGGTATTTATTGATGCTGTCGTACGACTCATACCAGGAGTGGTATGAAACAATAAGTCGCTTCATGAGGAGTCATTTTCCGAAGCTCTCGAAGGTAAGCCAGAATATCCTCAGTATACTCGACCAGCTGATTTTATGGGATATAAAGTGCCTGAAGTTTTACTTTCTGGAGATCCGAAAAAAATTAATGAGTGGAGGAAGAAAAATTAGGCTGCTTTCTGATTCTTTCCTGTTTGGTTTATTATAAGAGTGTGTTTTGCTGAGTTTACTCGTTTACCTTCTTCCATTTTTACCCCTCCCTGAATTACTTCGAATCATCCACTTAAAATTAACTCAGCTTGTTTTTTAATTTTTTCAAGAAGCGTCCTTTGTTTTATTTTATTTATAGTATCTGTATATTCTGTTGTTCATTCTGTATCTGTAACTGGCTTTCCCCAAGAAGCTAGAGTAGCTTCTTGTCTTCTTTGAAGAAGTACTTCCCAAGGTTCCATTTTTTCTAATTTTTGGTCAGTTTGCTTTAGTATTTTTTGTACAGAATCATTTTTATTATTTACTAAATCAAGTATTTGTTGTCTACCTTTTTCTATTTCTTCTTCAGTAGCATGCTTTTCAGTTCATGAATTTGTACGTCCTAGATGCCATGCTGCTGCAGGCAAATCTAATTCACTTATCAATTCGTCAAATCGAGGAGTAAGTGGCATAAAAAATAGTTAAAAAAAATCCCCTGAACAGGGGATTAGAAAACAGAGAATAGAAATGATGAAGTGCCTCGCGGCTTTTGTGCCTGATGTGGAGTATATTTCATCATCAGAATTCGATTATATCCTCGCTTGATATATGTAAAGCAAAAAAACCTATAAAAGTCATTGACTCTGATTTTACCTTTCCTGTGATTAAAATATAATCCGCATTATGAATGATTTTATTAGCCCAGAGCTTCTACAAATGATAAACCCAAATATGGTTTTGAGAGGTATCATAGTCTATCTCTTTGTTGTGTGGTTCTGTATCGTAGTATGGGTGGTGCGTGATATTACCAACCGTACTCGCTCAGTTACTTTCCAGGTGTTGAGTATACTCCTCGTTTTAGGCCTTACCCCCCTCGGTATATTCATATATCTGCTTATCCGTCCTCAGAAAACCCTCTTTGAAAAAGTATTTGAAGAAGAATTTCTCAAGCTCGATTCAGAGAATGAGAAAGAGACAACTCATACTCATCATCACGGACATCATCATGGAAAAAGTGAAGAATAGGCACGATAATTCACCTTCGAAGATAGTTATGACATTTGGTACTTTTGACCATCTTCACCCAGGACATATATACTATTTGAGTGAAGCGAGAAAATATGGTGATTATCTGATTACTGTCGTTGCCCGAGATAAAACGACTAGTACTCTCAAGTGAAAGCCAACCCGAGAAAATGAGCAACTCCGTTTGCAAAAATTAATAAACGCCCGTGTAGCTGATGAGGTATTATTAGGATCAGAAACTGACTATTATGCCGTTTTATCAGAAAAAAAACCAGATGTTTTGTGTTTTGGGTATGATCAGCGTTCTTTTAATAGTGATGCTTTGGTGCATTACCTTAAGGCACATGGATTATCACCGGAAATAATCACTCTCGATGCATTTGAGCCTGAGAAATGGAAAAGCTCAAAATTATAAACCAGTTGTGATGACCTTTTCTTCGAAATAGCTCGCGAGAATTTGTATACCAACGTGTTCCGTACCAGCAAAAAAGAGACCTTGTCCGACAGGAGCATTGAGAAGGATATATTTTTCTTGATCCGTGAGCTTAAAGACATTTTGCATTGCATCAATAGATGCTGGTGATTGTTTGAGGAGGAGCTGGAGAGATGAGTTGGTGACTATTGCTTTGCCGTGTTCGCTGTTGACGAAGTCTTCTACATCCTGAGTAATGGTAGTTACTCCGAGATGGTATTTTCGTGCTCTTTTTACTAATCCGTGGAGGAATCGGCCACTGTCTTCGTATTGCATGATATTCCAGGCTTCATCCACGACGAGCTGACGTTTACGATTCGATGATCGAACCACATTCCATATATAGGAGAGGATTATGTACATCGCTATGGGTCGGAGCTGTTCATCGAGGTCTCGTACTGAGTAAACCTGGAGTCCTTCTCCGAGTGTGACATTGGTTGGTTGGCTAAATAATCCACCAAAGACACCAGTGACATATTTCTCGAGACGCTGTCCGACTCATTGCGCTCATTCCATCGTCTGTACGACAGAGAGAAGGTCAGGCATGACGGGAATTTCTTTTCCAATAATATCATCATCTTCAAATGTTATACCCTTAAGACTATAGGTTGTCACGATGGCTTTTTCGAGGAGAGCTTCTTCTGTGGGGCTCAATGTCCCGAGCATGAGCTTGAAAAGACCAATTAAGTTGATAACAGCTCCTCGTAATAAATCGCCGGGGTGACTCTCGTAATCTTTGAAGGGGAGTGGGAGGTCAAAAGGATTAATTCGCTGTGTTGAGTTGATACTGACATTGAGATAACTGCCGCCTACTGTATTGACGAGGTTCTTGTATTCATTTTCTGGATCGATGACAATTACATCAGTTCAGAGCATGAGTGAGCGGAGTATCTCGAGCTTAACAGCAAATGACTTACCTCCTCATGACTTAGCGAGGACGACCATATTTGCATTTTCAGTTCGAAAACGATCATATATGATGAGCGAGTTGTTATGTGTGTTTATTCCATACAGTACTCCGTCGTCTTGAGAGAGTGTAGCAGAGGTGAATGGAAATGTCGTAGAGAGACCACGAGTTGATATATTTCGGAAAACTGATACTTCATCACGACAAAATGGTCCTGTTGCTGTGAATCATTGCTCAGATCTCAATAATGCTGGTTTTGTCAGAATATTGCGGCCATGAAGCATGTTCTGTATATCATTAGTTACCTTATTGAGTTTATCTGTATCGTCTGCGTAGAGAGTTATATAAATAGAGAAGTGGAAATATTTCTCTGAGCCTCGTGTTAAGAGGACGCGTAACTCCTCTACATCCTGTAGCTGAGCATCGGTATATGGATTTGCTGTGAGTCCACGCTCTTGATTGAGGTATTTTTCTGATTGGAGTTCCGTGAGACGTTTGCGGAGGTATTTCATGACCTGTTGAGCATCTGTAGGGTATATAAACATAGATACATCGAATTTACTATCCCAGTTTATAAGAGGGGAGAGCCAATTTCATTCCAAAAAGTCAGGATAGGCGTATGTAAAGAGAGTTTTACAGAAAGTATCATTGACTTGTATATCTCGAGGGCCTATCTTCATCATAGCAGGAGCAATAGCGTCTTTTATATAGACTAGTGCTTCGTGATAGACCTTCTCTCCTTCCCGTATATCTTCTTTTGTAGCTGTGTTTATATCTGCAGGCAGGGAAGCTAAGTTCTTTTGTATATCTTTTATTGCATTACCTCCTCCTACTTTATCGAATATCTGTCCATAATTTTGTTCCTTGTTTCATTGATTTATCACAAAGGCATCTCCAGTAATTGGTTGTGTGAGGATGTCGAGGAGAGGTGAGTGGGTAGTATTATTCATAGACTTCCTCAATAATTTACCATTCATTGAGCCATTTTTCAACTATTTACTCCCTTTTTCTGTATCCTAAACCATTTTTCTACTTTTTGTAAAGTAAAAAACTGGGGTTTTGAGCCTCAAAATGGATTTTAATTCTTGCATTTTCCTTTTGCATGCGTAGTCTTGCCCTGTCCTTGTATTTCTTAACCAATTTTTCTATGAAAAAACAGGACCTCATTAAGGCTATGGCTACTGCCGCTGGCCTCTCTCAGGATGCTGCTGCTAAAGCACTCAAGTCGTTTATCGACGTTATCACAAAAACCCTCAAGAAGGGTGATACTGTTGGTATTACTGGTTTCGGTACATTCCGCGTTGCTCACCGCAAGGCTCGAATGGGTGTTAATCCACAGAAACCATCACAGAAGATCAAGATTGCTGCTAGCAAATCTCCTTCTTTCAAATCTGGTAAGACTTTCAAAGAGTCTATCTAATTCATTTTGAATCAGAAAAATCCTCTCGAAAGAGAGGATTTTTTTGTATTCCTAGAAAAACTCTTAGAGTATCCACCATATGACTCAATATGTGTTTCAGCTGTGACGTGAACCTGAACTTTCATTTACAGAATTAAAATGTCTCTTTCAGGGTGTTATTCGAGAAGGTGATTTTGTTTTTTTGGATGCGGAAAAAGAGACAATTCTCTCTCGAGCAAAAGAGCTGTGAGGGACTATTAAAATTGGAGAAATTATTCACTCAAATATATCTCGAGCCGATATTTTGTCTTCTTCATTGAATATTGTCGAGCAATATATTATGCCTGAGAAAAAACTCCGTATAGCAGTTGATACTTTTGTGCCTGCACTGTCTTCACTCCCTTTCAAGATCAAAGACACCCTCAAAAAACAATGAAATTCTGTTCGGGTAGTGCAGCATGAACCCAATGGTAGAGTAAAGAATGCGACAACTATTCATGAAAAATTGATATCAAATGGTTGTGAACTCATGATCGTACCTGGAAAAAATGGCTTTATCCTTGCTCGAACAATTTGGGTACAGGATATCGATGGTTATTCTCAGCGCGATATTGGGCGTGAACGATCGATGGTGGTGGGTATGATGCCTCCGAAACTCGCTCAAATGATTATAAATTTTGCTACTAAAGGTGATAAAAAACTCCAAATATGGGATTCCTTTTGTGGACTCGGGACAACCCTTATAGAGTCTATACATGCTGGTTATACCTCTCTACTAGGATCCGATATTGCAGAGGCCATGATTCAAGCTACGAAAAAAAATACTCTTGAGAAAAATGTTAATACTGGAGTATTTTTGCATGATGCCCGGAAGATTGATATTTATAAGCTTTCTCAGCCAACTGTTATAGTTACTGAAGGTATGTTGGGTAAGAATTTTACTTCTACAACTCTCACTGTCCCTGCTGCTTTACAGGAGCGAAAAGAACTCTCGAGTCTCTATGGTGATTTCCTCTCATCGGCTTATAAAAATGCACAAATTCAGAGTATGGTTTTCTGTTTACCATATTGGAATATAGGTCGAGAAATTGTTTTTATGCCTGATGTATCTCAACTCTGTCCTTTATGGAAGATAGACCCACTATGTTTGTCTGGTAAGCGCTATCTCCGGCATATTCGCCCTGGACAATCTGTTGGACGAGAGATAATTATATTGAGACGAGTGTAGTTGTAGAGTATTGCCAACACTATACTCTGAGTAAATCAAGCAAACTCATTTTATTACTCGGTAAAATATATATAATTCGCTTACTTCTTATTTTCTATTTTCATTTATGAAAAAATTATTGTCCCTTATATTTTTAACTACACTCCTGACTGCTTGTTCTTTTAAGATGCCTTTTGGCGGTTCTGGAGAAACAAAACCAACTATTCCGCATGATGGAGATACAGTTTCAGTACATTATGTTGGTACGCTTGATGATGGTTCAGAATTTGATTCTTCTCGTCAAGAAGGGAAAACACCACTCCAATTCGTTATTGGTAAAGGTAATATGATAAAATGATTCGAAGCGGGTGTACTCGGCATGAAGCTCGGTGAAACAAAGAAAATTCGTATTGAAGCTAAGGATGCTTATGGTGAAGAATACATAGAGAAAACTGTTCCACTTTCTGAATACAAAGAAGTTATTACTCAAACTATTCCTACAAATGCTCTCACTGGAAAATTGGAGCAAAAAATATCAAGAGTTCAGGTAGAAAACCTCCTCGGTTCGTCAGCAGTAGGTACAGAGAAAAAGATCGGAGAGGCTACACTCAAAGTCCTCTCAGTTTCTGGTGAAGATGCTCTCGTTTCTATCAATGACCCAAAAGCGCCTTTTTATGGCAAGACTCTCACAGTTGGTATGGAAACAGTAGTTCAGGACAATACTATCACTATCAAGAAAATCAATAAAGATACTATGGAGATAGATATTAAACCTAAGCAAGAAATCATCAATAAAACTGCTACAGAAATTACTGTAAAAACAAAAAATCCTCACCCTCTTGCTGGTAAGGCTCTCAATTTTGAAATAGAATTATTGGACATCAAAACTCCAACAAGTGCTTCTCTCGATGCTGGCGCTGATCCTGTTGCTGAATAAATAATATTTCCTTGACAGAATCCAAATCCCGCTCAATATGAGCGGGATTTTTATGCATAGATTTTTCCTTCCTGAATTGCCAGAACAACGCTTCCATATAACTAATCCTGATTTAATTCATCAGGTTCGTCGAGTATTTCGTGCGAAAATTGGTGAGAGTTTTATCTTTTTTTCTGCCTGAACATCAGATATCGTCTATGAGATCACAGATCTTTCTGATAAGAAAATTTCATTTCTTCAAAAAGAAGTACTTCCGCCTTCCAAGTATTCTGCTATTTACTTAACTGTTTTTCAAGCTTATCCTCATAAAAATGAGACGCTCGAGCTGGTAGTACAGAAATTGGTTGAGCTTGGGGTGAGAAGGTTGGTTTTATTCAATTCTGAGAGGTCACAAAAAAATGACATTTCCTCTCAAAAGAAACTTAGAATAGGGAAGATAGCCCAAGAAGCTCTTGAGCAGTCTGGTGGTAATCTGCCATTAGAGATCCTTTACTCTCAGGGAAATATGGTTGATATTTTTCGTGAAAATAGCGATATAATGCATATTGTTGGACATCCACACGATGAAAATTTTATAAACCCGACTATATCAGTAAAAAATATATGATTTTGGGTTGGTCCTGAGGGGGGATGGTCTCCTGCAGAAGAGGGTTTTTTTCACAAAAATACATTTACCTTTTGGAAATTTAATGAGCACGTCCTCCGTCTTGAGACGGCAAGTATAGCCTGATCCGCTCTTTTACTCTATCTTGCTCGATAAATAAATATTTTTGCTCAGTTAGCAAATGTTCTCAGTTCCTTTATACATGGAGCCTTTTGGGGGAAAGTGGCTTGTTCTATTCATCCCATAAAAATATAGACTGTTTGTTTTTTTCAATCGAGTAATGAGCAGAGCTGTTCAGGATTATCTCTCATGTGTATTTTTTCTTTTTGAGTTGTTTTTTTAATCTTTATTCCGTAGAGAGATTCTATATCGAGTCCCGAATATCCCAATATCCAACTCGTATAATTCTCGTTAAAATTTATGAGATACTGACTTTCTATCATATTTTCCTTGATATGTTCAATAGCTGATAAATCTCCTGTAGAAATAGTTGGTTTATGATTCTGATAGGTATATCATAACCAGAGCATCCCCTGTATGGCTATTATTGTGAGAATATATTTTTTATGAGTTACAAACACTGCCATTTGAGATATGTAGATAATAAGAAATATATCGAAAAATGCTCATATTCTCGTATGTCCACTAATTCTGAGGATGAGTAAAATCGCGGTAATGAGGAAATAATAATATTTTTTACTTTTATATGTATATTTTCTAGATTTTTTATGATAAAAATAGGTAAATATAATACCTCCAAATAAGATGATACTTTCCGCAGACCAAAATATTTTTTCTAAGAAAAGAGTTCCCGATCCTCCCGGTATTAATATGTGTTGAGTTAGGTTTCATGAAATAAGGGGTAGTATGTGTATTTTTATCGCAGGAATATAGCACACTATTCCTAGAACTATACTCATGAGAATGTATATTTTTTTTTGCCAACTTCACTTATCTGTGATAAATATCGTAAGAGCAAAAACAACAGCAAAAATCCCTGTTAATCTGTGGAGAGCAATACAGACAGCCGTAAATATGATGTATATTGAGGTTTTTTTGTAGTATTTTATACTCAACAGTAGAAATATCGTTGCAAACATTTCTTTGCCGAGTCATAGCCAAAATACTCTGTATTGAACTAGAGAAATAAGTGCCAATATTCAGCCGATATAAGATGCCAGAGTGTATTTATTCTTGTTTTTCCCAAGTATAAACACACAAATGCTGGTCGCTATATAGACGATAAGATATCACCAAGTAAGTATCAGATCAGATGGTAGGGCTACAGTGAGGACTCTCACAAATGCTCCGAAGTATGATTCAAATTGTACTACCATCTTATCAGCTTGCCCATATGTCTCTATGAGCTCTATGTAGTGCTTATAGGCACCATGATCATATCCGAGAGGTGTGAGATTGTTCCTGAAAATATACACTACAAGGATGCCCACCGCAATAACCCACAGAGAAAGTATGTATTTGGTTATTTTCATAACTTTTTATCGTATGAAGTATCTATATTCATTTTCTCCACCCCATGCTCCTCATACACCGTCTGTTCCTCGAGTTCTTGCACCATCTTCTTTCGCCTTTGAGCTATAAAATGCTATATTGGGGTTCGCATTGCCTATGAAATCATTACACCAAGTATTCTCATGACTAACTCACCAGCTCACTCATTTTTGATTCATGATATGAGTGAGATTATCATATTTTATTTTTCCATCTTGATTGATGATACTCCATGTGCCGCTGACTGGTATTTTTGAACATCATTTTGCTGTTTCTCCGAGTATTCTTTCTCCGAGTGCCCATTCGAGTGCTTCAGGCGTGCTAAAAGTGAATTTAACCCATTTTGTCGGATCTCCTGTTCTATTTCGAATGAGCACCTCTTTGGCTCACAATCCTATGAAATATCGATAATTGAGGAGTCCTGCTAGATTTGGGTTATCATATTCTACGAGGTTATCGATTGGTACATTATCCAGAGCGTCTCTCATTTCTACATATGACATCTTTATCTCAGAGGCAGGATGTCCGTTGTTGGCATAAAATAACATCCAACCACCATCTTCTGTTCGCATATCACAGTAGACACTTATGAGTTTATTATCCATTTCTATGACATATTTCCCTGATTTTGCGTCAGGATTTTTACTTTTTATTTCTTGGCAGCTTTTTTGAGCTTCCCAACCAATCTGTTTTCTTTTATCGGGTTTTGATAAATCCACTTTTTGTCCTGTTGTTAGTACTGAACTGACGAGTTTTCCGGCATTTTTCCCTGAATTGATTACGAGTACATTACCTTTTGATGATCCGAGAGAGTATGCTGGAGTTTCGCCTATTTTGAAATTGGCATATTTGCTATCATCTAGGAGACTCACTACTTCATAATCTTTGGTATCTGGTCGGATAAAATAATGGTACATCTCCCCAGTATCAGGATCTTTTAGGAATTCGATTCATAGAGCCAAAAAGAGATCTTTTCCTGCCCTTCATTGGTATCCGAGTTTCACCTGTCAGAAATTGAGTTCCAATGCATTTTGTGGAAGTGGTATATTGACACCCCTGCGCAGAGCATCATTGACACGCTCTTGAATGAGCGATAGATGAGCTATTCGTATAAGATCAGCTTCGGTGCTTTTTTTGGAAGAGATGAAGAAAAATACAGGCAATATCGCTGCTGCCAGGACTACTGTGAAGAGTAATCCTTTTTTGTAGACGTCGGGTATTTGAGGTATATTTATCATTATTCTCAATAAAAATACCATATCTTTTATTGATATGCAAGTCTTTTAAAGAGCTTTTTAGTTTGTTAGGAAAGGTCTTCTTTCCAGAGAAAAACCCAACTAACGCCAAAGAATATCCAAACTATAGATAAATTCTCGTGAGTTAAGATAAAAATGAGCGGTAGAGTTATGGTGTTTAGGAGGCTTACGAGAGATCAAATTTTCCAGAGGAAATCTGGTATTCACCAATTGCCTCCTCATGTGAGGAGACCGTATTGTGATTCAAAAATGATAATCAATAAGAGGAATACGATATTTATGGTGAGGTATGCGACGAGGTAAATTTCCCATTCAAATCCCCAGGGATCATAAAAGAACCATGCTATGATTCCTATGAGTATAGCGTGTTCAAAAATTATTTTCCAAGATCTGTTTTCTATTGGAGTGTTCCGGAGTCTGAGATATACTCATAATGTTGCACAGCCGAGCAAGAATATAAAAAGAGATTGGTAGTTGAAAATAGCAGTAAATTTCCATATTTCTAGTCCTATTCCTACATGAAATAATCAGACACATATTTGCAGTCCAATCAGGTAAGGGATAAGTTTTTTTATCATAGAAACACTAAAATATGAGAACTATCTCTCAACGAAAAACGCCTTTTTTTGCATCTGTATACAGATTTTCGAGAGTGTCTCGGTGGTAGGTCTCATATATTTTTGTTAATTCTCGAGCTAAGCAAACATGATGTTCTGGTCAAAAAGTGTTCATAAGGTCTGAGAGAGTTTTCTCAATCCTATGAGGTGATTCATAGATAATAGCTGTATATTCTTTTTCTGCGAGCTCTTTTAGGAGCGTTTGTCGTCCTTTTTTGAGTGGAAGAAAGCCTAAAAAACGAAAATCATGCATATGAAGTCACGACCCAATGACGCCCGTGAGAAGAGCAGATGCGCCAGGAATAACCTCTATTTTTATGTTTTGCTCTATCGCTTCTTGAATCAAGAGATAGGCTGGATCAGAAATGCCAGGCGTACCAGCATCAGATATATAGGCTAAGTGCTCATCTTGAGCTCTTTCTATCAGTTTTTTTGCTTGTTCTCGAGTGCTATGGCTATGAAAACTCTGAAGAGGTTTTGATATCTCGAAATGCTTGAGAAGAGTCCCGCTATGACGCGTATCTTCACAGACAATCAAATCTGCTTCTTTGAGCGTTCGGATAGCTCGCAGAGTTATATCTTCGAGATTTCAGATAGGGGTGGAAACGAGAGAGAGCATTATTTTACAACAATATTAAGAATTTTATTTGGGATAAAGACTTCCTTGATGACTGTGACACCTTCGAGCCATTTTGCTATTTCTGGTTTGTTTTCGACGGTCATGCGGACTTCTTCAGCCGTGACGCCACGTAAAAATGGATAGGTACCTCTGAGTTTTCCTCCGATTTGGATAGCAAT
>DALYDS010000012.1:1857-18009 GCA_031973055.1 bacterium | reverse complement strand
TGTTCGATAGTATGTCCGAGATTGAGACCTCTGATGACGATAGTTGGGATACTTCTATCCATGATAACCGTATGACCTTTGAGGAGATTTGGGACAACCTTGCGCTCGATTTGGTAGAGCAAATCTGCTACCTGGAGAAAGAGATGAGCCTCAGGACTGGCAGCTTCACCAGCCTTTTTGGTATCATGTTGTTCGAAGTACTCACGAAAATGTGGAGCATCTTTCCATGATACAATGACGGCGATTTGGCCATCTTCTTTGAGTCGTTTTTTGAGTTTTTTGGCTTGAGTTGATTTACCAGAACCGTCAGATCATTCGAGGATGATGAGTCGGCCAGGGAAATCAGAAATGCGAGAATAATTTGGTTTCATAGATGTTTTAGAGTCCTGATATAAGTCCTATATTATATTTTCGAGTGAAATAATCGCTCACCAGAGAGCGCATCTCTGGAGTAGTCTCATAGACTGGCTTCAGTGCATTGAGGACATACATATTTTCTGACTGTGCGAGTCTATCATATGCATCGACAACTCGTGTTTGGAATGCATGGAAATTATGGAGGATATTTTCTGAAAATGCCATATCCATACCAGCTTCATAGTGTTTGAGTTCTGAGCGACCAGCTGCACGTTTCATGCCGGCTTCGACTGGGAGACGGAAATAAAATGTCATATCTGGGACTGGGAAATACTGATCATAGAAATGTCTGAGATGTTCTATTTCGAGACCTCGCGCATAGCCTCGAGCGAGAGCTGTATAGATATATCTATCACAGAGGACGATAATACCCGCTTTGAGCATGCCTTGGATTTCTGTAATATAGCGTTCCATGAGGTCAGCCGCATGCACCATATCAAAGACTGTTGGCGGAAGTGATAAATCTGTCGTCTTGAGTTTTTTGGTGAGCGGTTTCACTTTTGGATTACTATTCCATTCTGTGAAGTGAACAAAAAAACCATTCGATTCCAAGAGCTTCTGGAGGATTTTTACCTGTGTTGATTTACCAGAACCATCTTGTCATTCGACAACGATAAGTGTCCCCGGTCGGACATCCTTTGGGAAAAATGGCTTATCATTATGAGCCGCTTGTGGCTTTTTTGGAGCATCTCTGTGTCCAATTTTTTTCGGTGAAAAACGAGTTGGAGCAGGTGAAGTAATTGTAGGAGACATATGCCCCACTCTACCAGATTATTTTTTGGGAATCAATTGTAACAGTCAAAATAACATTCTGAAACTAGTTGCCAAATTTCAGAAACTGTTTTTAATTATTTAAACCACTTTTTACGAAGCTTCTTGATAGTTTTCTGTGCATGCTTCTCGAGAGGTTCGTACCAATCAAAGAAACGATCTGCTACTCACAGTATCCAGTCTGATATAGGACTCGGGATAATGGTCGCCACTTTCCAAGAACCCCAACAGATAAATCAGAGAGAGAGTAATTGGTTGAAATTAAACAGCTTCCAATCAGTCAGTAAACCAAACAAATAAGCAAAATTATCAGCTGAAGCATCATTCCACCATTCGCCTATGAACCACATAATACCGAATAAAAGTGCTCCCGCACCAGCAGCGAGGCCTCGCTCAGGACGGAGTTTCTTGATGATGTAACAAAATGAGAAAATCAGAATCAAGAAAAATGCATAAAAAATCGCCAAAGGAAAACGTGGGAAATCGGCTAATATGAAATTATTATAGTAGTCCACTGAAAACAACCCCTCACTCTTGATACCATACGTCTGGCCTCCGAAAAAAGCTCCAATATAGCCCACAATAGAGGCAAAAAGACCAGAGATGACAGTGATATCGAGCGCATCATCACGATCTGCGACATCTCTCTCCATGAAACGATAATAAAACATCGCCATGAAACCGACGAGAGCACCACCGAAACTAAAATAAAAATCAGGCGTCAACAAAAAACTCCAAAATGGATAGTCCGTCAAAAAAGCTGATTTGGTTGGTATACCTATATAGAGCAGAACATGAAAAAGTCTCGACGTAAAAAATGTAACCAAGAAAAATGACAGCAGATTCACGGTAAAAAATGCAGTATTAATCTGGTATTTCTTACCAAGCCGATAAAGCATCCAGTAGAAAAGGGCAAACGCGAGTGTCAAACAAACACCGAAAGTCATGATAGGGACTGTCGAATCTCCGAGTGAGAAATTGTAGAGTTCTGGGTACATATGAAGCTAGTATATACAACACAGAAAAGATGCAAACATCAGAAAAAAGCATATTGATAAATAATGATTTATAATTAATATTTATAATATATGATAAAAGATGATGAATTAGCAATAAACGAATTCTTATGAGAAAGACCAAAATTTTTTATAAGACGCAATAGTCTTGAATTAGAGAAGTTACAACAAATAGGTGTGAGTCGAGGAGGTATACATAATCCCTATGGGATACCTTTGCCTATGCTCGGATGAATAGCTAATATCCGTGGAGTTACGGACTATCTCTCTGGAATTTTCCAATCAGTACCTGGGAAAAATCCAACTGATTTCATTACTTGATGGGCCAAAACATGAATCGATCAAATACTCCATAAAGTTATGAGCTGTAATGGAAATGCCTTGGAATGGTTTATGTTAGAGATGCTCATACAAACAAAAAACCACGAAAAAAGTTTTTTTGAACGTCCACCATTAGAACTAGATATGTATTATGCAACTGACTTATTGTATAGTTCACCTTTTGGGCTTAAGGCAAAAGGGAAAACTGTCGGCATTCAAATAACCAGCACTCATTATAAAACAAAACGTTTTCAGGAAAAAAGAAAAAAAATCAGGGAGGTAAATAGCTCATTAATAAATAGCCAGAGAAAATTAAAAAATTTCTGACACAAAAGGCCTGATGCTATGGCTATAGTATGAATATATGGCCAAGTATGAAAAACCGTTATAGAGGCTGGAAATAAAGTTTTTTGCCATGATCTCTGACTACCAATTGAAAAAGAACGCATACCATTGAAAGAATCAATAGTGGAGGAGTCAAAAGATATAGCTGACTTTATTCGCATGTCTATAAATACATGGAATGCTGTTTATCATGGAAGAAAAAAACACAGAACAATGCAGAAAATCACAAAAGCCTGAAGAGATGGAAATTATGTTTTAGAGTGGAGATACGATGCTGAAGATCATAGTACTCAATTCTTCTTAAAAAAAGAAGGAATTATTATGAGTTTTTTCGAAATTCTAGACGTAGAATAAACTATCTCGCATATTCGATATAGCGATTTTCACGACTGACCATGACTTTTACTTCACCTGGATACTGGAGGTTATCCTGGATACCGACGACGATATCACGTGCGAGCTTCTCTGCCTCAGTATCTGATGTTTTACGGGCATCGACGAAGACGCGGACTTCGCGACCAGCTGAGAGAGCATAGGCTTTTTCGACACCAGCAAAGCTGAGGACGAGTGTCTCCATATCCTTCATGCGTTTGATATATTCTTCGACATTGGCACGGCGAGCACCAGGACGAACCGCACTGATAGCATCAGCAATCATGATAATACCTGTTTCAATACATGTGGCTGGTATCGCACCGTGGTGAGCCTCGGTGAGATTGATCAGCTTCTCATCAAAACCATACTTACGGAGAATTTTCCCTCCAATTTCTGGGTGAGTTCACTCGATATCGTGATCGAGAGCTTTACCAATGTCGTGGAGCATACCTCCTTTGAGCGCGATATCAGAATCAGCTCCCACCTGTTTCGCGATAGATTCAGCGATGTAGGCGACTTCTTGTGAGTGTTTGAGGATATTTTGACCAAAACTCGTACGGAATCGGAGCTTACCGATGAGACTGACTACTTCATCTGGGAAACCAGTGATACCCATCTCTGAGAGAACTTGTTCTCCGAGTTTGAGGAGGAGTTTCTCTGCATCTTTTTGATTATTCTGAACGATTTCTTCGATACGAGCTGGTTGTATTCGCTTGTCAGAGAGGAGATCTTCGAGAGATTTTTTAGCGACATAGCGTCGGAAGAGGTCAAAACTCGAGATAAAAATCGTATTTGGAGTATCGTCGATGATGATAGAAACGCCTGTTTCTTTTTCAAATGTTGTAATATTTCGACCTTCTTTACCGATGATACGACCTTTGAGGTCATCACTCTCGAGCTCGATAGTCGTCTGTGTTGTCTCGGCAGTCACCGCACCAGCATACTGTTGCATAGAGTTGACGAGGATTTCTCGACAGATCTCTTCTTCTCGGAGACGGAGTTCTGTTTTTTTCTTTTCTATGTGTTTGATAAAATCTCCTTCGTACTGCTCTTCGAGTTGGGCAAATAATTTCTTCTGGGCTTCTTCTTTTGAGAGGCCGGCGATTTCAGCGAGCTTTTTAGCGATTTCTTCTTTTTTCTTGCCGAGGAGCTCTTCTTCACGAGCGAGACCTTCTTTAGCAGTATTGAGCTCTTCAGTTTTTTTGACGAGTTCGTCGAGTTTTTGATCGAGTTTTGTCTCTTTTTGTTCGAGACGTTTCTCGATATCAATTGCTTTTTTTTCTATATCTGCTGCTCTATCTCGGTCTTCTTTAGCTTGTTTACGCGCATCTTCCATGATTTTTTGCCCATCCTGGTCAGCACGACGACGGATATCATTAGCTTCTTTTTCTGCAGCATTCACGATACCATCAGCCCGAACTCCTCCTTGTTTTTTCTGGAGAGAGACATACAGATAAAATGCTCATACACCGATGAGCAAGCCTATAACAAGGCTTCAAAACGAAAACATAAGATGGAAATAAGAAACTAAAATGATGATTTTTCACTCTCTCGAGAGATGTCGCGGGGAACAATATTACTAGGATATTCAGATGCTGGAAATTCTCACATAATTCTTCAAACACAATCTCAAAAAAAACAGGAGCATCTCGGAGGTTCGGAAATTTCGATCAAAAGCATACTAATAAAAAACAAAGGAAGCGCAATAAATTTTATTTGGCATTCTGCAGATGATATTTATAACAAAAATCGTATTGAGAATGAAAAAACTCGCCTTTTGTCAAAAATCTCTATGATACAGACATGACAAAACAACGACATGTCGGCTATGTGACACTCCTCGGGCGACCAAGTGCTGGTAAATCCAGTCTGGTCAACGCAGTTATCGATGACAAAATCAGCGCTGTTTCTTCTGTTCCACAGACGACGAGACGACTCATCCGTGGTATCCACACAACACCAGAATATCAGATTATTTTTCAGGACGTCCCTGGTCTGCATGGGAGTAGTCAAAAATGGAATCAGTCCATCAATTGGGTCACCAAAAATGCCCTCACAGATACAGATATAATCCTCCGTGTCATCGATGGAGCACGCACCAAGTGACCCGAAGAAGAAACCATCGATAGAATTATCGCAGAAACTGACAAGCCAGTCGTCACTATTGTTACTAAGGCTGACTTACTCAACAAAGCAGCTCGAGTCAGATTTCCAGATGACGCCATATTTGTCTCAAATATTACCAAAGAAGGTATACCAGAAATTATCAAAATCCTCGGTGATCTGCTGCCAGAAGGACCCATGCTCTACCCTGACACTGATGTGACCGACCAAGATGTCTATACCCGCGTCAGTGAGATAATTCGTGAAAAAGTATTTCAGACAACCTACGAAGAAGTCCCCCATCATACCTATGTTGAGGTAGAACAAATGGAAGATAAAGGAAAACTCGTCAAGATCCTCGCCTACATCTTCTGCTCAACAGAGTCTCAGAAAAAAATCCTCGTCGGTAACCATGGGAGCAAGATAAAAGAACTCGGTTCAGCTGCACGTATTGATTTACAAGACCTGTTTGAAAAAAAAGTCTATCTCGAACTCCATGTAAAAGTCAGTAGCAACTGGCAGGATAGAGAAAATATTACGAGAAAGATTCTCGGAAAAATGTAAAGATAAAAAAGAGATTTTGTCTTTGAGAAAAAGACAAAATGCTTGTCGATTAGATGTTGTTTATTATTATCAAAGCGTTGAAATACGTTTGACGTATTTTGTGTTACTTTTTAAAAATGTTTTATGCGCGGTGATAGATTCGAACAATCAGGGCAAAATCCTTGGGCAAAAATATTTGTCTGGGCTATAGGACTGATTATGCTAATCCTCTTGGTGAGATTTATCAGTGGTGGCAGTGATGCTTCTCTGGATACTGCCGCCGTGAGCCTCAAACTCACAGATACGAATAGTAGCGCACAGATTATCGACACAGATAACAGTCAAAAAGATGTCAATGCCAATACTCCCCTGGTAGCACTCGACCAAATAGAAATCAAAAATGGGACAGCTCAGGTACTCTTTCTCAGTAATGCAAAAAACAGTCTCAATCTCAATACTGGCACCAAAATCCGATACCTCGGACAAGGGACAGATGGTAAGACACAGCTTCGCCTCGAAAACAAAGATCTCTGGATCCAGGCTGATACAGGTGATATGACTATCGACCTGATTGGTTTAACTATTTCTCCAACATCGACAACAGTCATGAATGTCTCAAAAAATGACCTTTTTACGACGATTACTGTTCTCCAAGGAAGCGCTAATATCATGCTCGGAAGTGAATCTCAAGAAATCACAGCTGGTAAACAACTCAATTATTCGACACTTCGGACACTCACAGCAGAAGATATCAAGAGCCGTATAGCACCGATAAATCCTGAGACACTCACCTCAGAATGGATGTCACTCAATGGAGCAAGCGCTTATATTAATAGCAATACGAGTACAACAACTCCTCTCACTGGTGGAGATAGCACACTTGCAACAGCAGGCGCTGCAGGAGGTCTCATACTCTTCGAATCACCTATCGATGAATCAACCGTAGAAACAAAAACAATTACTATTTCTGGTCGTATACTCTCTGCATCAGTTGCGCGGGTGATTATCAACAATACCGCTGCAACAGTTGACCCAGTAAAACAGACATTTACTCTGGCAAATGTCCCACTCAATACCAAAGAAAATAACCTCGTCTATCGTACCTACGATGTCGCTGGGAAAATCCTCTCAAAATGACTCATCACTGTCTATACGAGTACACCTGGGACATGAGCGACGACGAGCACTACTACAGCCGCAGGATTGGCAGCTGGAGACAATTACAAGATTGATAATCGTTTCCGAGTTATTGCTCCCTCATCTGATTTTTATGAGACTCGTGAGTCAAAAGTAAAAATCGAATGACGTGTTACACCTGGAGTTGCTCACCATATCACCATCAATGGATTTAAACTCAATTCATTTACAACCAACGTTGGAACATGGTATTATTTTGCCAATCAACAATTTGGAAACCTCGAAGAAGGTATCAATACGTATACTATCCGCTATTTTGATGCCAGCGATGTCGAGATATACAAGCAGCTCTTTATCATCAAAAAACTCCCAGCTACTACGACTCAAAAACCAACCACCGTGGCTCCTACTCCTACACCAACTGTAACACCAAAACCACAAAAGGAAATAATTCCTTCTACTGCTCTCTCCGATGGTTAGACTTTTTTCAAAAAAACTACGCGGCTCATCTCTCGTAGAGGTCATGATCATGATGCTCATCTTGAGTATATCAATCGTGGGGATATATAGTATGGTGGGTAGTGGCCAGAAACTCGCGACCATTACTGATGAGCGACGTCTCGCTCTCAATCTCGCCCGCGAAGGATTAGAGGGTATCGGGAACCTCCGTGACACATTTACACTTCGTTCGTATTCACCACCGACAGGGCTTTCTGATCTTAATAGTTGTTTTTTTACGACAAACGGGCTCAACTATGGCGCCTGTCCGAGTACACTCCCTGATTCCAAATATATTCTTCAGTACAGAAATGTAGGTAATACAGACTATTCTTCTGGTTATAGTCTTGTATTGCGTGATACCACAAATAACTATTATACAGTATGTATTGATCAAAACGGCTGGTATTCTCAAGTTAACCTTACGAGCGACCCTACTTCTACCTGCACACCAAATTCAGCCCCAACCTGTAAATGATCAAACGATACGAGCTGTAGAACAAAATACGAACGTTTTATCACTTTCCAATCCTGTGGAACAGGTCCAAAAGTCTGTATTACAGCAACCGTCTCTGTCGCCTGGGGAACCAGCGATGATAAAAAAGTTGTCCTCGAACAAAGCTTTACAAAAAACTAATACTCGAATTCATTATCGAGAATTTTTCGGTCAATTGGCGTTGCCCATCCGATACCAGCACTATTACCAGTCAAGGCGGTTGTTATACCGATAATTTCACCCGAGAGATTCACTACCGGTCCACCACTATATCCATTTTGGAGTTGTGTCGTGATTTCTATGAGGCCTGAGAGCGAAGAACCTGGAGTGGTGCCAGAGATGCTCTGATCCAGAGACGAAACAAGCCCTTGCGTTACGATAGCGGGCTTGTCTGGAACAGGATCACCGAGGGCGAGAATCATATCCCCCCTTTTGACGAGAGCCTGGGAAAGAACTATTTTTGCAGGAACAAAAGGAGATACACTCTTATCCATACGCACATGGAAATAAGCGAGATCTTTTACTGTGTCTCGATTGATGAGGTCCATTGGATATATTTTTCCATCTTGTGTTTTGATCGTATAAGAAACTTTTGGTGAATCGATGAGGATATGACGACTCGTGAGTACGCCTCCATCTGCTTTCACAATAACTCCAGTTCCTAAAATAGGTTCACCTGTTTCAGGAGTAGCCGTCACGGTGACAATAGCAGGAGCTACGGCATCAATTGTACTACGGATTTGTCATTGAACACTCATAGCATCATCCCGTGTGGAAGTTCAGCTCCCGAGGTAAAAAAACAGGACACCAACGACACCGAGCATGAGGACGTTGGAGAGGAGGAGGATAAATCGTTGCATGCGAGAAGTATACTTTTTAAAAAGAAAAAAGAAAACATGTCATAATTTACAATGGCATATTATGCTGATATATATTATCGAAATAAAAAATCACAATTATTAAAATAATCACTACCACTGAAAAATACGAACGAGAAATACTAAAAAAGTACTCCAGTGGATAAATAAAAATATTTAATACAATACACCTCATGTCACCTGATATTCATCCAACTAGTATCGTCCTGAATTGTACTCTCGGAAATAATATTTCTATCGGACCATTTTGTTTTCTGTCAGATTCCACTATAGAAGATGGAGTGAGTATTGAAGGGAACGTGCGAATAGAAAAAAGTGTTATTCGTGAAAAAAGTGAGCTACTCTGGTGAAGCCTAATCCGATGATCGGAGATAGGATCAGAGAGTGTCATAGGTTGTGAAGTCAAGAAATCAATCCTCGGGCACAAAAATAAAGCAAAACATCCAGGAACCAATATCGTCAGTGCCACGACGGGTGAAAAAGTAAATTTTGGTGGTGGTTTTAAATTCGCCAATTACGATGGAACTGGAAAAGGAAACTTTATCATCGGGAGTAATGTGTTTTTCGGATGCAACACAGTCGTATCAGTCAAAGCATGACAAACGACGCATATCCATGACGGGGTCAAAATAGGAGCAAATATTCACATCAATCATGACATCCCTGCTGATTCTCTCGTCTATATCGATAAGGAAACTGCGAAAATAACAGTCAGAGAAGGCTACTATAAAAAATAATTATGCGACATCCGTATTTTTACCTACTATTCTCAGTATTTCTATCGCTCTATACAGCACTCAATACCTATATATTCATACATGGATTTCGTATGACGGGCGCATTTGGGGTCAATAAAATCATCTTTACCGTCACCTTTGTTTTTTTCTGCTTCGCATACATCGTTGGAGAACTCACGCAACAAAAAAGAAGCTCTCTTTTTTCAGACGTACTCATCACTATCGGATCGCTCTGGTTCGTTGGTATGGTCCATTTTTTCTTTGTCAGCATAGGTTTTGATATTTTTAAACTCATCAATATAGGCACTCACTGGGTTGACCGCTCCGGCATGCAGCAAATAGCCTATAATACAACCTGGGTAACGCTCATAGCGACGCTCATATTTCTCTGTATCGGTTATATCAACGCTCGTACTCCTGCGATCCACCGACACAAACTCTCTCTCAAGAAGAAAAATCGTGTACAGAAAAGCATCACCATAGCCGTCGCCAGCGATATCCATCTCTCTCCTATCAATGGAGCAGTCTACATAGAGCGTATAGTTCGGAAGATAAATAATCTCAAACCTGATCTCATCCTCCTTCCTGGCGATATACTGGATGGAGAAGTAGATCCTGTTATCAGACGAGACCTCGGGAAATATCTGAAAAAATTTCAAGCAAAATACGGAATTTATGGAATTACTGGTAATCATGAATACATAGGAGGCATAGACCGAGCAGCGAAATACATAGAAGAGCACGGAATTACCCTCCTACGCGACGAATTCATCTCTGTGGCTGGTATTACCCTCATCGGACGTGAAGACCTCGCCTCGGCCCGTTTTTGACACACCAGGAAGGAATTAGGAGAGATACTCAGAGACGTTGATACGAAAAGTGCCCTTATACTCATGGATCACCAACCGAAAAAACTCTCAGAAGCACAAAAAGCAGGGATAGACATTCAACTCTCCTGACATACCCATAACGGTCAACTCTTCCCTCTCAATTTCATCGTAAAACGCCTCTTCGAGGTAGCACAAGGCTATAAGAAAAAAGGAAATACACATATTTTTGTCTCTCCTGGCGTAGGGACCTGGTGACCACCAGTACGCACGAATACACGGCCGGAGATACTCTTTTTAGAGGTGGAGTTTATTTAAATTCGAACTAGTAAATAAAAAACCTAAAGGGGATTTCCTTTAGGTTTTATAGCATGAGGAATTAATCAAACTCCAAGTAAAAACCTACGGTCATGTTTACTAGAAGAGGTTTTATACGCCTTTTAGATAATACCAATTTTTGCAAAAGGATTGAGAATATAGCAAGGAGCATCATTTCTGCAAAAGTTTTTTTTCATTTTTTTCTTGACAAAATATTCAAAGAGACATAATGTTACTCCATAACCAATAAATTATGGGTAAAAAAAATACCGCTACAGCTGATGAACAGGGAAACATATTTGAAAGAAAGATGGATAGGCGAGAGGCTATTGGATGAGTTTTAAATCTACTTGGCCTAAAAGTAGCAGCAGATGCCACAGATGCTATGTGACAGGACAAAGCGGTTGCAGCCGTAACAAAAACTGCAAATAGTCCTTTACCACAAAATTTAAACACTGAACAGCTAAGTGAAGCAAGCCTTCTCTTTAGAACTGATTATAAAAAGTTGGAAGATTTAACTTTAAATCCATTTCAAGATCAGCGTACCGAAGTTTCTAGTGAAATAGAAAAACTCTGGCCTGATTTCTCTCCAAAATTAGAACAAATTCTAGCAAAAATATACGCCAAAGAACAATCTATTTTAGCGGAACAGGTATCGGCAATGAAATTTTACTACCCATTAGTTAAAACAGCCTTAATGAGACAAGAAGAAGCTTGTAAGACTGCTTTTGCAGGAGAAAGAGATCAGGACAAAAAAGATGCATGGCAAGTCCGTTGGGATATGATAAACGCTGATTTAAAGACATTAGAAGAAATGCCTGAAAAATTCCAAACACCCTGAAAAGATAAACTTACTGCCTTAAAAATACTAATTTTATTGAGTAAAATTTCAAAAAAACATTCCTTACCACTCACGCAACAAGTTAATATAATTACCAAAAGTGTTACACCCGAGATTGCGGAAATTAAGTCATTAGGAAATACCCTAGAAACAAAAATAAAAGAAAAACGTGGTAGAGAGATTAGTTACAAACCATCTGATGCAGTTATAGTAGTACCGAATTTATTAAAAGGATTTTTGTCTCCTAAAAATGAAGAAGTACCGCCAAATATTGAAGTAAAAATGGCTAACTTAGAACAAAACTGATATCTTGAAATACCACAAAATGATATAAAAATAGAAAACGATGCGAAATTCACAATAATGAGAGATCCTGCTAATGGCATAAGAGTAAGCTTATGAAGCGCTGAAAGCTTTAGTAAGCGAAAAAAAATGCCGGTGAAAATTATTTCAGCGAAATCAAATAATGGTGTTACATGGGTTGTAGCTATAAGAGGAAAGAAATATGCTATCAATAATCCAAAATATCCACCTGAAGGTAGAACTTCGACAATTGTCTCCAGCACAACTTGAAGTGAATGATGGAAGAATACTATTAACTGAGATAGTGCTAATGAAATCCAAGCAGGTTTAACGAAAAACTGAGTTCATTATATGGTTATTGAGGATACTGATAAACAAAACACTATTATAATATCAACGGATTCGTGACGAGAAGTAGTTGATTTAGACATTCAAGTAAGATGATTTGCGAAACCAATTAGCAAAAAATAAAAAAAGAGCTAATCAAGATGAGAAAACCTAGGTCGCCTAGAATATTAATTAAATATAAGTAGAATCCATTACAATGGGCATACTACAAAAAGATTTAGATATTTTATGGTACACAAAAAATATTTGAGCTGATTTTCAATCGACGCTTATGATTGGAAGGCAGCAATATTTTGGAAGTAGTGAGTATTTAAATTCCTTTATTAACAAAAAAATTCAGCTAACAGATAACTACTCTGAACCTATCTTCAGACAACTCTGAGCAAAAAAAATAGACAGTATTGATTATTCAGATTACGAAAAAGCAACGATAATACATGATATGAATCTACCTATTCATGAAAATATAAAATGAAAATATACATATATTTTTGACAGTGGGAGCCAGGAACACATTTTTAATTTCCCCCAATCAATTAAAAATATAATAGAAATGTTGCAGGAAGGCTGATGGTTTATTGGTATATTGCCAACAAATAACTGGGCATGACATGGTTTTTACCAATTCAGTCCTGAATTATTTTATCGTATATTTTCAGAAAATAATTGATGTGAAATATTAAATATTTTTATAAGGAGAGCCAATAAAGACAATTCCCCTTGGTACGAATTAAAAGATCCTCAAGTATTGTGAAAAAGATGTGAGTTTAAAAGTTACGCTCCGCTATCTATTGCAGTAATTGCAAAAAAAAATAGTTCCTGTGCGATTTTTAAAAAAACACCTCAACAAAGTGATTATGTCACACAATGGCAAAAATGAATCCCGGTATTTATAAATAAAAAAAGAAGCTATCTCCCTTTTAAAGTTGCTCGTTTTTTGTATAAAATTTTCACCAGAAAAAAAATATTCATATCTGGTATTGGCTTCGTAGAAAGCAAGCTCTATTGAAAAATAACTATCAACAAATGGGGAAAATACCAAAAATAATTCATCAGATATGGTTATGAAAAAATAAGTTTCCTGAAAAATTTTCTATTTTTCAGGAAACTTGGACAAAATGCTATCCTGATTGGAATTTACAAGTATGGAATGAGGATAATATCCACGATCTTCAGAATTTAAATCAGTCTGATTTAAACAAGTTAAATAACTATTCAGAAAAATCTGATTATCTACGCTATATTATTCTACTAGAAAAAGGTTGAATATATATCGACACCGATATGGAATGTTTTAGAAGTATAGAAAACCAAATACAAGATATAGATTTTTTTATATGCAAAGATACAGACTGAGTTTTAAATACTGCAATTATTGGTTCCGCTCCAAAACACCAATTACTCAATAATTTAGTGAATAGTTTCCATAGCAGAATTACTGATACAGAAAAATGGTCACAATATTCATCAAATGAAAGAATAGGCCCAGCATATGTAGAAAATTTTATTCAAAAAAATAAATATTTTGATAAAATAAAAATATTCCCTGCAGAATATTTTTACCCAATCCATTGGAAATATTTTTCTTGAGGGAAGATGCATATAAAAAAATATGATTTTTCTAAATCATATTGAATGCATCACTATGAAGCATCGTGGATTTCTCCTTTATTTAAATTAAGGAAAAAAATATTAAATTTACCCTGAATGTGGAAAGTATATTACTTTATAAAACCTTTTTTAAATGCAATCCGTGGAAAATCCTTTTAATAATATTCATATATATTGTATCAATCTGGATCGAAGAAAAGACCGTTGGAGCTTAATAGAAAAGGAATTTAATAAATTAAATTTAATAAATGGAGTAACACGTTTTAGTGGTTTGGAAACTCCTAAAAACTGACATTTGTGATGTATGCTTTCGCATGAAGCAGTCATGAAAGATGCAATATTAAAATGATATCACAGAATTGCCATTTTCGAAGATGATATAACTATCAGTAACATCCCGAACTTATTTGCAACTTTAAAAAAAATAGAAAATAAAAAATATGATCTTTTTTATTTTGGTGCAACTTTTATCAATAAAAGAGCTAGGATGAAAAAAATTGATAAGAACTTTTTTCAGATTGAACGGGAAGTGTATTGAGCATCATGAATCCTATATTCATATAAAATTCTACCTACAATATTGGATAAAATTAATCAAATTAGACACGACGTACAAAAGTGAAGAAAAACATGGGACGAAATTTTATGAAAAGATATACAAAAAAACTATACCTGTCTTATTGGGAACAATCAATTAATTAAGCATCGTTGGTTTAATAAATCTGATACAGATAAATATTATAAATGAGCTTGATACGCAATTCTAAACGAATTAGGATTTTATACACTCAAATATAAATTTCTCATGCCTATAAGGCTTTTATTATTAAAATGAGCATTTATTTTTAAAATAAAATAGATACAGAGAAAATCAAAACACTTTAATCAATCTAACATGAATAAAATTCCGAAAATAATTCATCAAATTTGGGTAGGAAAAAATAAAATTCCAAAAAATGTTCTAGAATATCAGAAGACCTGGGCCAAATATCATCCGAATTGGAAAATAATGTTTTGGACAGATGAAAATATCCACAAATTAAAAAATATAAATTTTGATTATATAAAACTATGTAAGAATTACTCAGAACAGTCAGATTACCTAAGATATTTAATTCTTTATAATTACGGCGGCATCTACGTGGATATAGATTTTGAATGCTTACAAAGTTTTAACAATCTCCCCATTCAAAAAGAAAAAATTTTCTTAGGATCAAATTTTGATGGCTATCCAACTGGCTTATTATGAGCATCGAAAAAAAATAAAATTATAAAGGAAATACTAGAAAATATTCCTAGTAGATTGAAAAAATGAAAAAATCTTAATTCTTTTTTAAAAATAGGTCCTTGATTTGTATCACAATACATAGAAAAATACCATGAAAATATTAAAATATTTCCGGACTATGTTTTTTATCCTTTCAAAAAATATGAAGACGTAAAAATGCACACAAAAGAAAATTTGATATCTAAAGGAGTTTTTGCGTTACATCATGACCTGCACTCATGGTCTGTCTTATCAAAAATTAAAAAAAATATATCTAAGATAGGTTTTTTAGTCCCTTTTTTAAAATGATATGATTACTTAAAATCATTTTTTTCACAAGATAAATAAGTAAGTTTATACATAGCACTGTACTTATTTATAGAAAGTTCTGGAGATAAATAAATGCAGTTATCTATTTGTAATTTTTTTAAATCAATTAGATGCGATCATCCTCATCTAGCCTCATTAGAATTAATGTAGTATAAATAAACATTAAGATTATCTTTTCTAAAATAATCGATAACCTTCTTTAATTCAGTGTAAGTAAAAAATTTAAGAGGAGCAGAATAGTCATACCTTTTTATCCTATAACCATCTTGAAACAAAAAACCATCATTAAATCCAGGAGAAAGGATTATGGAACCCTCTGGAATATTTCTGGCATAGTTAATAGCAGGTATAATTTCTTTTTTTATATTACCAAAAACATATGAATTAATGGGATATAAACTAATTAAAAAAATAAAATTTGCTAACACTAATAAAGATGCAGACATAGAATATCTATAGCTTTTGTAATAACCCAAAAATCAAAAAATAATAACTAAATAATTAACAATGTAAGTATAGCGCATAAAAGAAGACCTTATGTTAACACTTCCAAATCCAAATCCACCCCCCATATTCGAGAAAAAATAAAGAGTTATTAACATAACAAAAAATAATGCCAATCTAAAATCACTTTTCAGCGCAATATGCTTGAAAGAAAAAAAGAAAAATA
>DALYDS010000012.1:0-1757 GCA_031973055.1 bacterium | reverse complement strand
TATTATTGGTGCAAGAAAAATAAAATTCGCGAGCTTAATCAGAAGTGATAAACCAATAAAATAAAAAAGTATAAACAACATTTTGGAAGAGCTTTTTTTTATGTCTTTAATTAACAATAGAAGGAAATAAAGACTTAGGGCTTGAAAAAGTAAAGAAGTATTTTCTGGATAAAATACTGAGTGCAAAGAAATAAAGAATGGGGAAAAACTAAATAAAAATATCAAGTAGAATAAAATATTGCCTTTAAAAATAAAAGTTCTTATAATTAAATAAGAAACTAAAATAATCATGGACTGAATTACCATCTGAAAAAAAATAAATACTGATGGTCCGCTTAAGATAGCATAAAAAGATGTAAGTAAAAGCGGGAGCCCAAAAAAACCACTTGAACTTGTAATACCATTTTTATTAACAACAAATCATGGAGGAACAAATGCTTTTACCCCTACAACATCATTCAGCGTTTCTTTAAAATAAAAGCCATTGTACTGCAAAAAAATTTCTGGAGCCAGGGTATTACGTAAATCATCCTCATTATATCTATATCATGGTGGACCCGCTACATAAAAAGAAAAGACAAGGCTAATCAAAATAATAACTATATATGCTGTCTTTCTGAATCTACTTAAACCATTAAATATCATATTTACCTATTATAATAAAATTTACGGAAATATGTGAGTACTCTATTAATTAAATTAATGCAACGTTGTAATGGTATAAGAAAAGCTAAAAGTATTGGATTTTTTCAAAGATAACGTTTTAGAGAAAAGATATATTTTTTATACTGTTTATTTTCCCAGGATAAATTATAATGATGAATTGCAAAAACTTCTCTTGGATTTTTTAATGCAGCATAAGTATGCATCCAATACTTATTATATAAGAAATGTCCTGGTAGGATATGTATGTCACTACCTGGGTAGTTTGATATGTGTTGTGATATATAATGAGGTCATAACTTGTCTGTACTACACAGATACCTTTTATTAATCTGAGAATGAAATCATTGAAATATGTCCAGTAAAATAGCATGTCAAAAAATAGATGCCAAAAAGGCTTGATTAAACGTTTTTAAAGCCTCTTTTCAAATAACAAAATTATAATTCAACAACAATGGTTCAATATTTTGCACACACTCAAAATCTGTGTCTATATAAACTCCTCAATATTCTAATAAGATACAAATACGTAAGTAGTCAGATTTTTCAGCATAGTTGGATAACAAATCATAATCATTCCAATTAACAAATTTCAATTGTGCAATATTGGATTCATTCCATAAGATCAAGGGCCAGTCAGAATGATGCTTAATCCAAGTTTGTTGATAAAAAAGAAATTCGTTTGGCATTGCTTTACCTCAAAGCCAAATCTGATGAAATATTTTAGGAATATTTTGCATATTCAATTTTGCTTATATATTTAACCCACTCGGATGAATTTGATGCAGGTAAAATATGTCAATAATTTTGTACTCTTTCTCCCAGACCATCAACATCAGAAACTAAAATTGGCAGATGATAATTTTTAGCCTCAAGTAAAACAAGCCCGAACCCTTCACAATCTCACGATACTGATACATTAGGCATGATAAAGTAATTCATACTAGTATAGAACCGAGCTTTTTCTAAGGGATCAGTAATAGTTCATGTTAAAGTAACATTTGTAAGATGTTTTTCTGAAATTATATTTCTATATAATAATTCTAATTGTCAGCTTCCTGTTAGAACATAATGAAATTTTCATGCATCTAAAT
>DALYDS010000011.1:15535-18840 GCA_031973055.1 bacterium | reverse complement strand
CAATTTCAAAAGACAATTAAAAATGGGCTTCGTGAGCTTTCAAAAATTGAGTCTATTGATGGTCGCCAAGCTTTTCATCTTTTTGAAACGTATGGATTACCAATTGAAATGATCAGGGAAGAAATCGTCGGCAATGGTGTTGTGGTGCCTGAATCTTTTCAGAATGATTTTGATATAGCTATGAAAGCTCATGCAGACCTCTCTCGTACAGCGTCTGCCGGTATGTTCAAGGGTGGCTTGGCAGATCATAGCGATGTTACGATTTCACTTCATACTGCGTGCCACCTAATGCTCGCTGGTCTCCGAAAAATACTCGGTGAACACGTCATGCAGGCAGGTTCAAATATTACACCAGAGCGACTCCGTTTTGACTTCACTCATCCAGAAAAGATGACACCAGAACAAATCATAGCCGTTGAAAATTATGTGAATGGAGCACTTAAGACTCATCTCACTGTCACCATGACAGAAGAGCCAAAAGATAATGCAAAAGCTCGTGGTGTCCTCGGTGCTTTCTGGGAAAAATATCCTGAAACAGTGAAGGTATACAAGATGGTAGGGGATGACGGAGTGACGTATTCTGAAGAACTCTGCGGAGGTCCTCACGTCGAGGAATCTTCGAAAATGTGAACATTTAAAATCCAAAAAGAAGAAGCTTCATCATCAGGGGTCAGAAGAATCAAGGCAGTTCTTAATTAATTTTGTATGGCTGGAAATGGAAAAATCACTGTCGAAATCCTTCGAACCACAGCCAATATTGGCAAACAGGGGGAAGTAAAAGAATTTGCTCTCGCTTTTGCCCAGAATAAACTCTTCCCAGAGGGAATTGCCCGTGAATACAAAGCTCAACCGTCAAAAGAAGAGAGAAAGGCAAAGATTTATACGAACCGATTTGAGATTGCAAAGCGACTCCATGAGAAAGTTCTTCAAGTCGAAATCCCTCATACATCTGGTCATCTCTCGGAAACGGTCGACCAAGATTGGCTCGTTGAGAAAATACGAAGTAAGTTCCATGTCACACTGCTCCCAGATATGATCCGTCTCGACGAGAAACATATAAAAAAAGCAGGAAAACATACCGTCCATATTGATCTCTCGAGTGATGCATATGCTCAACTAATTCTTGATATTCGATAATATGCATCTCGGAATTGATTATTGAACTCGTAATATCGGAGTCGCTATATCTGAAATAGGTATCGCTATACCGCATGCTATTTATGATCATGAAGAATTTTTCATAGAACTCCCAGAGCTGATCGAAAAAAGAAAAATAAAAGTCATTGTGATAGGGGAGGCGATAGGCTATGATGCATACGGAAAACAAAAAAAGACATTTCAAAAAGCCATTGAGAGAATCAAAAAAACTGTCCCAGATATTCAGGTAGAGATACAGGATGAGGATCTGACCACGTTTGAGGCTCAAGAATCTCTCGGTAAGCTCGATTCTGACGAACACCTTGATGATATTGCAGCGAGTATTATACTGCAGCGGTATTTAGATAAACAATAATGAAAAAAACTTCTGCAGAAATCGCCAATAACAAAAAAGCTCTCTTCGACTATGAAATTCTCGAAGAGCATGAGGCTGGTATTGAGCTCTTTGGTTGGGAAGTCAGGAGTATGCGTGAGCAGGGTGCTCAGCTCAAGGGGAGTCATGTGATTATCCACAAATGAAGTGCGAGGATAGTTGGAATGCATGTGAGTCCTTATAAATTTGCAGAAGATGCTGATGTAGGAGTAAAACGAGACAGAAAACTCTTCCTCCATAAAAATGTCATGCTCCGTCTCGAACAAAAAGTGAACGAAAAATGAGTAGCACTCATTGCTACTCGTGTATACTTCCGATGAAATCTCGTGAAACTCTCTGTTGCTCTCGCAAAAGGTCGTAAAGAATATGATAAACGCGAAGTTATAAAAAAACGCGACAACCAGAGAGCTATCGCGGTAGAGTTGGGGAGGAAAATATAGTGCTAATAATGAAAACTAGCCATATTGATTTTATATTGAAAATACTATAATAGGGAAAATTTTAGTAAAAAACAAGCCTATGGCTTTAGCTATTGAATCATCGACAACTCAAAGAGAAGGTTCTTTACCGATAGATCAAGCTAAAAGCTTTGAAGCTGTAATAGTTGTGTGTGTTATTTGAGAAACACGTGATCGTGTTGCTTTTGTTGTGGAAAATGAAGAAAGAGCATGGAAACTGCCTGGACAAATATGAGTTGTTTTTGAAACTATGAAACCAGGAGAGATTCCTGATGTGACAGCTAGGAGATGACTGAAAGAAGAACTAGATGTTTTGTGAAATGAAGTTGATTTTATTGTCGAGAAAGGATGATTAATTCTCCATATAGAAAATGAAGGTAAAAAAATTGTATCTAAAGCAAGAGTTCTCTTAGCTCAGTTGAAAATGGGAACCCAGATAAAAGGAATACTAGACACTAGTGAATTGCAAGAACGAGGAATGATGACTGTAGAAGAAATGAGAAGTAAGAGTTCAGAAAAATTGAGACCTGGTACTCTAGAGGCTCTTGAAATAGCCTTGAGTAATGAGCCGAGCATGATTGAACTAACAAATATTTTACACGTAAAAAATGCTGTAGTAATTGATAATTAATTAAAATATGTTAATTATTAAATTATGATGATCAGTCTTCGCTCCGAAGAATTCTACTTTTTTTAATCGAGAATATTTGGAGAATTTTTATGAACTTCTAAAAAGTCTTGAAGAGGATATATTTTTTATCCATTGAGCTGGTAATGTTGGACATTCTTTTGTAAAGAAAAACTGACTCAGTCAGGAGAGTTATTCTCTTTGGAAAAGCAATGTACGTAATAACCTCTGGAATCCATTTTCAGAAATATTCCCAGATTTTCAGAGAATTGAAATCGAGGATTTACTCACAGGAAAAATAAATACCACGAAGCTCCGAGGAAATTACATTGTTTGAGGAGATATCTCGAGTGATTTTCAGATACTTTCTGGAGATGATGCCTTTTCTTTTATTATGAAGAAAACAGGGGAGAAAAAAGGATATATGGTGACTGATATAGAGTGAATACTGGATGGTCAGGGTCGATTAATCCAGACGCTGAATATCTGAGATTTGAGTGAAATACAATTCTGGAAAAAAGAATGAGATGTTCAGAACAGCATGTTTACGAAGGTTTCTTCCATCAAAAACTACCTAGAAGATACTGGTTCAACTGTCTGGATTATGCACGGAAATGATTTTGCTAATATTCAGTCTATTATTACTACTGGCGTCTGAGTGGGGACGAAAATTGTGCTTTAGGTTTTT
>DALYDS010000011.1:0-15525 GCA_031973055.1 bacterium | reverse complement strand
CCAGTAACTTTGGGATCAAAATGTAGCGCGCTTGATGTTGTTTCAAAATCAGGGAATGACATAGAATAGACGGTAAGAGGCAGAGTACTTTAGCTTATTATAAATAATATTTTTTTTTGTAAAATAAAATGGAGCCACGAACGGGAATTGAACCCGTGACCTCATCCTTACCATGGATGCGCTCTACCATCTGAGCTATCGCGGCATTGCGGCTGATTATAGGCTCCTGGGAATAATTGCAAAATTTTTTGCGTCTATGAGTTTTTTTGTACAATGCGGCCCATATGAAACTCTTTGTATTTGATACAGAAACAACTGGCTTTGTTGAAAGGGAAGGGCCTATAGAGGTTCAACCATATATTGTCCAATTTTCAGGCATACTCCTCGAGCTTCAAGACGATAAAACGCTCAAAGAAGTTGATAGAATCGATGCTTTTGTAAAGCCTCCTATCTCTATCCCATTTGGTGCGAGCCAAGTACACGGCATATATGACAAAGATGTTGCCGATAAGGCACCTATTATTGATCAAATGGATACTTTTCTCGCATATCTCAATAGTGCAGATGTTGTAGTGGGGCATAATATAGAATACGATGAATCCGTTATGAATTATGAGCTGCAGAGGCTTGGTCGAAAAGGTGATTATAATCCTCAGAAGACTCTCTGTACCATGAAATCAAGTGTTGAGTTTTGTGCGTTACCAGGACGGGGAATAGGATACAAATTCCCGAAACTGAATGAACTCTACAAAAAACTCTTCTGAGAATACTTTGAATGAGCCCATAGTGCTATCTATGATGTGGAAGCAACTGTTCGTGCGCTCCAGAAACTCCTCCAGCTGGATGTAATTCAGCTTCAGGAAAATACAGTTATGAGACTTTTTTAGTATTATAAAAACTGGTACAGAAAAAAAAATCAGGAGTCAACCATCTCGGGTTGCCAAATAGAGAAAAACAGTACACTCTTGACTGAATTTACCCATTAATATTTTTTATGCGTTTCATAGCAAATAGGAAAAAATTTTATATCTTTTCATGAATCACAACTCTACTATCAGTTTTGGTCTTTTTTACAGTGAGTCCAAATCTCGGTATCGATATGACCGGAGGTCTCCAAATAGAGTACAGTGCTCAATCCCCAGTGACTCCAGAAAAACTCAGTGAAGTACGAGCGGATATTATCAAAAATTATAGATATGAAAAAGCTGATATTTTCTCTGATGTCATGGTGTATACTGCTGATGGTTCATCAATCCGGGCTGATATAGGTCTCAAGACAGAGACAGATACAGTACGTGCAACAGCTAAATCAAATGATATTCGAGCACGCCTACCAGACTTTTTTAAAAAACATAACATCGTTGTCACTGAATCATCGTTTATGTCCGTTGGGAAATCTTTCTGAGATTTTGTACTGAATCGAGCATATCTCAACCTCATCATATGTCTCTTTGCTATCGCTCTCTATCTGATGTATGCATTTCGAAAATCTATCGAAGGGACATCGAGTTTTACTTTTGGTGCTATTACACTTATTACACTTTTCCACGATGTTATTGTTGCTGCAGGTATCTATATTGCTCTTGGCGTACTCTTGCCTGAGCTCAAAGTCGACACCTTTTTCGTGACAGCAATACTCACTATTCTCGGGTACAGTATTAATGATACAATCGTTATTATTGACCGTATTCGTGCGAATTATAAAGATAAAAGAACATCAGATAAACGATCAGAAAAACAAATCTTCGAAGACTCAATTCAGGTGAGTTTGAGACGTTCTCTCTATACATCTATGATGCTCGTCATAGTCCTCTTCTCTATGCTTTTCTTTGGACCTGAAGCACTCAGAGGTTTCGTTACTCTGATGCTCCTCGGTACTATTGTAGGGACTTATTCTTCTATATGTCTCGCTGCACCTCTCCTCTACGATATCAACTCTTGGAAAAAATAAATACACTATGAAACAACGATTTCGTCGCGAGCGCAACCTTGCCAATCTCCATACTAAAAAAACAAAACCATCTATAGCAAAGACGGATATAAAAGATAAAATTCGTGATAATCTTGGCGAGCCTCTCACGGGATCATTTTTGAAATCGTATAAAACTATGCAAGGGAATATCGCATGGAGAAATCTAGCACTTCTCGTAGTAGTTTCTCTCATTTTACTCATAACAGCGGCTTCGGTATTACCGAGAGTTTTCTCATTTCAGTTGGATGTTACTACTATTTTAGCCAAACTGATTCCCGCACCAGCCATAAGTGCAGAAGAGGAGAAAAATGGAATCAGTTTTCTCATTTTATGAAGAGGAGGGCTCGAAAATGATGCGCCAGATCTCACTGACTCTATTATACTTGCACACTATGGTTCAGGCGATGATGTATCGTTTACGACAATATCAATACCCCGAGATCTCTACATCAAATCTGATGAGCTCGGTCGTGTAAAAATCAACGAAGTGTACTCCACGACGAAAAGACTGCATGATGAAGAAACAGCCTTCAAGGCAATAATGGGAGTTGTTTCAGAGATTACCGGACAAGAAATCAACTATTATTTCATGATGGATTTCAATGGATTTAAATCTCTCATAGATCACATTGGCGGTGTCGAGATAGATGTACCAGAGCGTCTCTATGATAGTGAATACCCAACAAAAAATTGGTGATACACAATTGTGGATATCCCCGTTGGGCTACAGCATTTTGATGGAGATAAAGCTCTAAAATATGCACGTAGTCGTCATACAACGAGTGATTTTGACCGATCACGACGACAGCAGCTGGTCATCGAGGCTATCAGAGAGAAACTCATGACAGCTAATATCCTCACATCACCAAAAAAATTGGAGTGAATCTACAATGTTATCATGGATTCTATCAAAACAAATATGACTCTGGGGCACATACTACAGCTAGGGAAAAAGGCAAAATCCCTCGATAAGAAAAACATACACGGATTTGCACTCGATAATTCTTGTTATGAGGCACTTCGCCTCTGTCACCCAGGAGGACTCCTCTATACACCTGATCGAGAGCTTTTTTGAGGTGCATCTATTTTACTACCAAAAAAAGCAACACCATCAAATATCAATGCTTACAGCACCATACGTACTTTTGTGCAAATTGTGACATCATTTCCCGATATATCAAACCAACAACCTCTTGCCGTAGTTAATGCGTCTGGAGCTACATTTCTGGCCTCATCTGTTGCCCTCAAGCTTCATTCGATAGGTTTCCCCATAACAGAAGAGGGAATAAAGAACCAGAAAGAAAAAGTAGAAAAAACATTTTTGCGATATAATTCGACCATCATTCAACCCAATAACCCCTTGCTAGAATGAATGTCACTCATATTCTATGGTGAGACAAAACCAGCAACCCCAGAAGAACTAGCGAACATGACAACACCATATGAGTTAGTATTAGGCAGTGACGCATCTCTTTATTTCAAATAGTATGTACTCTCGAAGAACCAACATGCACAGGAGACTCCTCGCCGGGACGTCTCGATGGTACCAGATCAAGCATATATTTCACGATCCACATGCGCGATTATGGCTAGGTGGAGGAGGATTACTATTTGTAGTCATCTTTTATTTTGCCTTTTTGTTTGGCATGCCTTCACTCTCACAAATTCAAACTTCACTCAAAGAAAGTAGTATTATCTATGATCGAGATGGCGGGCAACTCTATACGATTTATTGAGGTGATGAGAATAGACAATATGTTCCATATTCCGAAATCTCTCCAAAAATTACTCATGCTCTCGTAGCTATAGAAGATCAGAGATTTTTCACAAATTTTGGTTTTGATATTATAGGTATTGTACGTACTGGTCTCACTTGTGGAGGAGGTGGAATATGTGCAGGAGCCTCTTCTCTGAGTCAACAACTCATCAAAAATACTCTCCTGACCAATGAACGTACAATAAAAAGAAAGGTGCAAGAGATTATCCTCGCTTTTGAACTCAATATCCTCTATACAAAAGAAAAAATATTGGAGCTCTATCTCAACAAAATTTCATTTGGAGGTAATTCTTATGGTATTGAACAAGCTGCACGTCGCTTTTTTGGTAAACCATCCAAAGACGTTACGGTTATAGAATCGGCTATTCTTGCTTCTCTACCAAAATCACCAACAGCCTATAATCCATATTCTCAAAAAGGTCGTCTCATGGGATATGTATATTATCATGATCCAAAAGACAAAGAGGACGCTATTGTTAAAATTGATAAAACGACTAACCCTGAATTGTTTGATGCTTTCCTGGCTGCATTTTCAAAAATCACATACAATGAAGATGGTAATGAAGTGTCAGTTTGTGGACTTGTCTCATTTCAACTCAAGTCACCTTTCGAAAAAAGAAGTCCTACAACTGACTGCGAGACAATCAATAAAAAAGATTTATTAGAATTCCTGAACAGTATCCAACTTGCTGCGAGTATTCCTCAAGACAAAGCACCGCCACAGCCTATAGTTATGGAGTATGAAGCTGGACGAAAAGACAGAGTCCTCATGCGTATGTACGAAGACGGCTATGTGAATGATGGCGAATACAAAGATGCCACTGTTCAATGATTGACGTTTGTTTTTCAAGACCCAAGGGAAAATATCAAAGATCCTCACTTTGTATTTTATGTCAAAGACTATCTCGTAGATATGTACGGTGAAGAATTTTTCGATCAAGGAGGATGGAAAATCTATACAACTCTTGACCCAAAACTCCAAAACGAAGCGCAGAGTATTATCGAGAGTTATGCAAAGACAACATTTAAAAATTATGGCATTAACAATGGAGCTCTCGTTACGCTCGATAATGAAACAGGAGATGTCGTAGCTATGGTTGGTTCACAAGATTATTATAACAAAGAAATCGATGGAGAGGTTAACATCATTACTTCACTGAAACAGCCTGGTTCGAGCATGAAGCCTCTTATCTATGCTCGTGCATTCGAGACAAATAATCTCAGTACTGATACGCCAATCTTCGATGTAGAGATGAATTTTGGAACCTATAAACCAAAGAACTTTGACGGAAAATTTCTCTGACCACTGACGCTCCGTACAGCTCTCGATGCTTCACGAAATATCCCAGCTATCAAGATGTATTACCTAGCTACTCAGAACACGGGAGATGTTGGCAGTAAACAAGAATACAATCTCGTTGAGTACTTCCGGAACATGGGACTCACCACTATCGAACACAGAGAAGATAACAATCTTTATGGCCCACCAATTGCTCTTGGTTCGGCAGAAGTCAGACCGATAGATTTTGCAGCTGTATACTCTGCTCTCGCGAGAAATGGACAGTACATGAAGCCAAACCCTATTCTCAAAATTCTCGACGGAAATGGTAATGAAATTGTGCCAGAAAAAACTACACCTAAACAGGTTATTTTACCAGGAGCTTCGTACATGGTTACCAACATACTCTCTGATAACGAAGCACGTCCAGCAGGATGGAACAATTTCCTAGCACTCTCTGGTAGAAAGGCAGCTGTCAAGACAGGTACATCGAGCAAAAAAGTCTGAGAAAATACTCTTCCTCGAGATCTCTGGACTATAGGATATACTCCACAATATACGACGGCAGTATGGACTGGAAATACGAATGGTAAAGCAGCTTCGGCTCGCGCGAGTGGTATGGAATCGAGTGCTTTGATTTGGAAAAAATTCATGGAATTCGCACACACTGGATTGCCAAAAAAAGATTTCATTCGTCCAGATGATGTTGGTGGAAATGATAAATTCCTCTATCTCCAGGGCAAAAAACCAGAAATCATGAAATCATTTAATCCAGAAAAGATACAGGTCGATGCTCTCTGTAATGGTAAGGTCAGTGATAGGACACCAAAAGATGCCATAAAAGACGCAGTTCTCATAGATACAGCCTTCCCGATCGAAGATTCTCGACCAGAATGGAGACAGGCAGTTGATGGCTGGCTCGGCAGCGACTTGGGTCGACTCTATCTCATAGAAAAATTTAATATCACAGACAATCTCATGACTGTTGTTTCGTCGCCAGAAAATATCTGTGAACGTCCGACAGAGAGTGTCCCACAATTCACCTCGACACTCACTGATGGTATAGAATTATTCTCATGACTCTATCCTATAGAAATCGAATTCCATTCGGAGCATACGATGAAAGAAGCGAGAATACTCATCAATGATGTATTTTATCGCTCAGTTGATCTCCAGGAGAAAAAAGATGGCAAAGTAAAAGCAGAATTCGGAATTAGTGGTGCTGATGGACAGAATCAAGTGGTGACGATTAGTGTCGTGGATAGTTACGGATACAGTAGTTCTCGAAACTATCGAATAAAAATCCTCGATAAAGATGTAAAAAATCCTGTTATCCAAACCCAGAATCCAGCGACCATTACGCTCAAATCTGGTCAACCTCTTGTTCTCTCCGGAACAATCGCAGATGATAGTGAAATATCCAAGATTCAAGTCCTCCTCGATGATATAATCTATGGCACATCGCAGGGGACGAAGAAGTATAATTTTACCATCAAAACTCCCACAGATATGGGAGTTGGTAAACACATTATCACGATTCAAGTAACTGATTTTCAGAAGAATGTCACGACACAGACTCACACAGTAACTGTCCAATAAATAGAGCTTAGCTCATTTTAACACTCAATTTTCCTTCGACGAACTTGCGATCTTTTGCGAATTTTTCGCGGACAAGGGTTTGGAGTTTCTCAGGATTTTGTAACCCACTTCGTGTTGGGATATTTTCTGGCGCGAGGAGTTCTCCTTGAGATATCTTTTTGTGTCCGTTATGTGTCGTTTTGAGTACGAAATTGTAGAGAGGTTGTTCGACGAGTGTTTGTGGGGCGAGAGAAGAGTCTATGTTTGGTGCGAGGAGTTTCGCATCAGACGAACCAATATGAAATACTGCCATATTGCCCACATTGCCGAGTATTGCATCCATGAGCTGTGTTGAGACCTGATTCATATATTGATGAGCGATGACGAGACTGAGACCGTATTTGCGAGCTTCAGAAAATATATCGGAGAAGCTATCAGTTGCGAAATTCTGAAATTCATCGACATAGAGACGAAATGGCTCACGTTTTTCTGGTTCTATTGAGGCTCGACTCATAACATCGAGTTGGAATTTACTGACGAGGAGTGATCCGAGCATTTCACTGACGTCTTCTCCGATTTTACCTTTTGAGAGGTTGGCTAAAAAAATCTTTTTATTATCCATAATCCATCGCGGAGAAAAGCCTGATTGAGGCTGACTCACAATATTCCGGATGAGGGGGACTGAGAGGAACTGACCTACTTTATTGAGTATTGGACTCACTACCTCTGACTGTTTTGTTGTGCTGAGGCTATCAAATTCATCTGCCCAGAATTTTTTGAGAAATGGATTTTTGATATTTCCGAGGTAGGTACGGCGATAATCTTCATCAGTGAGCAGGAGTGTGAGATCCAGGAGTGTGCTTCAATCATGCTCCAGGAGTGTTAGTGTAGCATTACGGAGTATATATTCGAGACGAGGACCCCAACTGTAGCCAAATATTTTTTTGAATACACCGACAATCGAACTCGCAATGAGAGAAGGGAATTGGTGATGAGTGTTTTCGAGGATATTGAACCCAATAGGGTATTCTATATCAGTGAGATCAAAAAGAACGACATCATTGCTACGAGATTTTGGTATTTGATTAAGTATTTTATCATAGAGGTCTCCGTGGGGATCTATGAGTCCTATGCCTCGTCCAGCATCTATATCCTGGAGTATCATCCTCTCGAGCATGGTGGTTTTACCACTTCCAGTCATACCTACGACGAGCATGTGGCGTTTGAGATTTTCTGTTGTAACCTCTACAGACTCTTGTTCGAGGGTATTACCGAGAAACAAGGCACTATCAGAGTTGAGATTTTTTGAATTATTTTCCTTCTTTTTTTCTGGTCATTTTTGTTCTGGTTGAGTTGTTGGTAATACAGAAGGAGATGGTTCTTCCCAGAAATTTCATTTTTCTATGAGGAAATCACGGAGTTTCTTTGGTTTTTCAGCTTTCTGAGGAGTCTGTACGGGGTTTTCTTCTGTTTTTTGGGTATTATCCTGCGCAGCAGTAACACTCGGAGCATCTTCAGGAGTATCCCAATCGTGAGGATGAGAAACATTAGAGAGTTCATTTCCGAGAGGCTCTATCGATGGTTCAGGGGCTGTCGGAGGTATTCCGGAATCAACAATATCCCTGTCTGTGAATAAGACCGAGAAAAAGCGCTTCAGAAAAGAATAATCCTTAGGCATATTTATATATAAATAATACAGATTATATTATTCTGTCAAGTATACTTAATTAGATAATATTGTGTAATAAAAAACCTCCAACAAGTGGAGGTTTTTTGTGTTTCGAGAATAAGAGACAATTAACCAGAGATAGTATCACCACTGAGGATATTGAATACGAGACTTGTAATTGTCCAAGCAAAGAAGATAACGACGATACCGATAACGGCATTGATAATAATTTTCTTTCCAGCCTCTTTTCCTTCATCTTCTTCACCAGAAGTGAGGATTTTCCAGCCACCCCAGAGTGCCATAGCGACCATGACGAGACCGAGGAGCGTGAGGAGACCCTTGATAAAAGTCTGAATAGTTTCAATTGGATCACCAGTATTTGGTCATTTGAGACCATCATCGACACGATCAAGACCTGCTTGAATCTCAGCAAGAGCGATTTGAGACGTGAAGAGCATACCGACTCCAGTGTACATGAGATGTTTAACCTTATTCATAAGGAATAAATTTTAGAAATAAATACCCACTCAGTATACGCTAACCCTTTATCCTATGCAAATATTTCATGTAGACAAAAAATAAATATCCAATCTTATCTACATATTAATCCGGTGTACTGTATAGTTTTTCTTTTTACCGAGACCTCCATAGAGGAGACATTTGAGGTTTTTTCTCTTCGGATCGATATCTCTGGAAATAGAGAGGAGGATGCCTATGGAGAGGAGCATCATCAGGAGAGAAGAGCCTCCGTAACTCACAAAGGGGAGAGTAAGGCCCGTATTAGGAAATATGCTCATATTCACACTGATATTGATGATGACTTGCCAGGCTATCCAAACAGTAATACCAAATGCTGTATATTTGCCAAATAAATCATCGCACAGTGAAGCAATGAGTATACCACGGTAGATGATGTAGATATACATCGATATGATAGTTATAGCACCGAGAAATCACCACTCTTCTGTAATAACTGAGAATATGAAATCGCCTTGAGGTTCAGGTAAGTAGCCATATTTCTGAACAGAATCACCGAATCCGAGCCCCAGAAAACCACCACTCCCTATTGCTATGAGAGCTTGTTTGTTCTGATGATGCATGATATTGTTTTCAATTGCTGTCTTGTTGGATTGGAAAAAACTATTGAGGCGGTCGTAAATATAAGAAAATTGATTACGATCTTCGGGAGAGCCATAGTGTCCGAGAGTATAGAGTATTATTCAGAGGATAAGTGCGACGCTGCCCAGGAGAAAAATAACACGAACATTGCCTCATGCGATGAAATATATACTCACTGCTACAGGGAGTATAATAACCAATGCTCCCAAGTCGGGCTGCATGAGAACCAGGAAAGTCGGGAGTATGATTATTCCTAAGAACGGTAAAAATCACTCAGTGATGCTCCCGAGAAAATTCTTGTATTGACTACAAAAAGCCGCTACAGAGAGTATCATTCAGAGTTTGAGAAACTCTGTGGGCTGCAGAGAGAAGGGGAGTCCTGGAATATCAAACCACCCTCTTGCTCCGTTGATTTTTACTCAAAATATGAGCACCATGACGAGTAATGCGATGATGCCTATCGTGATGAATTTGATATTTTTCTTCCACCACAGATATGGTGTCTTGAGAGCGAGAACCAGCGCAAAGAATCCCAAACCGGCTTGTAGGAGATTTCTGACGATAAAACGCCAATTATTTGGCTCTTCGAGCATACCTGTCTCTACGAGTTTCTTCGTTATACGATAGGAGTCATAGACGCTCACAGAGCTAATAACGACTGATCCAAATATGACCAATAATATAACAGAGAGGAATATAGGATAATCAATATCGCGTTTTTCTTTCATGGCAGTACTCTATTATTTTTTTGCGATAAAAAAATAATCATTCATTGCCCTCTGTCATAAAACAAGTCCTATAAATCTTTTTGGAGCATGAATCACTCTTGTTGATAGAGTATCAAATTCGCTTCTGAGAGTCTAAAAGGTGATTTATTGCCTACATATCTTCATTTGATCGCTGACATACATTTGACGATATTTTCATGCCAATTAGTTGGAGATGAGGCATAGATAGGACTGGAGACATTTCCCCAACCAGAGAGTTGGTCGATAGTTATGTATCCACCGAGCCAGTTATTATTGAGAGTAGAGCTGATACCCCTGATACCGCTCCGTGCATCATCGAAATTGCGTCGATCTCCACTATCGGTATTTCCGACATTTCCGATATTGCCACTGGTAGTGAGATTTTTACCGAGACTACTCTCTGCAAAGCCTATACACATAGTGAATGTCGGATCAATACTCTCTGAAATACTTTCTTCAATCCACATATCTCGACTACGAAAATCTACTGAAGCGTATTTCTCGAGAAAGTTTTTTTGTCGTTCTGGCTCAGAATCTCATTCAATAGAAAAGAATCCAATAATTGATTGGAGTTGTTTTGTGTCATAACTCTTTCCTGATTTTTTGAGATCATCTATATATTTCCATCCGTATCGTGCGGGGATGAGATTGGTTGATATATTTGATAAATTGAGATACTCAAGAGGATCCACAGCCTTTTCTTTTTCATAGAGTTCGATATGGATATTGTTTTGTGTAGTATGTTGTTGAAAGGTTCGAGTTTTTCCTATTTCCTGGCCTTGCTTTATTTGTGAGAAAAGAGGCTTTTTTGTCGGATTGATACCAGTATAGATAGAGATGTATCATTGAGCATGCTTGAGGACGATGATGCCAGAGGACGATGAGCTCGGACTATTTTTGAGGAGTATGTAACCATCAGCCATAGCCACAACTGAATTGCCAGAGTCCACTAATACATCAACTCCATTGTGATGTTTATTACTCAAATTGTAGTATTTTTGATCACGAAAGTGATACCCAAAACCATTTTTTGGATCAAGGGGCCAAAGAAAATCAACTTTTGTAGTTTGAGAATTTCGTAGCTCTCGCTCAGCTTCGGTGTATTTTTTAATCCATGTACACAATGCACTCGGATTTGTTTCACAGCCATATTCTGAAGCACGTTTGTTGAGGAGTGATTCGTATTGAATTACTTTTTTTTCAAATTCTGCATTGATACTTTGTTTTTTCTGTGAAACATTTTGGATTTTGCCTGTTATTTTTTCATCGAGTATTTCTCGCTTCTCCGCTATATCTGTCAGTTTTATATCCAGAGTATCTTGTTTCTTAATTGTAGCAGACAGGATATCGGTTTGTATTGATTCAGTTTCCTGGAGTTCGAGCTTATATTGATTGAGACGTGTGAGCATACGCTCTTTTGTTGCCTTTTTTCTGAGAAGAGTATCTTGCAATTCTCGGAGCTTTTTCTCGAGATTTTCTTGACGTAAGAGGAGCGATTGATTGACAGAGCGCAGGATATCATTTGAGGCAGTATTATGGACACCTTCACCAAAAGTCTTCCCTAGGAGTAGTCCGTACATAGACACATTTTTCTCGTTTTGAACTGTTTCTATATACCCTTGAGCAAATATCTTTTTGAGAATGGTTGCCATTTCTGCTTGTTTCTGTTTGAGTTCTTTGATCTCTCACGAGAGATAGTTGAGCTCTTCGGTGATTTCTTGATAATCGGCAGTATTTTTAATGATATTTTTTGATATATCCTGTTTCATGAGTTCGAGATCCGAGAGTATTTTTTCTTGTGTCGCTTGATTTTCAGAGAAGATTTGTTTTGATTCGATGAATTTTTGCTCCATCTCTGCATATCTATTACGACTATTACTGAGTGCATCGAGTTCTTCTTCGAGATTTTCAAATTCTGCCACGAGAGTAGGCTCTGGTATCCCTTCGAGCCACCAAGGTGAAAGCTGTTTTATATCAATATTGTCCTCAGTAGCAAATGTAGTCTGACCAAAAAGGCAAGAAACTGCAAGGAAAAGAATGAAAAAATATTTGTACTTCATGTGTAACCAGGTTATCATACGTTCGACAGTATAGCAAATTTTCTCTCTTTTTCACCTTATGTTCAAAAATTTCACACCAGAGTACAAATGATACCTCCTCGCAGCTGAAGAATCAGCAAAAAAACAAGGATTCTCATCTCTCGAATCAACTGACGTTATCATGGAAGTACTTCGCTCAAAAAAAGGTCATTCATTTGCTGTCTTTAATGATTTTGGTATTAACGAAAAGGTTTTTCTCGATGTCATGACTCATCCAAAATTCGCCCCACTTATTAATAGAAATGGAGACTATACGGGTATTTCAGAGTTATTGAGAAATGTTATTGTCTCGAGTGTAAAAGTAGCAGCAAGTTTTGAGAAAAAATCTATTGGTATCGAGGATTTCCTCCTCGCTCTCATCAAGCAAACTAATTCTTGGTTCGTTGAGTTTCTCGATTTTATCCGCATCAATGTCCGTGATTTCGAATGAGCATTGGTTGAGATGAATAGACTCCAGTCTGGTGCTACCACAGGGAATCCATGAGACCTGGGGAAAATTATGAATGTATTGGAACAGGGGCTTCTCTCAGGCGTCGCTATGGAAGACGTTGAGCAAAATCCAGTATTTTCTCAGATGAGCCAAGGTGATCAGAATTCCAAAAAACAAGAAAGCCAGACTCCTGCTCTTGATTTCTTCTGTACTGATATTACAAAAGAAGCCGCGGAAGGGAAAATAGATCCTATTATTGGACGAGAAAAAGAAATCGACCGGCTCATCTCTATCCTCAATCGTAAGACAAAAAATAATCCAGTATTAACAGGTGACCCTGGTGTTGGTAAAACTGCTGTAGTCGAATGACTTGCTCGACGTATTTCAGCCGGTGAAGTGCCTTTTGCTATGCAGCACAAGAAACTCCTCGTCCTCGATATGACATCTCTCGTCGCTGGTACGAAATACCGTGGTGAGTTTGAAATTCGTATGAAACAGGTTATCGAAGAGGCGACAAAACTCGAAAACGAAGTTATACTCTTTATAGATGAAATACATACTATTATAGGAGCAGGCGGATCAGAAGGTATGCTCGATGCTGCCAATATTCTCAAACCTGCGATGGGGCGAGGAAAAATACGCATTATTGGTGCCACAACACTCTCTGAATACCAGAAATATATCGAAAAAGATGCCGCTCTTGAGCGACGATTCCAGAAAATTGAAGTCGATGAACCATCAAAAGCTGTCGCAGCAGAAATCATTCGAGGTCTCCGTGGAACATTTGAAGATTATCACAATCTCGTCATCGAGGACGATGCCATCGACGAAGCAGTCGAACTCTCTGTTCGTTATATGACAGAGCGTTTTCTCCCCGATAAAGCTATCGACCTCATAGACGAAGCCTGTAGTGCGAAGAGTATGACCTATGTTCATGGTGAGGATGAGATAAAAACTCTCAAACTCGAAGCAGAAAAACTCCAGAAAAATATCACCGATTTTGTCACATCACAACAATATCACAAAGCTTCTCGAGCGAAGGATCAACTCTCTGAAATCGAGAGTACTATCCGAGAAAAACGTCGGAAAATCACTATTCCTCGAGAAAAACGTCATCATATCCACTCAGCCGATATTCAAAAAGTAGTTCACGATATCACAGGCGTACCAATGAAGACACTTTCGGCTGAAGATATCAAAAAACTTCAAGATCTGGAAAAACACATGGGGACAAAAATAATAGGTCAGGATGACGCGATAAAGGCCATTGTTTCGACTATCAAACGTTCTCAGGCTGGTATTTCCGATCAGCGTCGTCCTCTCGGAAGTTTTCTCTTCTTGTGACCAACGGGTGTCGGTAAAACGGAACTGGTGAAAGTCCTCGCTCGTGAATACTACGGAGATGAAAAGGCTCTCGTCAAAATCGATATGTCAGAATTTTCTGAGCGTCACTCGGGGTCAAAACTTATTGGTACTACAGCGGGATTTGTTGGTTATGAAGAAGGTGGTATGCTCACAGAAAAAGTCCGAAGGAAACCCTACTCAGTCGTATTATTCGATGAGATTGAGAAAGGAAATACTGAGATTTTTAATCTCCTCCTCCAAATCATGGAAGATGGTGTTATCAGTGATGGGAAAGGACGTAAAGTGAACTTCAAAAATACGATTATTGTCATGACGAGTAACATTGGTTCCGAAGAGTTCACGACCAGTGCAACGAAAATCGGTTTTGATGTCGCTGAAGCAACAAAAGATAGAATTATTGATGATTTTGAACAAATTGAGTGAAAAGTGGTTAAAAGCCTCGATGAATACTTCTCGCCAGAATTTATCAACCGTATCGATAAGGTGGTTGTTTTCAGACCTCTCGATACCAAAGTAATTAAGAAAATTATCACTCTCCAGCTCACAGAACTTCAGAAGCGTCTTGCAGGGCTCAGTGTAAAACTCGAATGGGCTGCTCCAGTGGTTGAGAGAATTCTCAAGGATACCTATAATCCAGAATTTGGGGCACGACCAGTTCGTCGTTATATTCAAACGAAAATAGAAGATGAAATTGCTGACCGTATGATTGGCAACAAAGTTACTTCGGTGAAAGTGACAAATGCGAAGAAAGAAGGCTTTGAGTTTGTAATTGCTTAGTTTTTACTCTTTAGAAAAATAGGAAAAGACTAGTCTTTTCCTATTTTTTTATACAATATCTGCATACTTTTATTATGACCTCTACAGACCCACATGACGAGCGTTCAGTCCGTCTCCAAAAACTGCATGCACTTCGAACACTCGGAGTAAAACTCTATCCTGATAGATTTCATAAAAAACAGGATATAGATGATATTCGCAAAAAATCGGAAAAACAGACATTTCGATCTATTGATGAGATTATTCCTGAGCCAGGAAATGAAATCCACACTGCTGGCCGCATTATGCTCGTTCGCAGCTTTGGTAAATTGATATTCGGTACATTGCAGGATTATTCTGGACAGATTCAATTTGCTCTTTCAAAGGACTTTTGTCTTCTCTCGCAAGATGGTGGGGAATTGCGTGAAATAGGAAAAGAAGCCACGGAACCATTTAAAATTTTTGAAAAATATATTGATAGGGGAGATATCATCGGTATTCATGGTGAGCTCTTTATGACACACAAAGGTGAACTCACTGTCTTTGTACGTTCTTTTCAATTGCTCTCAAAGGCATTTCTCCCACTCCCGGAAAAATTCCACGGCCTCGCAGATGAAGAAACTATTTACCGCAAGCGTTATCTTGACATGATCACAGAGAAAACTTCATACGATCGTATGGTATTCCGTTCTCGATTTGTCCAGAAACTTCGTGAATTTTATTACCGTGAGG
>DALYDS010000010.1:0-19585 GCA_031973055.1 bacterium | reverse complement strand
ATCACTTCATGATACTATTCCAGAACAATTATACCCACACTGAAAAGATGGCACTCATGGTATTACCTTATCAGTACGACGCAGAGCCCATTCGACGATTTTCTTAAGTGATGAAGATAATGATAATACTGATGAAGGTCCTTGAAATATTTTTCGTAAACTGTTTGGCACTGTGCGTGCTCTCGCTGTTGATCATAAACGATCAGAAAAATTGTTTGAAGCAGGATACAAAGAAGGAATGAGATACATAAATTCTGGAGGGATTTTTCATAATTAGTACGTACATATTTCATATTTGTGTGAAGAATACGTGAACTTGGTCTAGCCTATTGGACTAAGAGGCTCTGACATACGAGGATACCCCGACCATCTAAAATGAAAAGAGTGAAGCATTTGCAATGATGCTATGCTTCGAGTACTATGGTCGGGCTTATTTTTAACCAATACAATTATGAAAAAAGCATTTTCTACTGCCGTTATAGCTACACTCCTCGTCGCCAGCTCTGTCTGGGCAGATGAAGTCAATACTACCTCTGTGAATGATGATGATGAAAATGAAATTCATCAAGAACATCGTGAAGAGCGAGAAGCTCGACGTGAATCGAGAGAGAAAGATCAAGAAATGAGAAAAGAAATGAGATGAGAAATAAAAGATTTCCGAAAGGAACATCGTGCTGATATCAAAGAAGCTAAAAAAGAATGTAAGGCTGCCATAGACTCAGCAACAACTGACGCTGAAAAAGAAACTGTCAAAGAAGCATGTAAGGCTGAAGCAAAAGCAGCTCGTGAAGCTCTCCGAGAGAATATCAAGGAGCTCCGAAAAGAGAACTACAATACTGTCCTCGCTAATCTCCAGACTCGTCTCCAGAACAGTTTAGAGAAAATGAAGGCTCTCCCTCAGGACAAAAAAGATGCTCTCAAAGCAAATCTCAATGAAAAACTCGATAAACTCGAAGATAAAGCTAATGAAAAAGGTAATGATACAGCTATCATCACTATAGCTGCTATCCGTGCTATCATAGCTCAAATCTAATTCTCGATTTATAAGAATCTGAAAATCCCTCCAATTTGGAGGGATTTTTTAACCGTCTTTCTCATAGCGTCTAAACCACGTGAGTTGACGCTTGGCATAATGGCGACTATTGGTCTGCACAGCTTCGAGTGTTTGCTCCAGTGATGCTTTATTGGCTAAGAGAGGAAGTAACTCACGATAACCAATAGCATTGAGTCCTGGAAGAAGGGAAAGAATATTCTCTTCTGCTGGATCGTTTTCTCAGAGAAGATTTGAGACTTCTTCAATAAGTCCTCCTCGAAACATTTCCTCGACTCGTCGATTAATTTTTTGATACAGCTTTTCACGGTCTCCATCATACGGCGTGATACGGAGAAAATCATACGGACTCTCTGTTTTTTGTCCGAGTACTTTTTTTGACTGTCCCGTTGCCTTCCAGATCTCAAGTCCACGAATGACGTAGCGATAGTTACGAGGATCGAGTTCGCTCGCATAGTCGGGATCAACGGCATTGAGTTGTTCCCAGAGCGCTTCATTGCCTTCTTTGTCTCGAAACGCTTCGAGCTCATCACGGTATTGCCAATCCGCTGGGACTTCTGGGATGGTGAAGTTTCCGATGACTGAATCGATAAAAAGTCCCGTACCACCTGAGAGAATTGGGAGTTTCCCACGAGCCGTGATATCCGCGATAATACGTCTCGCCTCTGGTGCAAATTCTCCGACCCCATACATCTCATGAATATCCAGGATATCGAGAAGATGATGTGGAACGCCCTGCATCTCCTCAGTTGTTACTTTCCCTGTCCCGATATTCATCCCGCGGTAAATCTGCCGAGAATCAGCATTAATCACTTCGCCATTGTATTTCTTCGCAAGCTCTATCGTAAGCGCAGTCTTACCACACGCCGTTGGTCAATAGATGACGAGGAGTTTGGGTTTATCCACAACTGTCGTTTCTATCCATGCCTTTGTATTTTTTATGTTCTCTTCCATGTTATTTACTTTTATATTTTTATAATATAATATATTTATTATTGTCAAACACTGCCATTATACAGTGTTTTTGATAAATACTATTAAAGGATTTAATTCCCCTATGAACACCGCAGAACTGATAAATAGTGTTGCACATAGCCCTCCTTCCGCTCTTCGACTTGGCAGCCTGAGAAAAAGAATCGCGCAGGTGCGAATCGTAATTCGTTTTATATCAGGTTTTATACAGGAAAAAGATGATGCAAAAATGCTCAGAAATTTCATGAAGGCTCAAGAAAGGGCTCACGATTTAGAAATATTCAAGAGAGCACAAGTCTCACACTCGAGAGAAAAAAATGATATAGAAGCAGTTGAGGATTACTTATTGCCACTCTATCAAGCTTTTACTCCAAAGCGATACGACGTACTTATCTTCCAGGCTTTGAGGGAAGAAATAACATGGTTTATCTACCCGCTATTCCTAGAAGCAATCAAAAAATATCCATGAGATCCTGACAAAGTCATACATGTATTTAGAGACTCAGTTCAAACACTGAATCTCTTATGAAAAAGTGTACAATATAATCAAGCACATGAAGATGATTCTCAAATTTTTCTATCCTGAGATAAAATAGAAGCATCTGAGGAACTAAAAAAAGTAGCCATTGGAAAAGCTGGCTGATGCCCACTTATGCGAGTAAAAACAGTACTTCACGGTACTCTGATGACAGATTTTATGATTACTTGTGTGAAGTTTTGGACCTATAGGAAAGTACTCCAAAATCACAACTAAGCTTGTTCCAAATAATACCTCGCTGTATAGGTCAACTATTTCCGATACGTCCCCATAATTTTATCCCAGATATTCCAGTAGAGTCAGTAATTTCAGAGTCATTTCTCATGATGGAGATTATGATCTCGAGGGCTATTCCACCATTTCCAGAACCAGTGTTTGTGAGCATTCGCAGGAAATATATCATACCCGAGATGTCAGAGGACATTGTAGGCGGTCATCCACGTTCCAAAGATGAAAATAGCGATGGGATGTATTGGGAGGATATAGACTGCTGTTATGAGCACACCCGCTGTGATGAAAGCCTCTAGTGGATGAAAAGAAAAAGCCGTCCAAGGTGATGGATTGTGAGAAAGGTGATGGATACGATGAACATAGCGCATCATCCAGGGGTTATGGAGCCATCTATGTGTCCAATAAAAATACGCATCATGGTAGATAATGAGGAGAACGATACTCAAGAAAAAATATCATGCAGAGTATTCTGAAAGTGATACATATATCTGCGTGGTTTCTCTCAGAGAAGTACCGATAAATACACCACCAACAAGAGCAAATATACCAAGAGAAATACTAGAATAACTCACCTCTCTCACAAAATCTGAATTTTTGGGAAATATTTTTTGTATTTTTCTATGCAAGAATTCGCGTTTTTTCCATATGTAAAATATAACAAATGCAAGTCCCGCAATAATAAAATATCTCGCTGAAAATATCACAAAATTTAATAATGTAATTTCTAGAAAATATGACATAGCTATTGCTGCTCGAGATAATACCTCGCTGTATAGAGGACATCCTCATCAGTAAAATCAGATTTATTCACCACCCAGTCGAGATAGTCTCGCGGAACTTCGCTCCAGAGTGTACCTTTGTGTTTACCAAATTTGCACATATAGAGAATCGATGGATGAGACGAGATTTCTATCATCATATTTCGGAGTTCTTGTTCGTCTTTTTGTGGTTCCTGAGCTTTTAATAGTTCATGAATTTTATAGAAGACTTTTTCGAGGACGAGGACATCACCCAGGGCATCGTGTGTCTGAGGTTTTTCAGCGAATTCGATACCGAAATAGTAGCGGAGATATTGGAGTTTATGTTGTTCGAGTTCTGGGAGGAGGTAGCGAGAGAGACGGAGCGTGCAAATAGGTGCCGTGGTCTCTACTCATCGGAGTTCTAGGACATTGACATCATACGAAGCATTGTGAGCAATGAGGGTATACGTTTCGAGGAGTTTCTGGAGAACATCTTTATCTGGTGTTTCTTCGAACATCGGCTTCCCTGCTATCTCAGACTCGGTGATATGATGGACAGCCATCGAGCTTATCTCGATAGGGACACCGCCTGTACCGTAGAGCGCAGAGAAATATTCGAGACGATCATCGGGCTTATACGCCAATTGAATCATAATCGGATTTTCTACATGATGTGTTTCGGTATCGAGAAAGAGGTACATGCTGAGATATTAGACGTTAGATACTAGATATTAGAACAATGCTCAAAAAAAACAATTATTTTGCCAATGAGATAAAGTAGATAAAATCAGTCCATGAATCTCCTGGGTATACATTTCTACAAAGGCACATACACAGATTGTCTCACATCACTCAAACAAAAAAGAGATGGAGCAACACTCGTGGTCACCCCAAATCCTGAAATGCTCTATGATGCTTCTCACGATAGTGAACTCTTAGAAGTACTCAAAAATGCTCCACTTGCCCTTCCTGATGGCGCAGGAATTTTTGTCGCATATCAATTAGTAGAAAATACGCTCCCCTCTTTTCTCAAATATATAGCATTTCCATTTTGGTGCCTGAAGGCTATTGTCCATAACTCCTCTTTTGTAGAAAAATATGGAGAGAGAATTACCGGTTCTCGACTCACTCGTGACCTCATAGCCTATGCAGCAGAGATGAAAATCCCAGTCACTATCATTGATCCTCTCGTCACAGGCGACAGCGAATGAGACCGAGCAAAGAAGGCTTCACAAGAAAAAATACAATCAATACTTGAAGCTCAATATCCATGAATTATTTGCTCAGTCATCATCAGTAATACTGTACCAGAAAAATTACCAAAACATGGTATCCTCTTTGCAACGCACGGAAATGGAAAACAAGAAAAACTCTTGAGTGAAATAGTGAAAAAATATCCACAATGCGGACTCTGTATCGGTGTCGGTGGCTCTATAGATCTCATCACAGGTTTTAGACAACCAGCTCCAGCGTTTTTCCAGCGCTTCGGCGGCGAATGGCTCTATCGCCTCTATCGAAATCCCTCTCGTCACTGAAAGAGAATGAAAAAAGTTATCAGTTTCTTATTGAGTCAAATTTAGAGGAATAGCCTTGGGGACGTCTTTGTCTTGAGCGACTTCATATAAAATTCCAACTGAATTCATATAGCTCAATATTTTTTGCTGCAAAACAGGATCCATGTCTTTTAACTTCAGTGGACGTCACTGATAAATAAAATCCTCTTGCAGTCTCTTACCACGTAGATCATTATCGAGAAAATATTGTATATCAGCGAGTGTAACTTTGTTTTCTTGCAAATAGTTCACGACTTCACCTTGCGGATCATAAATCTCGGCTCGTTCTACACGAACAGGGTTTGGTCGTTTCATATTGAAGATTGCCCATGCAGAAAAAAGAGCCAAAGCAGAACCTACTACTGCAAAAGTTCTTATTGCATACTTTTTTTGTGTCTCTATCGGTAAACCCTCAAATCTCTTTAAAGCATTTGGGTCATTCATGATTACTTCTGACAATACTCTTAATTTTTCAAACATTTTTTTACTATAATAATAAATACTATTTGTCAAATATTAAAAATAGCCCCAAGGGGCTATTTATTTTAATACTACGAATTAATCCTTAATTCATATCAGACAAATCAGCAAAGTGCGTCGCTCCTGATGATTTCTTTTTGAGTGTCTCATCAGTATTGAGAGAGACGAAAGTATGTTGTGATGTGACGCCATATTTTTGCTTGAGCTCTGTACTCATATCATAATCTACCTTGAGAACTATTGTATCTGCTGGTACTGTTTCTTTGAGAAAGTTTGCATCAGCGACTTTACAAGTAGGGCACCATTTAGCATGAAAGAAGAGTATGACATTTTTACCACTCGCGAGAGAACTCTTCACCAGAGAATCAGCATACGGTGTATAGATTTCTGGAGTTGATTTTTTCATCATAGCTTGTGGCTCTGCTGTTTCTTTTTTCATAGCGTTGCCAGATTCTGTCTTTTTCATCATGGCATCGATAGTTTTATTATCCTCTTTTGGCATCATGCCTTCGAGTCTCATCGTATCTTCTTGAGCCTTTTTAGCTCCGAAAGTACAGCTCGAGAGAGCAACAGCAACCACGACTACGAGAGATCCTACAAGTATTTTTTTCATACAATAAAAATAAAAAATAAAATAGTTTTGAGTCTTTTCGGACTGCTTGGGGCTATGATTTGACGCTCGCTATATACTCACCATATCATTCTGCTTCCATTTTTTCGACTGGGATAAATCGGAGAGCGGCAGAGTTCATACAGTATCTCTTTCCTGTTGTGGCAGGTCCATCGTCAAAGACGTGTCCGAGATGAGAGTCACCATATTTACTACGAACTTCGGTTCGTGGGAGGCCAATTGTATAATCAGTTTTTTCAGTGACGAAGTGAGGATTGATAGGCCTATCAAAGCTCGGCCAACCAGTACCAGAATCATACTTATCTTGAGAGCTAAAGAGTGGCTCACCCGTAACAACATCGACATAAATACCAGCCTCATGATTATCCCAATAGGCATTTTCAAATGGTCGCTCCGTTCCTTCGTTTTGAGTGACATCACATTGTTCTTTTGTGAGTGTACTGCAGATGGTCGCATTATCAGGTTTTCTATATTTCTTTGCAAACTCAGCATCTTTACCAGCTATCGCAGCTTTTTCTTCTTCGGTCCAATTTGCATGGATGAAATCCTCACGGCCTGAACCTTTTTTGTAGAGGCTATAATGAAACGATGATTTTTTGTAATAGTCCTGGTGATATTCTTCTGCTGGATAAAAATTATTGAACGGCAAAATCAGTGTCGCTACTGGCTTATCAAACTTTTTTGAATCATTGAGCTTTTTGATAAAGTTTTCTGCTGTGCTCTTTTCTTCGTCATTTTGATACCAGATGGCCGTCGTATAGCTCTCTCCCCTGTCAGCGAATTGTCCTCCAGCATCAGTCGGGTCTATCTGATGAAAAAATATCTCTACCAATCGCTCATATGAGACCTTCTCTGGATCATAGGTTACTTGGATGGCTTCACGATGTCCCGTCGTCTCTGTCAGGACTTGCTCATACGTAGGATTGGCAACTTTTCCACCAGCATAACCGACGACAGCATCGACCACACCAAGCTCAGCATCAAAAGATGGCTGAAGACACCAGAAACACCCTCCAGCAAACGTCGCTACTTTGGCATTTTCAGGAATAATAATTGGTTGTGTATTCATGGGATTTTGACTAGGAAATATAGAGCAGCTTGTAAAAAAGATGGCGAGTATTGGGATGGTAAGTGAGGTGAAGTATTTCATATTTGACAAAAAAATTAAATATTTAAAATAAATATCGTGAATTTAAAAAATATTTTATGGACCGATCTCTAGCTCAACAATTAACGACAGACTGGAAAGAAGGATTTTCTGGAGAATTAGCAAGTAATGATTTAGTTACAGTAAAATGAGGCATACTTCGGGCAATAGAAATTTTAAATAAACAAGATACTACTATTGGGAGATTAAAATTAGCACTTGGAGCTTCTGTAATAGCTCTACTTTGTTTATCAGCATATACAGCCACAAAGGAATCAGAAGAACCCACAAAAACAAAAGAATTAAAATATCAGCTGCCATCAGCATTAACATATGCCCCATATCAGCTGCTATCAGCTAAAAAAGTAAAGAAAGTTGCCACATGGGTGCCATGAAAGGAGTGATCATATGTGTATTCGCCTTTTACTGGTTGATTAATAGATGTTAGGTTGTCCTGAGAAGGTGCTTCATTATTTTGCCCATATTCAGGTTTTCCTCTTTCTATACCAAAAGCAACTGATGAGCAATTTAGAAAATGAAGAGAGAGTTGGGACAGTGAGTTTCCAGATGATTTATAAAAAAATGGCATAAATTTTACTCTCAAAAAGTAAACGCATGGAGTCGTAATCCATCACTTGGTTGAAGAGTGATAGTCACATCATTCTCAAATTTTTCTGATTCAAAAACAGTGTAAAGCTCATCGTCAGCGACAGGAATAGTTTTCGTTGAAACGACTTCTTTTTTATTATTGAGTACATTGACGATTATTTCTCATTTTTTCATATCCGATGAGACAACGAGAAATACTTTTTTGGCTGCAAAACGGAGTATCAGGGCAGAATTTTCACCGAGACTCTCGAGATATTCTCAGGTTACTTTCCATGGTCCAGAGAGCGTCCAATTATTGACGAGCTGAAGCTCTGCTGCTGAGAATGCCTGTGGACCATCTTGAAATAATCATGTTTCGAAAATCATATTCTTGGCCCTCATAGTTCCGAGATACGTTTCAGGCGTGAGAGTATTTTGTTTTTCTGGGAGCATGTTAGATTGGAGAAATGTCGCTGGATCATACGATTTTGCAATTTTTTGGACTCTTTCATCGCTCTTTGATAGGCCGAGGAGCTCTTGGATTGCCTTTTCTGTTTCATCGTATTTCCCTTCTCAGAAATGCTTATAACGAATTCGTCATTCTTGATCGATAAGATACTTCGCTGGCCAATACTGATTCGCGTAGGCATTCCACGTAGTGAAATTATTATCGAGTGCTACCGGGTAACGTATCCCAGCTTTTTTGCTCGCTTCACGGACATTGCTCGTGATTTTCTCAAAGGTGAACTCGGGCGCATGAACACCGATGATGACGAGTCCATCTTTCTCATACATATCATACCACGTATTGAGATAGGGCTGTGTGCGTTTACAGTTAATACAAGAATACGTCCAGAAATCCACCAAGACCACTTTGCCACGAAGGGACGCGAGTGTGAGGGGTTGAGAATTGATCCAATCAGCTATACCAGCGAGTTCAGGAGCATCGCCGATATTCATCATAGCAGAACCATTTTTTGCATTTTTTGGTTTACACACTCCACCACTACACATCATCGGTTCTGGCGGGAGGAGTCATTGATTAATTCTCTCATCGAGACTGTATGTATTGATAAAAAATCAGCGCTCAACTATATAAGTCTCTATATCCTTCATGAAACCTGTGACTATGAGACCTCCTACCAAGAATATGATGATTCAGAGGGTTTTACGAAAGAGGCCATTTGGGTTTGAGAAAAATTTGAACCGTGAAATAATATTTCGTCCAAAGTGTGCCACTAAAAAGAGTATCAAACCGAGACCAACGAAATAGGAGAGGAGTCCGAGCATACCTGTCATTCTGTCTGCAGGCAATATCGTTGCGAGGAGGAGTGTATAGGTAGGATTGCAGCTACTAAATATAGGCCCTAGCGCTGCACCGAGAAATACAGCTCACCAAATTCCTCCTTTTTTATTAGCATTCTCGAGAGATTTTTGTGACCATCTCTCAATACCTGTTATATCCATGAGCCACGGCCAGAGTTTCGGGAAGATGAGTGTCAGAGAGAAGAGAATGAGAATTCCTCCAGAGACATATTCCCAGAATACTGGATCTACGTGTATAAACACGGTCGATACTTTGAGCAAGAGAGTAAAAATCAGGAGTGAGAAGATCAGAGATCCTATAATAACATACGGTCTCCACTTATTTTGTCCTGCGAGACTCCCTGAGAGAATCACGGGGAGGAGCGGGAGGACACAAGGAGCGAGCACGGTGAGAACTCCTGCGAGAAAACTGAATAGAAGAATAGAGAAAAGCATAGAATTATTTTTTGAAATATGGTTTCAGGATTTTCCAGATCTGATCCCAGAGGTCATGAGACTCATCTATTTTGTAGTAGATATTGAGCCACTCTCGTCGTGTGGTGACCAAGCGAAGCTTCTTCATCTGTGAGAGAGCCTGAGAGACCACTGATGGTGAACAATTCGTCACCTCAGCGATTTCCCCTGAAGAGAGCTCTCCTGCCTTGACGAGTGCTATGAGCATCTCGAGACGACATTCGTTCCCGAGCAAAGCAAACACCTCAGCAGAATCTTGTATGATTTTGGATTGAGGAAATATCCTATCTTGGAGTTTTTTTACATCGACCATGCTATTATTTTATGAAATTATAAATTAATTGCAAGTTAATTTTATAAAAAGCTAAAATAATAACAAGTGAAAATTTAAAAACTCTCAACAATAACTGAAAAAGGATTTTTAAGGGGCAAACTGTTTGAGCGGGATGAAAACTGATATGAGACGAAGTTGGCTTATAGCGAGTTTTTGCCTCTTAAATGCTTTTGGGTACTTTTTGCAGAAAAAGTACCAAATGAATTATTCTCTGGCTTGGATTCCCGCCTGCACGAGAATGACGGGAAAATTATTTCTTCCGGCAGAGAAAGCTCACTATCTTACTCCCCTCTCGACGTCCCATGGTTTCGAATTCTGTAGCGGTCTCAGGGGTGAGTTTTTTCTCGGGTTCTTCGTTATCATTTTTCTCATAAGTAAAATAGGGGGAACGAGCGAGGTGCTCATCTATCCATTCTGCGTAAGAAGCTTCATCAGTTTTTATGAGAAAGATTCCATCGGGTGCAAGGATAGAAGCAGCATCTCGGAGAAAATCGTCCTGAATCACTCGATTCTTGTGGTGTCATTTTTTTGGCCAAGGATCAGAGAAAAGAAGGTAGAGTTCATCCACTTCCCCTTCTGCAAATATCTCTGGTACTTTTTGTCCAAAGACTTTGAGAAGTATGACATCATCTCTCCCCTTGCGTGCCGATTTTTCGTAGGTACGGATAAGGCGTTTGAATTTCAGCTCTATTCCAACGCATGCCATCTCTGGACGATTGCCAGCGTAGTTACTAAAGAAGTTACCCATACCTGTCCCTATTTCGAGCATGAGTTTCTCTTTTCAGAAAAATTCTTTCCACTTTCATTTTTTGGCATGCATTAATTCCTCATCAGAATAAATATGCGGATGTTCGGCAACTTTTTGGATGTAGATATTCTCGTACGGCATAGGTCAGATACTATAGAGAAACAAGATTTGGCAAATTCTAATACTATATATTACTCATTTTTTGAAATATGCCTGGTGTGAAAAATTGTCTTCAATTAAAAGGATATTATACTTTTTGAAATATTTTATCTTTTATTCTATGCCCTCTTTTTTTCGTCTCGCTCTCGCAGCGGTAGTGGTATTCAATACTTTTTGAACCACTTTTGCTCTCTCAGCAGAAGATACTATGCTCCAGTCTGTTTACAAGGTAAAAGTCTACGATACGGAGAGCATCGGGGGTAATTATGTTTTTATTGGGTGGTGAAGCGCAGTCCTCCTAGACAGTAAACGTATAATTACAAATGCTCACGTCGTGCTCAATCACAACAATCATGCACCAACAGGAAAATATGAGATCTGCCGATCAACTCCCGAAAAAAAAGATCCAGAGTGTTTCACTACAGGTAAGCTCATCTCCTATGATACAGTGGCGGATTTGGCTGTATTGGAATTAGCAAAACCAGTCACAGGAGCAAAAAAACTCGCTTTTGGAAAAACTAAACTCTCCATAGGTTCCAAGGCTATCGTCTATGGATACCCTGACATAGGGGGACTCAGTATCACCCGTACTGAATGAAAGATTGGTGGTATGGAAAATGATTCTTACAAATTTGACGGAACAATCGATAGTGGCAATTCTGGTGGTGGAGCATTTGATTCAAGTGGGAAACTCATCGGCATCCCTTATGCTGTTCGATCAGAAAATGGTATGATTGGCTACATAATACCTCTCACGACAGTGAATGATTTTCTCGCCGGGAAAACTGACAATATTGAGGAATACTCTGGTGACGTTCCTCTCACTTTCACTAATTATATCAAAAAAATACAGGCTCTCTACCGAGATACGAATCTCCTCCAAACAAAAAATATCATTATCAAAGATGCTGGTAAGGCAGGCTTTACACTCAAAGGAGTGAATCAATCAATAGATGGGACAATATTTGATTATTTTTTCCTGGATAAAAATGGTCGTGTTTCACTCTCAGTAGGCTGCTCAAAAGACGCATCAACCAAAAAAACATCACTCGATATCACGCAAGAATCCTATACTTGGAAAGATCATGCCACAGGATATGTCCGTTCTGGAAAATTCATCGATACAGCAGAAACAATTTTCCTCTCAACTGTTCTACCTAACAAGGCAACCAACGGTATCAAAGCGATGCAGTCAACTATTCTCTATAAAAAAGCTCCTACATGTATCTCACAAATTTACGTCACAGATTCCAAGAAAGATAAAACTCTCTACGAAAAAGCACTCACAGTCGCAAAAAATATCAAATTCATAAATACTCCACAACTATCTACGAGCTTTACGTCATCATTTTTCACTGCAAATACTCTCCCTGAATTTCTCTACCTCTCTGAAGAGTTCTCATACGAAGACTACCTGATTGCGCCTGGCGTAATTTTTGCTTTTGATAAGGAGAATGGTACTTATTCTCGTGTAGAAATAGGATCTTATGAAGATGCGACCGAATATATGAATGTCGACTACGAAGATAATTATTACGAAGGCACTGACACATCGTACCAGACATTCCTCTCTCGTTACACCGTCGTCGGCGATCCAACAATTGTGGAAAGCGTCATCAAGAGTAAAAATGGGAAAGATATATTTCTCAGTGTCGTCGATCAGAGCACTCAGAGTCCTGTTAAAGAAAAAACCAAAGTCATCATATTTTATCCATTTAAGACGGATAAATGAGAATACAAGAGCTATCGGTTTACTTTCGAATACGGAGCAAAAAATGCCAATTTTGTCACTATTATTCGTTCATTCTTTGAATCAGTAGAAATGCCTGGAAGCTCTCCGTTTGGTTGATAAGGCAATTATTTCGTATAAATTTTCTGAAACCTTTTCTGTAAATTCGGTAGTCGCTGCATATTTGGCACCATGCGGAATCATCATCCTATGATGAGATTTTCTGTTGTTAATGCTTCTACCCTGCTGACTTCTTTTGCTTCTGCCTCCTTCCCAAATAAATCATCCATCATTTTTATGGCCGCTCTTGCCGCACCAGTTCATCGCCTATCGTATCATGCCTTGCATAAAAGTGTATAATTATTTTTTATCGTTCCCTTTTCTAAACCACGGTTTAGTATTGTATCGCAATTTGCTCTCGTAATTTCACAGTGAGGAGCTTCTGCATAGAGAGTATTTTGTGCCCTTTGATTAAAATCGCCCACTGCTTCATGTTTTAATCATAAAAAAGTTAATAAACATTTCTGATAGATAAGTACAAAATAATCTATGAGCTTGAGAGTCTCTGGGTCATGACTTCTCATATATTCCAAAACGAGTGGCGCTAACCCCTCAACATAACCCCTCCCAACACTGACGAGAAAATCACCATTTGTATCCCTCTTGAGCCATTTTTCGCATATTTCAGCATGAGACATGACTGGAAAAAATTCAATACCACCAAAAATTAACTGCTCATCAAATTCAGTGAAATTTTCAGGAAGGCCATTGAAACCATGGAGAATGTCATGGTTCATCATCTTCGCTACTACGGTATAAAACTTCCGAACTGCTTCCACATTACCACCAAAATCAGCCAATCTTTTGAGTGCAGTAGCAGAGACAATATGATGTGCTTTGAGAGATTTCCCATCGGGAGGTACTGGACGAAAACCATGTTGATACAAGAATCCTCGTACACGAGTACCATAATTTGACAACACTTTACCGAGATTTTCAACCTCATCAGCAACAATAATCTCCAGAGCACCAGAATAAAATGGTGCTACTCTCTTTTGTAGAGCTCCTGGCAATACTCATCCATACCGAGCATACTCAGCTACATTATTAAATTCTGGTACAGCAGTACTCATATACTATTATTTTAGTATATTTATATTTTTGTCAATTATACCCCCTCTATCGCCATCTTATCCTCCCCCGATAAAAACAATCGAGCTATTCTCAATTCATCAAAGGTATATTCTTCTTCGTAGGTTTCAAAGAGATATTGGCGAACAGGCGCGAGTGTGAGTGTGCCGACGTCTACGAAGGCATCGTGGATATTTTTCATACGCTGATAGTCCTCGGGTTTGTAGGGATTGAGATTGATAGTTTTTTCTTCATCGAGGAGTTTCTCCAGATGAGTAAATATCGTCGATACTTTGAGTTGTCGGATTTCGGCAATTTCATCGAGCGGGAGTCACTGCTCCAGATACGGAAGTGTCTCGTGGTGTGGTGGAATTTTCTTTCATGACGTATCGAGGGTTGCCTGCTTTGGGACTTTCTTTGCTTCGAGCGTCCCACCAAATCGAATAATTGTTGCTTCTTGAGCTTCGAGTATTTGTTTTGGGCTCATCATCTCCAGATCCTCCACGACGGTGAGGGAAGTACGAGAGAGTGTCGCATCATATTCTCGGACACGTGGGTCAACTTCGAGGGACATAGAATTGAATCCTCGGAGGATAAGACCATCGAGCGAACGCACTCGTGAGAAAGCGACATATCCTTGTCCTGGGACAAAGGCATCGAGGAGATTCATCACTGCCGTATCGAGGGTCATCCCCTGCGATTTATGTACCGTGATAGCCCATGCGAGACGAAGCGGAATCTGCTCTATAGCTCCTTTTGTTTTCCCATTTTCTTCTATCGACCACGATGAAGTCTTGCACACTATCGCCGTGCCGTCCAAGAGTTCGACGATAGGCATCCCCTCATCAAATCCCACGACGTGACCAATAGAACCATTCATATACCCTTCATCAGGATTGTTTTTCACAAACATCACACGAGCCCCACGCTTCACGACGAGCGTCTCTGGAGCGAGACATCACTTCTTGAGCGCTTCGACAAATTTCTCTGCCCCCTTCCCCTCCATCTGATACGTATGAGGCTCAGCGCTGAGTGCTGCTAGTCGGTCGATATTGTATGCATCGACGGCTACATTTTTCGTAAAGAGTTCTGTGTGGTCTTCGGTCATCACAGGAATATCTCTCGAGCGAAGGAGATTTTTCGAAAGTTCTGAGACGTCACCACGACGGATATCATTCAATATCGTGAGCAATGGATCCCCTTCTGCATCCTGTCGGAATTGGGTCGTGAGAACACACGGCGTCAGACGAAGACCTCGCCACACACTATGCTCAAACGCGTACTCGACCATACCACGAGACACAGGAGGAAGCTGAAAAAAATCTCCCACGAGCACAATCTGTATCCCACCAAATGGTTCAAGAGAGACCATTGCCGAGCGAAGAAGTCTATCGAGCGTCGCGAGAAATTGACCGCCCATCATCGAAATCTCATCAATAATCAGCACCGACGTTTTCACAAATCGCTTCACGAGGTATTCACGAGACACGAGGTCATCTATCTCATCATCCGAGAGCGTATCACGAATCCCCATCCCACTCCACGAATGTATCGTCATCCCACCAATATGCGTCGCCGCAATCCCCGTCGAAGCCGTCACCGCCACAGAGATACTATGCTCGTGACAGTACGTGATAAAACGGTTAATGAGAAAGGTCTTCCCACTCCCCGCCGCACCCGTCAGGAGGACATTCTTCCCCATCGTGAGTATCTGAAATGCTTGGTCTTGGTTCATATATTAAGAAGAAGGCATCAATAAGTCATTTATTACCTTCTCATACGATATACTCAACTGGATAAATCAGTTCTTAAGAATATCTATATAATCTCACAGCTTAGTAATATCAAAATTGATATCCTTATTATTTACAAAATAAAATTCAGATGAATGTCCCAATTTATTTCTAAAATTATAGATTTCTCTCAATTTTTCTTTAAATAGATTTATATTTCCTGCAAAGTCAGTCTCAATGGTTTTAACCATTCATCAACTAATAACTGTCCCCATTATTTTTGACAATGTAGAACAAAATCAATTAAATGAACCATCATGATTTTGAGATATCGCCTGTTCTATCTTATTTAACTCATAACTAACATAAATACTATGACCAGTTTCTTTTAAAAGAAGGTTAAAATATTTTTTATAGTAGAGTAAAATTACTTGTTCTATTAAAAATTCATTTACAGAATTAATTCAAACAATCAAAAAATTTTTTTTGGTAATTAGAAAAGTTGGATCTATCGATGAAATAACTGAAATCTCATTGTCCCAAGTAATAATGTATTGGAAGTTTTTTTCTATAAGCTCTTTTACTTCTGAGAGATAATCTGCCATTTTAAGCCCTTAAAGATTCAAAGAAGGACATCGAAGCAGCAACTCTTTCTTCTACATACTTTGGGTCAGAAGATCATGGCTTACTTATATGCTCTTCTATAAATCAAGAATTCCCCTTAAACTCTAGTATTTTTTCTCTTAAGAGGTCTTTGTTTACTCAAGGATTAAATCTAAATAAATTTAAAAGACCTACAAAAAGTGTGTCTACATATTTAATATTAAATGAGTTAGATCTCGATTGTCCTGTTTTTGCATTTATAATTCAGTTTTGGTGTTTAAATAAAGATTCATCTGGGAAAAGCTCAACTAAAACATCCAATAAATTATTTAATACCTGTATTCTCTCTTGGCAGTAAATCTCATTAAATTTATCAGTAATACCAGCGTATTTATCTAAAAATAAGTTCAATGGCTTAAAATAAACAAATTTATTTCATTTACTATCACGTATTTTTCAAATAGTATCAACACTAGTTTCTGCTGCATATGTATCAAGAAGTGAAAATGCCCTGAGCAACATCTCCCCTAAAAGAGAGGGATTAGTTTTAATTTTTTGAGTTCAAGTAGGCACTAATTTTCGCCACTTTTCCCCAAATGATAATTCCTTGATTTTTTGCATGAAAATACCGTGATAAAGACTGTGGCGAATTTCTTGAGAAGTAAGTTTCACTCATCCAGTATTTAATCTGTAAAAGATCTCCTTTGATAGCATCTCTAGATCATCTTCTTTTCAAGCGAATAGCGAATATGTAGGCTTAATTTGAGCTATAATTAAAGATTCTCATTCAAATTTCCTTTGGATATCTTTATCTAACTCAGAAAAGGAAACTCTAGTATCTTTGTCAGCAGGATCTGATGTAAAAATTGCTTTGCTTACTTTTAAAGGCAACTGATTAACACCATGAAAATCTGAAAAACTTGTATCTGGAAGAACCTCATGCAACTCTTCACGTGCTAATATAAATCTAATTAAAGAGGTGAGTCTTTGCTGACCATCAATAACAAGACTTGATCAATTTTTATTAGTTAATAAAAATAACTGAGGTATTGGAAGTCAATTCCAAATTGAATCGATAAGTTTTTCTGCTTTCTCGTCATCCCAAACATACGATCTCTGAAAGTTTGGCTGAAGTTCTATATCTTTTCTTTTTACATATTCAATTATAGCAAATATCGTTGTGTTATTTACTGTAACTTGAATTTTATCTCTATCAATAGGGTATATTGAATGGTCTTCTTTCTCTATACCGAGATCATCATCGGTCAAGACATCTTCAATGTATTCTGTTGCAGTCATAAGTATTTAATTAATTTTAATCATTCTAGAAAGTTAGGTAAAAATACAAAACTATCTACTCTCCTCCCAGTAAATTTCCCTCTATTTGTTTTTCAGTTTTTGCTCCGAGTTTTCGCATTTCTTCGACACGTCCTATGATATTTCCTCGACCAGTTGAGAGTTTATTCATAGCAGCTCCGTGTGTTTCGAGAGTTCTTTCGAGAGATTTTTTGATACCCTCCATATCTTCGAGGAAACCTACAAATTTATCATAGAGTTGACCTCCGACGCGGGCGATTTCGAGGACATTTTGAGACTGTTTCTCATGGCGCCAGAGATTGGCAACCGTGCGGAGAGACATGAGAAGGGTCGTCGGAGTGACGAGGATGATACGCTTGTCCCAGCCGTAGACGAAGAGGTCATTTTCGGACTGGAGAGCGAGAGAGAGACTCGCTTCGATAGGGACAAACATCATCACAAAATCAGGACTTCGGAGTTCGCTGTGCGAGGTGTAGTCTTTGGTTGCGAGTTCGTCGATATGAGCTTTGAGTGATCGGATATGATCTCTGAGGAGTCCTGGTCTCTCAGATTCATCTTCTGCCGAGATAAGACGCTCGTAGGCAGTGAGTGAGACTTTCGCATCGATGACGAGATTTTTACCATCTGGGAGCATGATGAGGACATCGGGCTTTGACGCATTGCCTCGTTCGTTTTTGAGGCCGAGTCACTCCCCTTGTACGACATATTCACGACCTTTTTCGAGACCAGAGCGACTGAGGAGGTCTTCGAGGACGAGCTCGCCCCAGTTTCCCTGTGCTTTTGAATCCCCTTTGAGTGCTTTCGTGAGATTTTTCGCATCATCAGAGAGGTTTTTATTCATCTCAGTGAGCTGACGAATTTGTTCGAGGAGGGTTGCATTCGTCTTCACACTTTCTGTACTGGTCTTCTCAACTTTATCCTGAAATTCTCCGAGCTTCTCACGGAGAGGCTGGAGGAGGATACCGACCTGTTCTTTGTTTTCTTGAGTCAGGGTCGTACGATTACTCTCAAATATCTTGTTCGCGATATTCTCGAACTCTGTTCGGAATTCTTTTCGAGCGTTTTCTATTTCCTCCTTTCGCTTTTCGACCTTGTCCATCAGGTTCACATTTTCTTGTTCGAGTCTTGCACGAGCATCTATATAGCTATCACGTGATTTTTTAAGTTCGTTGTTTTCATCCTGTAACTCCTGGATACGATTATCTCGGTCAGAGATAAGACTCTTGTAGAAGAGTGCAAAGGCGATACCAGCACACGCGAGGAGTCAGAAGAGGAGGGGAAGAGCGAGGGACATAGGGGACAATTTAGGAATTCCCTGGTATTATAGAGAAAATAAAAAAAAATCCCACCGGAAGGGTGGGATAAGAACTGAAAGAGTTTTTATATGGGAACTATTTTTGTTTTGCCGTTGAACTTAATTGATAGTCTGCCTGCTACTGGTGAATGAAGCTCAATTCTAGCGTTTCAACTAGATCAAATCCTGTATCACAAAATTCTCACCCCTCCTCGGCTTCGTGGATTAATGAGTTTTATAGCTTCAATACTTCTACATCATTCTTCCTCTTGTATTAAAGCCAGAATTGCCTGTCTTTCTCTTTCAGTGATAAAAGTCTCCAATTTTCAATCGAAAGGAATATCTTTTACTTTTTGATTGGAAGATAAGCGAGGTACGGTATCCAAAACACCCAGCAGTGACTGCTTTATTTTTTCAGCAATTCTCGCAGCATTAATGGCTTCAACCACTTCTGTTCGCAGGTTAGATGAAATAGCAGCTTCTTTAATCTGCTCAGGGCGAGCAAGCATCCCAATAAGAGTTTTAACGGTATGATCTAATCATATTCAGAGTGCATTCTCAATAGCTGTTTGAGTATTGGCTTGTTGCGATGCTACACCCACTGAATTATCCCAAACGGCTTCCTCAGGAACAAGTCCTGGAAATCATGATCATTTTGGAGCTTTATGACCTAGGTTTTCTCGTCTTTTCATTAGTATTATTTTAACAATTACTTGTGAACAATAGCATTAATTATTCATTTTGTCAAATATTCCTCTTTTTTGCAAAATAGAGAAAAACCATACAATCCTCCAGTTATATTCTAACTCCATACTATGGATTACTCA
>DALYDS010000009.1:18515-19917 GCA_031973055.1 bacterium | reverse complement strand
TCACCAGGATCGAGATGAATATGTAGAGTGTGTCCATTAGCCAATCTGATAACTACCTCACGTCGTCGAGTAGGACTCACGAGTGACGAATGGAGAGTGACTCTCCTGTCTCAAGCGAGAGTGGTCGCGGTTCATCCCGCATGATTTTTGATAATCACTTTATCTCAGTGTACGCAGATGGCATGATCCTCTATCCATCCTGCTCTTACGTCTGAAATTTTTGCTTTCATATCTTGTCCATCTATAGATCGCAGTGTTCCGATTTCTCCGAGGATAGCATCAACGATGGCAGCCATATGCGGGAGTTCAAAATGCGTCCAAGGAGCTCTGCCATGATGGAGATTATTCGTTTTGGCTCGAAGTGATCGCTGTGTTCTGTCTTTCTCAAAATATACTTCCACTCAAGCAATAGTTACATCGTCCGAAGAAAAATGAGTCCTAAATGTCTCATTAAATACATCCACATCTGCCAGCAATTTCTGCGCCAGAAGAACTCATGAAGAGAAATATTTCTGACAGACAACGCCGAGTGGTACACCTTGTTGTTCATATGTGTCCGTTGTAGCGATAGCTCTGTTAACATTTCTTCCGAGGAGTTTTTCACAGATAACTCCCGCGAGCGATAATTTTCATTGTTTGTGCAAGTCGAGAATGGCATGGAGGAGCCTGGTGTGAGTATTCACTGGAGTATTCACGATACATGTAACTCGATCTTTTTTGTCTCAGAGAGCCGCTAATAAATGAGTCATATCTCAGGCCACAGGGATATCACCGAGGCTATATTCTGCCAAAAATCACTTCGCGAGATCCGTATCAGGATTAACACATCAGACAAGGCGATGCTGTGTATTTCCAGAAAAAGAAATACCTTCTTTTGCCAATGCCTGCATGTGAAGTAGTGACTGCGGTCATCATGCTCAGAGGATGATGATATTGTTCTCTAAAGCCATAATTATTACATACTATAAATATAAATACTATTTATCAAGTTATAAAAATATATAACTTATATGTTTCTCCTTATGCTCTCAAATATGACAAAAAACAACCCTCAAGTCACTCTCCACACCAATCATGGTGATATCACTCTCGAAATATTTGCGGACAAAGTCCCAAAGACAGCGAAAAACTTCGTAGAACTCGCGAAAAAAGGCTACTACGATGGCACGATTTTTCATCGTGTTATCACTGATTTTATGATTCAATGAGGTGATCCGACTGGGACAGGTCGTGGTGGTGAGAGCATTTATGGCGAACGTTTTGAAGATGAATTTCATCCTGAGCTTTCTCACAAAAAAGGCTACATCTCTATGGCAAATGCTGGACCAAATACGAATGGGAGTCAGTTTTTCATCGTCCACGCTGAGGAAACGAGCTGGCTCGATGGCAAACATAGCGTCTT
>DALYDS010000009.1:0-18415 GCA_031973055.1 bacterium | reverse complement strand
GAGGTGGTTAATCATGCTACGAGAGTGATGGCGAGAGGCTGCCATGTTCCAGGAACGAGAGCGAGAGGAATATTTCCCATGATGGTCGTAAATGATGTGAGAAAAATAGGCTCAAAACGAGATTTACCAGCATCGATTATAGCATCATGGATATTCATGCCTGTTCATCTATTAACGTTCATTTTGTCTATCAGAACAATGGAGTTATTAATCACCATGCCAAAGAGAGCAACCAGCCCAATCAACGAAGGAAATGAAAGTGCAGAGCCAGTCAAAGTTAAGCCAAAAAATACACCAATAAGAGAAAGTGGGATTGGCGCCAAGACAAAAAGTGCTTGTCTGTATGAATTAAATTGGAGTACAATAGTACCTACAACGAGTATCATACCGAATGCCATAGCTATCAAGAGAGACGATATAGATTTGGCATTCTCGTCATTGACGCCTCCAATAATAAACTCATATCATCGGCTATTTTTGGCGAGATTTTGCTGATACTCAGCCGTTCTCGTATTAAATTCTGCGAGAAGAGTCTGAGCGTTAGTTGTTTTATCTGCTCACACAGAGAGCGTGACAGAACGTTTTTGATCTATACGAGTAATGGACTCAACTGAAGAGGTGAGATTATTTTTCATGATATCTCCGAGAAATACATACTGTCATTTTGCATTTTTGATTTTGAGACCCTTAATCTTTGAGAGTGTATCGACTGTTTCTGGGAGGTATTGAGCCCGGACAATGAGCTCATCAGAGTTTTTGAAAATTTTGGTTACTTCAACTCCATCTATCGCTCATTTCAAAAATGCTGCTACCTGTCCGAGTGACAGTCCATTTATCGCGAGTTTCTGTGTATCAAATTTATAGGAAAATTCGAGGGGTGTGGGTTGTACAGAAGTTGTTATATTAATAGCTCAGGGTATTGTTGCGGCAATTCCTTTTATATCTCGGAGGATTTTATTGAGCTTATGAGCATCTTCACCAGTTACACGCACTTCTAAATCTGATCCAGCTGGAGGTCAACCCTTGAGTTCTGCAACTTCGATTGTTACTCCTGGAAACTGAATTGTCTGGAGAGATTTCCTGAGTCGCTCAGCGAAATCAACTGAAGTCTCCTCCCGTCCATCATCTTTTTTCTTGAGATTGATAGTGATGCTAGCGAGATGAGTTGATCAGCTAGATCCTCCTGCTCTGATACCCTCTGTTGAAGCTTTTTGTCCAACAGTGGTTGTGAAACTAACGACACTTTCAATAGGTTCTTTTTTGAGGAGATCTTCGACGGCTGATATTTGTTCACTCGTAGTCGCTAATTTTTGTCCTGGCTCAGCCGTGAGATTAACGTAGACTATGTCTTGATTATCAGCTGGGAAAAACTCGGTTTTGAGGAGTCCTGTAACAGGTAAAAGGATAGAGACTATAAAAATTCCCACAATGAGTCATAAAATCCTCCATAATCTACCGCGTGTTTCGAGAGCGTAATCGAGCAATCGTTCATATTTTTGTATGAGAGGCTGGAAAGATATATAACTCTTATCCCATAGAGTTATCTTGTCATTTTTTGTGTGTTTATGTGAATTATCTCATTGGAAAAAGAGTATCAAAGAAGGGACTATAGTGAGCGAGAGAACGAGTGATATCAAGAGCGTCGTCAGTATCACAAAGGGGATAGAAAAAATAAATTTCCCAATAATACCACTCATGAAGAGCATGGCAGCAAATATCCATGCTGTAGTCATCGTCGTTGATATGTCTGGCCATTTGAGGTCTCGGAGAGAGAGAAGCATCGCTTGTCTCGCAGTGAATTTGTTGGATTTATAATACTGATCAAATCAGGTCACGATGAGGATGGCATCATCGACGAGAAGACCGAGTGAGAGGACCAGAGAAAACATTGAAAGAAAATTCAATGTCTGTCATGCGAGATTAAGGACAACAAATGTAAGTAAGAAAACGAGAGGAATAGTGAGTGTTGGAACGAGCGCTTGTTTGAAACCAACAAAGAGAAAGAGTGTGCCACAAACGAGGAAAATAGTAATAATAAAATCGCGAGTCAGACCCGAAACATCGTCACGAATTTGTTCTGAAAAATCGGTTGTTGTTTGTAATACAACATCGGATGGGATAATCCCCGATGTTTTCATGTTTTCAAGTATCACTTGTCCACTATCGACAAGGTCAATAATAGAACCTCATGATTTTTTTACGACAGAGAGAGTAACAGCAGGGACAGATTTTTGTCATCCAAGAGATAATCGAGATTCTCTTTCACGCTTGATGGCCGATTCAGTTACTATAGCTATATCTCGGAGAAAGATAATTCCAGGATCGCCAATGTTAGCAACTGGTATATCACGTAAACTCTGGAGACTGTAAAAACGATTATCGATATTCATCGTGTGTTTATACCCCTCGACAGTGTAGTCTCCAATTGGGAGAGTAAAATTGACACCCTTGATAGCCTGATTTGCCTGATCAGCAGTGATACCATATGATTCGAGTTTGGACGGGATATAATCAATGCGATATTCGACATCATCACCTCCCGATATATCAACTCGGGAGACATTTGGGATTTTCTCGAGTTCATCACGAATATCTTTAGCTATCTGATTGAGTTCGAGGGGTGTTTTATTCCCCGATAGTGAAAATATCCAAATTGGTGTATCACTGAAATTCAACTCACTCACCGTTGGCTCTTTGGTTTCTGCTGGGAAATTTTTCTTAGCAATATCCACTTGTTCTTTTACGTCCTGGAGAGCTTTCGTTATATTAACGCCTGTTTTGAATTGGATCATGACAGTTCAAAAACTATTCTGAGATGTCGAGGTCATCTTGTCTATGTCTTTCACTTTACTGACTTCTTTTTCGATTTTTTTGACTACGAGGTCTTCGATACTTTCTGGGCTAGCGCCTGGGAGAGATGCGCTGATGGCTATAATTCCGAGATCAACTTCTGGAGTACTTTCAAGCGGGAGGCTTTGTAATGCAATGATACCCGCGACTATCATCATGACGATAAAGAGAAGTATCACCCTGAATTTATCAGTAAAAAATGTGAACCATGACTTGTCGAGTTCTGGGTCGTATTTGAGTTGAGCAAGATATTTATTATCAGACGACATAGGTTGTGTAGTTTATATATTTTTACTCTCTTCGAGAGGATCAATCGCCTCTATCAGGCTCAAATCTTGAGCGTAATCACCCTCATCGACACCGAGGGTTCAGAGAGTCACGATATATTCACCAACCGAAAGCCCATCAACTATAGTAACACTTGTCTCATTTGTATCCCCTATTTTTACAACTCTTTCATGAATGATTCATGTTCATTTTTTGGAATCTGCGAGGGTAAAAATATAGACAGCATACGTTTCTTGTCAGAGATTTTTGAGAGCAGAATATGGTATGACTATCTTGGTGTCTTCTGGATTTTTTGAGAGTGGGACACCAGGCAATATCACATCGACGATGTCTCCTGGAGAGAGTTTTGGATGAGTTTTTTGGAGTGTGATTTCGATTTTATAGAGACGCGTGACAGGGTCTGGTCCTGCTCCGACTGCCGAGAGTCGACCAATAAATATTTCATCTCCGAAAGTGAGAGACACTTCTTGACCTACTTTGAGATATTTTTTTTGCTCGACAGTTGTCTCAGTCTTGACGATGAGGCTCGATATATCACCGATGGTAAAAATATTTGCTCCAGGACTGACGAGGCTCCCTATTTCGATATTTTTAGCAATGATAACTCCAGAAAATGGAGCTGCGATACTCATCTTCGCAGCATTTCCTTGGGCATTTTGGAGTCTCACAGAAGCACTCCCCATTCATTGATCGAGTTGTGCTATACCGAGGTCTCTCGCTGTTTGCGCTGTCTCGTAGGCTTTCTTGGCGAGCTCATATGCAGAGAGACTATTTTCTGCTGTTGTTTGAACTGCTTGTTCGCGGGATTGCCGCTCTTTTTCATACGTTGCAAGAAATGTCTGTGCTGTATTGAGAAAATTTACTAAACTTGCCCCTGATGTGTTATGTTGTGTCTGAAGACCATCTATTGTAGCTTTAAATGTATTTAGAGTAGTATTGGTTAAATAGGTGCCATCTGCAATCGTATAATTCAGAACTTCTTCAACAGATTGGAGGGCGGTATTGGCTGTTTTATACACTTTTTGCAATTCCTGTACTCTATCAGCTAGTGGTATATTTGTTCCTGGTGTCCAGTTGCTATACCCTAACAATTCTCTTATGCTTTGTTCTGCAGCATTTCTCTTATCAATACCAGTAGCACTTATACCTAAAAGGAATTCATAGCTATTATTTTGATTTTTCTTAGCTTCAGATACTCCCATTATTGTGTCTGTTATATCTATCACATTGGCAAGAAATGATTGAAAACTCTGGAGCTGTGCTTGATAACTCGTTTCATACCCTGAGAGAGTTTTTTCTTGTGTTGTTATATAATTTTGTAAGTCGAGTTCCGCCTTTGAAAGAGTCTTGCTCTTACCATCAGAAAGCTTGGATGCATCGTAGTCTTTACCAGCTCGTTCATAGGCAACTCGTGCACTCTCGAGTGCTTGTTCGAGAGAAGCAATCGTATTGTCACGTGTTATACTCGCACTCTCTACGCCTATATTGGCTTCTTCGATAGCATTGCCCGAGAGTCCGTAGGTATCAGCTATGCTCGCCAATGTTTCACCAGCGCCAACTGTATCACCTATTTCAGCATTGATAGAACCGATAAATCATGTCCCCTGTGTGCTCACCACTGCTTCTCGAGTAGGCGCAACTCGACCAGTGACATGGACTTGTTCAGTGAATATGCTCTTGCCAACAATCTCTGTTTGAATAATTTTTGGAGTGCGCGTCGGTGAAGTAATAGCGACCTCTTCTTTTCCTCCAGTAAAACTTTTGACGATGATGAGCAAGAGGAGTCCTGCCGCGATACCGAGAACAATACGATATTTCATAAGAAGTGGATTTAATTGTTAATTTCTTTTGCCATGTAATTCATGAGCTCGGTGACATCATCAGTCTTTACCATCCCAACTGCTTTGTCATACTTTGTCACTACCATGAGCGTATCTCCGGGTTTTATATTGAGCAATTCTCGGACTTCTTGAGGGATGACGACCTGTCACTTGGTCCCTACAGTGACTGTAGAGAACATACGTACATCGCATTCTTCATGGCATTTTTTGTCTTTTTTCATACGAGTATGATTATATATACTGAGTATGACTGAGTATACTTATGTTATTTTTTGCGCAAGCAAAAATTATCTATTTTCTATAGATACAACTCTTGCAAAAAGTTATGCTTTTGGTTTTTGAGCTTCGTTCTGTGCTGACTGCTGAATAAGTCCTTCTATACGGAGGAGGATATGATCGAGGAGAGCGACAATGATTTCCTTTTTGAGAGGATCGAAGTCTTTCTGAGCGATGATGACGTTTTTCTTTTCTCCGATACGAGTACGGAGTTCTGTGAGAGCAGTTCTCTGTGATTCAGCAGAAACAGTTTGGAGTTTACCAGTAAGACGAGTGATGACATCATCGAGCTTGACCTGATATTTCTGAACTAATTTATCCTTGATAAGCGTCTGAGCATCAGCCACGAGAACATCTTGTGTTGTTTTTTCAGGTACATCACTGACTGATTCTTCAGTCGTAGCGGCTGGCTTTTCTTCTGTGACTACTTTCTTGTCTTCAGCTGATTTTGGAGCGAACTCGTAGAGTGAGTTCACGGTAGGCTTATCTTGACCAAAAGTGAAGAGCGAGAAAGAGAGAGCAATACAGAGAATTGCGAAATTGAGTGTTTTCATAATATTTTAACTATACGAATTTTTCTGGACTTGACTAGAGTAGTTTTGTGAGGATTGTGTGAAGAATTACTTTTTAGATACAAGCAAATCAAAATTATTTTTTATTGCATTTTATGAGTTTAATACTATACTTCCGCCCAGTTTCTTTTTTCTAGAATTATTATGGAAGTCCCTCAAAAAGTACGCGGAACACAAGATTGGTTCGGCGAGCAACAGCGTTATTACACCTTTATTAAAAAGGTTTCTCGACATATTTTTCGACATTTTGGTTTCACACGTATCTCGACACCTATCATGGAGATGCGTGATTTGATAGTGCGCAGCGTCGGTGAGCATACTGATGTTGTGAGTAAAGAACTCTACGAATTCAAAGATAAAAAAGGTCGTGACCTCGTCCTCAAACCAGAATCAACTGCTGGAGTTATGCGTTCGTATTTGGAAAATTTCCAAAATGATCCTCAGCCAGTATATCTCTTTTATATCGAGCCTCATTTCAGGTATGACAGACCTCAAAAGGGACGATACCGACAATTTCATCAACTCGGTGCTGAGATTATCGGTGAACGCGATCCTGTCCTCGATGCGGAGAATATCCACATGGCCGTGAAGATCCTCCAAGATTGTGGTGTCGGTGAAAAATTCACTCTCAAAATCAACACCCTCGGAAATACCAAGGAACGTGAAGCTTATATCGCTGAACTCCAGGCATTTTTTCGTGGCAAATCTCACCTCCTCGATGAGATAGACCAGGCTCGTGTAGAGCACAATCCTCTTCGTCTCCTCGATTCCAAAAATCCAGATGTACGTGAGATACTTCCCTACGCTCCGAAACTCCGTGATTTTTTCAAAAAAGACTCAAACGAATACTACGAATCCGTCAAATCCTATCTCGATTTACTCGGTATAAAATACGAAGAAGATCCGACACTCGTCCGTGGTCTCGACTATTACTGTGATGTCGTGTTCGAATGTGTCGATAATTCAGGACGTACTCAGGATGCCTATTGTGGTGGTGGTCGTTATGATGGTCTCGCGACGAGCCTCGGCAGCAAAAATCCTGTCCCTGCTGTCGGTTTCGCACTCGGTGTCGAACGTCTCATCGATTCTATGGTTGAGTCAGGACTCTATATCGTCAACAAAGATACGATAGACCTCTACTTCATCCAGGTCGGAGAAGAAGCAAAACGTATCGCTCTCCCTATCAGTGTCCAAGCACGTGAAATGGGTCTCAATGTCCTCGCTTCATTTGGTTCTCCATCGATGAAGACACAGCTCAAAAAAGCAAACCAACTCAAGGCAAAATATGTTGCCATCATCGGTATCATGGAGGCGAGACGTGGCGTGTGCCAACTCAAAAATATGGAGAAAGGTGTCCAACAAGAAATTAAAATATCAGAACTCCTCGACCATATGGTCGAAATCGTCGGTGAGAAAAACCTCGACTTCTACGATCCAAAAAAAGAGCTCCTGCAAGGGAAAAAACCGGAACCAATTGACCCATCAGCAAAATAGATTGACTTTGTTCTTTTTTCTATATTATCTCACTATCATTTTTAATTCATCACTATGCTCGGAAAGCTCAAAAAACGCAAAAGACTTCGCACACACGGATTTCTCCAGAGATCTGTCACTGCTAATGGTCGCAACGTCCTCCGCCGACGTCGCTCAAAGGGTCGTCATCAATTGACACCTTCTTACCCTGTTCGTCTCAAATCTCCTAAAGGAAATCCAAAATTCCATATCATCGCTGGAAGAAAAAATAAGTAGGAAATAATCCTCCTCTCAATGATTGCACAGAAATATCGTCTCAGAGAATACGAAGTAAGCAGGGTCTTCAAAAAAGGAAGACCCTTTTTTTGAACCTACTGGACGATGAATGCATTTGAAGCACGTGGTTCTCATCATCGTATGGCTGTGAGCATATCTCGCAAGCATGATAAGAGAGCCGTCCAGAGAAATCGCTATCGCCGTGGCCTCTATGATGGCCTACTGCCATACTTAAAAACACCTGCCTCTCAGTGCTTCCAGTGTGTTTTTACGCTCAAAAAGGGTTTAAAAATACCAGAAAAAAAGATTCCCCAGGCATGGATTGATGATGCGGTGAAAGTGTTCGAGAAATGAACTCAGTTTGCACAAAATAAAATTACCTCATAATACTGCTCTATGAATTCAACAAAAAAAACACTTCTCGTCATCTATGGTATATTTGTCCTCATCGTACTCTACCAGTCAGCGACCAAAGAACCTACTCCAGAGCCAGCATCAGTACGGATAGTCAGCGATGCGTCGAGTTACACGCTCCCAAAAACACCAACTATCTCACTGGTGAATAATTCTGAAACAGCCATCACTGTCGACACTTGTCGTGATTTGAAAATGATGGCCAACGGTGAAGAAAAAGCCACACTTCCTCCCACACTCTGCCGTACAGTTGAAGCTCCTGCTAAGACAACTACTCCTCTCATCGGTCATACAAAAGAAGACATCATCACATTCCAAGATGGTTTCCAGAATTTCTCAGAAACAGCGCTCCGGTTTAGTTATGCACAACCTGACTCAGAGACAAAAACAGAGGTAAACATTACTCTCGGGAAAGCAGGATTTATTCGTCTCTTTTTTAGGACGTTCTTTTATAATCCTGTCTACAATTTTTTTGCGGCCCTCGTGCTCATCATCCCTGGTCATAGTCTCGGATGGGCTATTATCACTATTACACTCATTATCCGTTTAGCTCTCCTCCTCCCACAACAAAAAATGCTCGTATCACAGCGCCGTATGCAAGTCATACAGCCAAAAATCAAGGCTATTCAAGAACAACACAAAGGCGACCAGGCACAGATTGGTATGAAGATGATGGAACTCTACAAAAAAGAAGGAGTAAACCCTCTCGGTTCTTGTCTCCCCATTCTCATACAAATCCCTATTCTTATCGTCCTCTACCAGGTCATCCTCAACATCGGTAGTCCGAGTAATCTCGCTCACCTCTACCATATTGATTGGCTCCAGAGTTTCCGCGATGTGAGCATCAATTCACACTTTTTTGGACTCGAGCTCGGTCAAGGGGGAGGTATAGTTGGTGTTGTCCTCGGTGTCCTCACGGGAGGCCTCCAGTTCGGTCAGATGTGGTTGTCACAGAAAAAGATCAAAGCACAAAAAGCGAAGAGCGGAGAAGAAGAAAAACCAAAAGATCCAAATATGCCAGATATGCAACAGATGCAAAAGATGATGCTCTATATCTTCCCGGCTATGGCTGGTTTTCTCTCCTACCAATATGCAGCTGGTATCGGTCTCTATTGGCTCATCGGTACAGTATTTATGATTATCCAACAGGCTATAGCGAACCGCCAGGCCGAAGAGAAAAAAATGGTGATTCGTGATAAGGCTGGAAATGTGATTGGGTAAAAACAGTACGTATATTTGACATCCATAAAAATACCTGGTAATCTAAAACTAGGTATTTTTTATTTTTATTTTATGGAAGCGCTTTCTCAGAAGAAAAAGATAGGTATTATCGCTGGTGCGATTTTGTTACTCACGGTAGTAGCATTAGTGAGTACGGGACGTATGAGTCTCACGGGTCTCAAGTCTGATGCACTCAGTAGTTCTGATTACGCTTGTAGTGGAAGTGGTCAACAAAAAAAACTCGCTCAGTATACTAATGCTCCTGCTAATAAAATAAAAGCTGAGAATAATATAGGGATCATTAATAATGAAATAGTCGTGCTCAATGGTAAAATTTCTGCCAAAGAAGTTACGATAGGTGAAAAACAAGCTCAGATAGCTACGAGACCAGCAGAAATAGTTCGTATTAATGGTCTCATCGAACCTCTCAGAACCTATATCGAAACAAATTGCCAGAATAAAAATACGAGTATCTGTAAGAACAAAATAAAACAAAAATTAAAACTCGAAAATGAAATTGTAAAACTCAATAATCTCGAAACTGATATCACGAAACTCCAAAATGAAATTGGAACGAGTGTTCAAAGTAATACTCTCAGATGAAAAATACAATTAAAACAAAATAATATCGCAACCTGGCAGCGTAAGATTGACTGATATAATCTCCTCATTACAAATTACGAATCGTGTGAAGCCGAACTGGGTGTCAAATTCTATCCTGCTTGTTCATTTATATTTCACACACTTGGCATGGATCTCAATACACCATGTGAAAATGAATCATGAAAAATATTTCAAGGATATCCCTTTGGTCAAGCATGAGTGGAGTATAGATTTATGCTCAAGGGTTCTGAAGTAAAGGATGTATCAATTCAGTCTCTTACATTCTTTCTAGGGGGTACAGATGATCAAAAAACAAAATTTATCAATATACGCCTCTCAACAGGCATTGAGACAAATGATGTCATAGCACAATGTGAGAAAACGGGAGATAGTATTCATTGTCCTCTGAGTTCTCCAATTACTCTCAAAAAACAGGATATTGTTTATTGGTACTTAAATGCCAATATTGATATAGCAGAAGATCATAGTTTTACTCTCGATGCAGGAGGGATCAATGTAGGAGGACAATATGATACCAAAAACAAGAACCAAAACACAAAATTTGCCTTCATTGCATACGCAAAATCACCAATCACGGGTGAGCCAGGAAATTTCAATGTCTGGGAAACAAAAAAAGATCAAACTATCAAGCTTGGTAGCGACTCTCAAACTCTTTACGAATTTCAGGTAAAAGCTGAAAATGGTGAAGTAGCTATGACTGATGTTGTTTTGAGTAGCGAGTTTTTGGAGGGTAGTGGGCAGCTACCAGAACAGTTTATTAGCTGTGCTGATCCAAAATTAAGAAACCAATTATTTGACGGTATGCTGGAGCTCTATGATGGAACAAAGCTTATAGCAACAAGTGAGGACTATAGTCAAACGTATACAAAATTTAATATCAAAAACCCTATCCTTATCAAACCAAATACTGAAAAAAAGTTTACTATAAAAGCAAACATGCAATCAGGTGGTGTTGGCGCTCAATGTAGTTTTTCTGTTATTCCAAGCATCCTTGCAAATTCTGGTTCATTCAGCACTCAAGAATCAAACTATATCACAACCATAAAAGCCACTGATGCATCTTTCCGATATGCTTCTTGGACATGTTATAATGGTGAAAAACAAAACGAGGGAGGTACGAGTTCATGTAAGTCTCAAACTCTCTGGAAACAATATGCAGAAACATTTTGCCAAAATAAGTGTTCTCCTGAAACAGGAAAATGTGGTGTAAATAACTACTCTAACTCAGAACAGTGTGATGATGCTCCATCTGGCTGTGGCAATGGAATAAAAGAATGAGCTGAACAGTGTGATGATGGGAATACGGCTAATGGTGATGGGTGTGATAGCCTCTGTAAAAGTGAAGTGGTAAATGGATGTAATGATAGTGATGGAGGAGAAAATATTTTCAAATATGGTGAAGCAGTAATCTGAGAACAAAAAGTTCAGGATCAATGCAATCTTAAAGTATTCAATGGATATAATGATCAATATAATTTAGTAAAATCTTGTACTGGTTCCAATTGTGTTGTTTTGGAAGCAATTTGTGATCAATATAGCACAAATGATGGCCTTGCGGAATATGCACGATCTAAAATAGTTTCTTGCCCAAATGGTTGTAGTGATGGTGCATGTATTACTAATTCTCAGACAGAGCTTGCAAAATTTTCTGTATGAGCATCTACAGCTGTGTTCGTCAATGAAGCATTTGATGTCAGCATCAAAGTACTCCGCGCTGATGAGGGCTTACTCGACACGTACGAATGAACTATTCAATTTGATTATGACAGTGCCGATGCAAATGTGACTCTACCAGCCACAAATGGTCAGTATAAATTTACTCTAGCAGATAAGGGCGTGCATACATTTACAAAATGATTCAAAATCAATACTGCTGGTACATATAAATTTGCCGTAATGAGCACAGAATCAAATATACCACCCACATTCTTTACTATCGTAGCTATCAATAAAACTGGAGGTACTTCTTGTACCGATACTGATGGTGGTTTGACTGAGAATACCAAAGGAACTGTTTCTGGAATTGCCTGGTATGACGAACCATATACATATACAGACGTATGTAACAAAGATGCGGATGGCAAAGAATGGGTCAGTGAAGCCTATTGTTATGCCTATCCTGAGGGTGGGGCCAAGATATACTGGTCTGCTCAAAAGAAGGATTGTCCAAACGGTTGTAATGATGGTGCATGTAAAACAACTACACCAGTCGAATCATGTGAAGATTTAGCTGTAAGTCCAAATATGACACAATGAGGTGGTACTGTCACTTATACTTGTCAGTCAAATACAGATATCCTCTGCGTCCTTGACCCCAAATATTGTACACCAAAGACATATTCTGTTGTCATCAAAAAACCTGATGGTGGGATAGTCCAAACATCTACAACAGCAACAGGGTCTATCACGATTCCATCAAACCCAACTGGTACCTATACAGCCGAATGTTTCGTCAATGGGCAGACAACGACAATAGATGCATGTAAAAAAACTATCACGAACCAAGCGCCAACTATAGCCTGTACTGGTACTCTCCCTACAAATGCAACAATATTAAATAATGTTGGCAATACTTCTCGTGCATGGACATACGATGGTTCACCAACCGGGCCTTACCAAAATTGTAGCTTCAAGTGTCCTACTGGTACTGTCTATGCAAATAATGCTTGTAATGCTCCAACATGAAATCTACTTGTATCACTCTCTTCAGCTACCCCACTAACAGGATATGCAACTGGTTGAAGCACTGTGGTAGCTGCAGTATTTGATTTCAAAGCAGAAAATATCCAACACACTGTCAAACAATTGAAATTCAAAGTTGGCTCTTCAGAAGCTGCTTCAGCAATCAATTCCATACAGCTTTATGATGGATCAAATACTATTGGTTCTCCGAGTTTTTTTCTTGGTAATAATGCTACCATTGATGCTCTCAATTTAGCTATCCCCGCTAATACGACCAAAACAATCATTGTGAGACTGACTCTGAATACTATAGGCGCTGGAGCTGGGCTATCTCAATCAAATGTCTGACTCACGCTCGACGAGGTCAGCTATCAGAACGATACAAATGGAACACTCACAACAAATCCGACAGATATTGTCGCAAACGCAAAATATGTCTACAAATCTTTCCCCGTGCTCACACAAATAGCTGTTAATACATCGACAAAAATTACCAATGGTACAGCTCGAGATATCCTCAAGTTCTCAATTGCAGCCCCTGTAACTGCAACAACATCTAATGGTATTTCTGTAAAACAAATTCGCTTCCCTATTTCATGGGTTGACGGTGGTGGATCTAGCGATACTCTTGAAATAGAATCCCTCAAGCTCTCAATTGATGGTACTGATATTACTGCGGCTGATATTACTATTCAGGATCAGAATGGTTCTCCAGTTGAGTCGGCAAGCGGACTTACAGAGTCTGATAATTATGTTATTGTTACCTGGGATTCTAATAAAGAACTCACTATCGGTGCTGGGCAAGTTCGTACCCTTACACTCCGTGGCACCATGCAAGGATTTAATACGGGTGATCAGGAAATAAATCCTGCTGATTCTTTCACTATAGGTTTCGAACCTGATTATGTGTATAATGATACTAAGCGTTATTTGGTTAATCACGCTCCTACTGACAATATCATAAATCTCTCTGCTACACCTGATGGGTCATCTGGTTCAGTACGATATAGCTTCCTCTGGTCAGATAATAGCTCGGCGGCTCATACTTGAGCAATCAATACATGATCTTCCAATGATTGGGCAAATAGTTATCCTATACTCAGTCCATTCTCGAATCAAGTATTCACAAATGCAAATATTTAACACATAGTGTTGTAATTTTACATTTTATACTTGCATTGTATAGTAATTTTTTATAATACAGAAAATTATAAATCATTGCATGGATTCCTCGTCGAATAAATTAGATTCAAGTATTCAATTAGATAAGGCCTCTCTGAAGACGGCACTGTCACAACTCCGACAAGATATCAATGGCTTTTTAAAAGGTCTTCAAAAAGACCTTTCTCTGCAAACATTAGGCATCAATTTCTGAGAGTGAGATCTGACAATAGATAGAATTGAAACAACTGAAAATGTATCAAATATAGTTCTTTCACAAGATTTTATAGGGAGTATCCTCAGTGCCATAGAGAACCTGACTGCAAATCTGAAGAAGAATATCACGACATTACGACAACAACAATCTCAATCTGAAGCGAGAGCATCTGAAATCCGATGAGAATTATCGAGTCTTGGTTCTCAATTAAGTGCCATCGAAGCAACATTTACACGATTAAGGACTAGGCTCAGTAAGTGAGCAGATATATTTAGTCATACAACAACAAGACACGAGGCTCATGAGGCTCAAGAGGAAAATGTAAGTCTGAAAAAAAGAAGAGAACAAGCTTCTGGCAGAGAAAAATCTACACAAAGAGAAATGGCTCATTGCTGAACACAAATTGTAGCAATTCAGGCTAAAATAGATCAGCTTGAAGCGATAGAAGCAGTGAGTTTTTTTCAAACCATGGGAGCTCTTAATGTTCCTCTGGAGACAGCAACTGAAATAGAAACAGTAGCGAGCACAACACCTATCGTAAGTCATAGAAAATGGAAAATAGCGGCTATTCTCAGCATATCTGCAGCATTCTTAACTGGCGGAGGATTTTTATACAAAAAACACCTAGACACTGCTCGTACATTTGCAGCAGAAAAGGCGACACGATTAGGGGATTATTTTACACCTGAAGAACTCACGAAGATAACTCCTGAAGATGTTGAAAAATATAACCAGCTTGTCGCTCTCATAAGAGACGAAAATAGAAATCACAATCTCAATCTCTCAGAAGAAAAAATAGCAGAGCTCGTACGATTAGGAGATCCTCTCAAGGTATCTATAGCGGAGCCACGACTTATAGGGAGTGATGAAAATCTGCGTACGCAACTGGAGAATACATGGGATATTTTCTTCAAAGAAAATAGAGCTCAGATTATCCAATTTTGTTCTGAAAAGAAATTTGATGACCTCCTTTCTTTTATGAGAGAAAAAAGTACAATTTTTGCTGTCATACCAGATAATACTCACACGTACACGCTGGCAGAATGAGATAAGATAACACTCCGTTTGTCCTATCCGGGCAAGATGTCTCTTTATTTTTCTCTCGGTCAAGAGATGATACCAGAGAAATTTGTACACCTCGCTACAGCTCTCAAATCAGCTATAAAATCGTGAAACATCACAATACAGGATATCGGAATCGTAGAGAAAAATTCAAATCGCCTCTCAGAAAAAATCATTGAAGCACTAGGTGGAATAGAGAGAAGCAAATTTTCTGTTGTTGGACATCCGAGTAATAACGGAGAATGGCTCGATGTACAAATATATAATATCGATGAATCATCACCTCTCAAAGGACAAAGTGAAGGCTGTATGATACATATATGAACCGCTCTTCGTGAATATGCAACTCAACATGACCCTGATGGCATACAGGTAATGGAGGAAAATATTTCGAGAAATGGAAACCCCGTATACATAGACATGATGGTATCGGCTGCCATTGATACACTTTTATGAAAAAAATCTGCCGAACTAAAACCAGCTATTAAAAAAATCGAGGAGGATTTTCGTGACTCACATCATGCCTTTCCAGATGATTTTCTCAATGAACTAGCCATATCCCTCCAGGATGAGATAGGTAGAGGACCTCTGGGTACACTATTTGGCAAAGAAAATATCACTGTTCTCTGCAATAGTATATCAGCATACGGTATTGATTGTCATGTATATATATCTCGTGCACATAGAACTATTTTTTCAGGTAACGTGATTGTCACATCTAAGTGAGCACGTACTGGATGACTCCATCCTCATGAGCGATATACTATCGGTGGTGAACTCGTAGAGAAATTTATGGCAAATCCTGGACCCGATTTTCCTGATGTAGTGACGACTGTACCAACTGGTAAATTAACTATTAAACCTAATAATATATACGTAACATCTCCTTTTCCTCTCTCTGCTGGAGCAAGTTTTGATGCAGCACTACAGTATGTATTAGCATATCCAGAAAATTCTGCCGGATGAATGGTCGAACATAAATATGTACCAGATTTTGGTATTCGTATAGGGAAAATACTCTCATTACCGAGAGGGCTTGAAGGAAAAGCCGTACTCCACCCTATGGAAGAAGATGTTATAAAAAAAGAATTTTTAAAAGTTCCTGGACTTGCAGGAAATCCTTTTGGTCTCCAATCCATTATACACGAATGAAAAAAGAGGGCCGTTATCCGAGTCACACTCGGGGGACAATCAGTTGATATATTGACCCCTGGAGCAGAGCCAGCAGCCATAGAAACAAATATGAATACCGAGGATCAGGTAAGTATAAAAGAATGTATAGCGAAATGTCGTGAGGATTTTTCTCGACACGGATCTATCCTCACTTTGGGGAACGATTTGGTGGCTCAAATATCACATATTTTTCGCGCTAAACTCACTGATTTGAAAGTAAAACCAGAAATTACGTGAGGCTCTTATGCTATAGCTATCAAGATCACACTACATGATGGAAAATTTTTTGAAACCAGCATACCTGCTTCTGAATTATCAGTTATGATACAAGCACACCTTGCTAGACTTATAGAGACAGAAAAGATGCTTTCTCAGGTTGATTATTTAGTGAAACTCAATGGTGCACCTACATTTAGAAACAGAGTACAGAACACTGGTAATATCTGATTGCTGCAACAAAAAATTAGTGACACATCCTATCATATAGATTTTGTTCGTTCTGGCATTACTGTAAACACATCAGACGAACCAATACTCAGAATTGTATTTTTGATAGAAGGCCATCCAACAGCATTTATGTTTGATTTACCGGCAAAAGGAAAATACTCCAATAGCTCGAACTAAATCTCATTTAAGAATTTTAAATTCTTTTGACTTTCTCTCCCCTCTGTATATCATCGTAGTAATACATTAGTATAATTTATGTCTTACCAAGGCACTCTCCGTAACAACATCATAGCAGAACTCAAACGTCACAAAGATAATCTCGATGGCTTTCTCGAAGATATGATGACACCTCAAGAAATCGAAGCACTCGATGAGAGAATCAAAATCATGCACGCTCTCGCTGCTGGGAAAACTCAACGTGAAATAGCAGAAGAACTCGAACTCTCTATCACGACTGTCAGTCGAGGATCTCGCATACTTCAGTACGGCAGAATAAAAGAATGATGGCGTAAATAGTATTTCAGAGTACACCGTACTCACTAGAGACTTTTTAAGTCTCTCTTTTTGTGACTCTTTTGTCACATCGTAGTAATACATTATTTATTTTAACATTCTTTTATGAAACCAGATATACCGTTTGCCACTATCGAAAAAAATGGCACCGCTACTGAATACAGAGGAGAACTCCAGAAATTTCACTCCCTCTCGGACATGCAAAAATATGTACGAAGCAAGGTCGATAAAACCCTCGTTTTTATGAATCCATTTCGGACCATCAGGGAACGTGAGGGCGATTATGATGCTCATGGGGACGAGCCAATTCTTGCTATAGATGTTTGAGAGACACATACTATTTCTCGCGAGGAACTATTGGAACAAATTCCAGATATCCATGTTGAATTAGAACGTCTCATCAAGCCTCAGCTCGATGATGAAGAATATGCGAAAATTGCTCGAGAAATAATCGAAACAGAAATAGGAGGATGAAACATCGCTCAGGTGATTTTTTCACAACCATTTTCTGGAAAAATACACAATTATACATCTGAAATAGCTCGCGCTATCTACAAGAATCTCCTGAAACAACGAGGTCAATATATGACATTTCATTTCTCTGATGGGGAAAATGATTTCCTCGGTGCAACACCAGAGCAGCACCTCTGTATCGAGGGTGACACAGTCACGATGAATCCTATCGCTGGTACACTCAAAAAAATCGATCCCGAAGATCCCAGGCCGCTCCGAGAGAGATTGATAGATTTTCTGAGTAACAGTAAGGAGACATACGAACTCTTCCAGGTGCTCGATGAAGAACTCAAGATGATGGAAACCCTCTGTGACGGAGGATGACATATTGAGTGACCATTTTTACGACAAAATGGTGCTGTTATTCATACTGAGTATCGACTTGTTGGAAAACGAAAAAAAGATTTGGACAGCCTCGATGCCTTGCGACAAACGCTTCATGCTCCAACCCTTGTTGGTTCACCCGAAGAATCAGCATCACAGATTATCAAAAAATATGAGACACAGTCTCGGTGATATTACGGCGGTGAGATAGGTATACTCAAACCTGACGGCACCCTCGATACAGCCATACTTATCCGCATGGCACACATACGGAAAAATGGAGATGTCACGATACAGGCCGGCGCAGGACTCAAACGAGATTCTATTCCGTTGAAAGAAACTCAAGAATGTCGTGCAAAAAAAGACGGAATGGAGAGAGCTATCACAGGAAATGGGCGAGAATTTGAAGACGCCTCAGAACTCATGAATGATCCTGAAGTACTTGAATTACTCGCCTCTCGTAACCGATTTCTCTCGCAGTTTCACTT
>DALYDS010000008.1:0-20648 GCA_031973055.1 bacterium | reverse complement strand
TAAATAGCTACTTTTTTCATAGAAGAATTATATACATATCGAGACTTTGTCATATCTATTGTAGTTGCTTTGATTTTTAGTGCTTTTTGAATACTCTGCTGAGGTCATGTCCTTCGTCCATCTCCATCTCCATACACACTACTCATTTCTTCAGGGTCTCGGCGACCCAGAGGCTTTTGTCTTGCGTGCAAAAGAATTGGGCATGCCAGCACTCGCTATCACGGATACAGACAATCTCCATGGAGCATTTGAATTTTATCTTCTCTGTAAGAAAAAAGGCATAAAACCTATTATTGGTGTAGAAGTCTTTATCTGTGAACAAGGACAAAAATACGATGCCCGTGATGCAAAAGTCTACAGCCTCATTCTCCTCGCGAAAAATTTTAACGGTTACAAAAATCTCATACAACTCACCACTCGCGCGTATCTCGATGGCAATGTCTGAAATAAGCCACAGATAGACTTTGCGACGCTCGAAAAATACGCACCAGATACCATAGCCCTCTCAGGTGACCTCACCAGTGAACTCGCTCAGCACGTCGTCTCTGGGAAAAATACTGCATTTTTGCTGGAGAGAATCAGCTACTATCAGAGCGTTTTTGGAAAAGACCATTACTACCTCGAAATCGGAGAACATCCAGATCGCGGTTCACAGTGAGCCTACAATCAGAGACTCGTAGAATTGAGCAAACTCTCCGGCGTTCCACTCGTCGGAACCAATGATGTCCACTATTCCCGTGCAGATGATGCAGAGGCTCAGGACTTCCTCTCCTGTATCGGAAGTGGTCGTCGTCTCGATGATCCAGACCGAAAGACACTCATCGATGGGAACTATTCTCTCAGACCAGCAGAGGAAATGCGCGAGCTCTTTGCCTACGCTCCAGAGGCATGTGAAAATACGCTCAAAATCGCAGACATGATTGATATAGAAATTCCTCATGGAAAACCCCTTCTCCCTGTCTACAAACTCAACGAAAAAGAAGAAGTACGAAAAAAAATCTATCAAGAAAAGTATCCACACGATTTTGACACACTCACTGATCAAGAATGGCTCCTCCGTTGGACGTGTTTCGAGGGACTCAATAATCGCTATGAATTCACACTCTCTAACGACGAAATAGTAGAATGTGTTCACAAAGAAATAAAAGCAGAAATACCCACCCTCAAAGAGCTCTCCCCTGCTGATCTCATCGAACTCCCAAAAACCTGGAGAAATGATAAAAAAGAAATCATCTACGCCGAGCTTTCAGAAGAAAAAAAATCTATTTTTGATCGTCTCGAATACGAGCTCGCTGTTGTCCACCTCATGGGATTTGATGGCTACTTCGTCATCGTCGCCGACTTTATCCGCTGGGCACGAGAACACGATATCCCTGTGGGGCCTGGTCGTGGTTCTGCTGCCGGTGCCATCATCGCCTATCTCTCAGGTATTACCAATATTGACCCCCTTCGCTATCAGCTCCTCTTCGAACGATTTCTCAATCCTGCTCGTGTCTCCATGCCCGATATCGATATCGACTTCTCTGATGAGGGACGTGGACGTGTCATCGAATACGTGCGAGAAAAATACGGTCACGATCAGGTGGGACAGATTTGTACATTTGGTACGCTCGCAGCTCGTGCGGCTGTGAAAGATGTCGGTCGAGCTCTCGGCATACCCTTCGCTGAGATGAATCAATTTGCGAAGCTCATCCCTGCTCGTCCTGGTATTACTATCGAAGATGCTATCAAAGAAAATCCAGACCTAAGAAGAACCATAGAAAATAACCCCCTTCACAATAAACTTATCACCAATGCTCAGAAGCTCGAAGGAACCGTGCGACAACTCGGTGTCCACGCGTGTGCCGTCATCATCGCCCCGAGTCCGATGACAGACTTCTGCCCACTTCAACATCCACCAAAAGATGAGACAGCCATCGTTACACAATTCTCTGCCTACCCGCTCGATGGACTCGGGCTCCTCAAGATGGACTTCTTGGGACTTCGTAATCTCACCATCATTGATCGAGCACTCCGTATCATCGAAAATAATCACGGGGTAAAAATCGACATCAACAAACTCCCTATGGACGATCAAAAAGTCTTTGACGTCTTTGCCAAGGGTGACACGACTGGAATATTTCAATTCGAATCCGCGGGTATGCGTCGATACCTCCAGGAACTGGTGCCAAATACATTTGAAGATATCATCGTTATGGTATCTCTGTACCGACCAGGTCCGATGCTCTACATCCCGACGTATATCAAACGAAAACACGGAAAAGAAAAAGTAAAATACCCACACGAGTCTCTCGCACAAATCCTCCAACTCACACAAGGTATCGCTGTCTACCAAGAGCAGATCATGCAGATTGTCCAAGCCTTCGCCGGATTCTCTCTGGGTGAAGCTGACATACTGCGTCGTGCTATGGGAAAGAAAATCAAGGAGCTCATGGACGAACAGAAAGGAAAATTTATCGAAGCAGCGAAAAAACTGGGACATAGCGAAAAGCTCGCTACCTATATATTCACCGATATTATTGAACCATTTGCAGGATATGGTTTCAATAAATCTCACGCGGCATGTTATTCGATGATTGCCTATCAGACGGCGTACCTCAAGGCATACTACCCTACTGAATTTCTCACAGCCCTCATGGTCTCCGATGAAGATGACACGGACCGAATCGTTCTCGAAATCAACGAAGCAAAATCAAAGAATATCAATGTACTAGTCCCTGATGTTAACGAATCAAGGAGTCATTTTACATACATAGACAAAAATAAAATCCGTTTTGGACTCAAAGCAATTAAATGAGTCGGAGATAGCCCTATCGATACTATCCTCAGAGGAAGAGAAAATGGTCCCTATATTTCTCTTGAGGATTTCGTAAAACGAACTGGATCAGATGTCATTAATAAAAAAACCCTTGATGCACTCATAAAAAGTGGAGCCATGGATACGCTTTGAGAACGTGGACACATGTTCGCAAATATGGAACGTATGGCAGGTTATCTGCGGGAGGTTGAGCATAAAACAAATACGAAACAAATGGACATGTTCGATCTCGGTTGAGAGTCAAATAACGGTGGCGGCCTCATACTCCAGGATGGTCCACCATTCTCGTTTGAAGAAAAAATAAGAGAAGAAAGAAATGCTATTGGTATGAGTATATCAGGAGACCCTCTCGATGGACTCAAACGCTATATAGAAAAAAAATCTCTCGGTCTGAGTAAGGTACAAGAATTTTTAAAAACTCTCGAGGAAGCTATCACGGACGAGCCACTCATCGACTCAGAAGTCAGTGACGGAGGCGAAGCAATTACTGCTGAAGAAAAAGAAACAGTCGATACTCCGCCAGCAGAAGAAGATATCAAAAAAAACAAACAAGAAAAGCCAGTTGTACAAGTCATAGGTTACGTAGATAGTATTCGAAAAATTCAAACCAAAAAAGGCGATAACATGCTCATAGTGATGTGTTCGAGTACGGGATTTAAATTCACCGTAGTTGTATTCCCCAAATTTTATGATCAGATAGCTCCTCTTATCAAGTCTGGAGAGATTATTCTCGTAAAAGGACGATTAAATTGTAAAGTAGAAATGCGTGAAATTTCTATTGAAGGCGAACAGGTGAAGCGGTCAACAATTTCAGACCTCCGTACCGCTGCAAAAAATGATGGACTCTTCGGTGACGAAGAAGAAAAAACGGACAACAATAATCCTATTATTTTTGTAGATTTACAAGAAAAATATATTTGTGAAATAGATGAAAAAAGCATAACGATAAGGCTCGAGTCTACTGCTGATAAAACTATGCTTCTTGATATAAAAAATATGCTCGAATCGTATCCAATATGACACCATCATGTTTGGCTCGATATAGGGTGACAGCGTATTGATACCAAGAAAGATATATCAGATAAATCATAAGTCATCTTCAGGAAAGCCAGAATAAAATCGTATTTATTTTGTTTTCCAATAAGTAGTCATCTCACCCGATACAATCATCTTCCCCAATTCTTTACCATCCCTCACCAAGGTATAAATAACGAGATTTCATTCTGTGGTAACTTTCCAAACAATTGTTGTATCAATATATCGAATAGTACCAGTTTTATCAAAAGCGATAAGAGGTCTAAAATCAGTATCAGTCAGATATGCACCTCACTGGAGATTGGCATCATTGAGAGATGGTGGCTCAAAACGAATGCCAGATCATAGGAAAAATATACCATTACCGCGGATATCAGATGTATTGGTAATTTGTGAGAATTTCCATGCATCAGTTTGGTACGATAATTGTAATTTTTTCTCCCCCTTTGTATCTCGCAGATTGAGAGAGAGAGGTTTACCGAGAATTAGATCAGGAGCAATAGTGACTCCCGCAGAGAAGATCATACTACCATCATTACGACTAATAGTAACGAGCGGAGAGGATGCGTAGCTTATTTCAAATTTTGGCTTATCAACAAATGATGTACTAAATACAGTACCCTCAAGTGATATACCAGTAGCAAGTGTCCACACTTTATGGGCAATGTATGACTGTATTCAGAGCGGCAAGAGAGTCGTCTCATTGAGATGACCAGTCAATAATCATTGAGAAGAGAGAGAGTCTACTACTAGTTTTGGGGTCTTGGTAACTAAAGTAGTATCATAATCACGAACTATGCCGTGAGCAGTGATCCTCAAGAGTATCTCTTTTCTCTCTTTTTGAGTCTGAAATATAATTTTTGTTGGCAATTCACTATCACGACGCCACTCAGATTCTGCGAGACGGAGAACTTCGACATTATCGAGAGTATCAGCTGGGAAATAATTCTGAAAATCTATCTCTGTCGGCTGATCAAAGGAAATTGAAATTTCAGTTGGAATTTGAGAGAGTGCTGCAGATGGGTCAAATTCACTATACGCATCAAATATAGTAGAACGTGAAATACGTGACTCAGAAAGAGTACGGGCATTTTCAATATGACCATAATACCAGTAAGGATCGACAGAAAGAGTCGAAGAAGAAATACCAATTTCTGGATCATAAACATCGAGCATCCAATGCTGATTCTGAGTCAATGTGGTTTGTGTTCCATCAGGGAAAGAAATATCAACAGAACCATTTTTATCAGTCACTATCTTATCTCCAGGAAGAAGAGGAAGTGATATATCTCGGAGAGTAAGTAGGCGTTTTTCTGATGTTGTTGAGAGCAGCATCAGCGAGCCCTCTCTCACATCTACTTGAGCGTCATCTGCAAACACGATTCTGTCACCAGGACGTAAATTATATTCATGTTCTTGTCCTTGGTAGTAAACATTCATAGTAGTTCTCTCTGAAGTATATCCAGATTGATTTGCACGAATAACAAAATCAGACGAAAGCTGTCGCATGTCTCATACATCATCAATATAGAGCTGATTTGGTATGAGTGTACGGTATACAGTAGAATGTTCTATCGATGCCTGACCATCAATATCATGTATGATAGGTTGAGGGACTATTGTTGTAGAAGTGAGCGATAAGATATCAAACTCCGGCATAATATCCGCAACATAAGCAGCATCACTTTTTTCATTATGGAAAAGTGAACGGAATAAGAAAAGTCTCAGGTGATCATCTTTGTCTCGCAAGAGGTATTGATAACGAACAGCGTCTCTCTTATCTGTTCTGAGGAGGTCAATCTGAGCATCCCCAAAGAGAAATTCAACAAGTGGGACATCAATATCAAAGAAATCTGAATAAATATCAGTCAAATTATAAACAATTGGAGCGTCTGCTATGAAATATTTTTGAGGCTTATTGGCGTGATTTTCCTTACGGTAGATAGTATTACCGATTGAATAATACACATCTCTATCACCATCTCTATCATCATCGAAGGCATGTATTTTTGTATCACCATCGAGATCTTCTGTATAATCAATCAATTTCTGGGTAATAGCTCCTCGAGTCACATAGAGTCATCGAGTTTTTTGGAGACTCGAAGTATCGAGAGCTTTATTGGCAAATGTAGTGACAGTTGAAGGGGCTGGTACAGCAGGCGGAGTTACGACGGCTGCAGTAGAGAGAGTATTCTGTGTGAAGCTTCCTATAAAGTTACGAGCTGGAGCCAATACGCTCTGATCGAGACTCATAAAGCGTGAAAGTGGTGTATTTGTAGAACTGGCGAGATGGATACTTCCCGGAATACGAGATCATATAAATGCTATTTCTTCTGGCTTCTTTGAGCCATTTGACCAGGCTTGTAGATCTGCCAATATTTGCGAATTATCTTTCATATCGAGAGCAAGTGAATCATTCATGGTTTCAAATCTTTTCTCGAATTTTTCTTGAACTCCTGAGAATTTCTGATCTATATCTTGTGATGGCTGTGCTGCAATTATTTGTTGAATCTTTTGACGACGCTCAGGGGTGACATCAATCTTTTCCATCATATCACTGAGATATTTCTGTCATTCAAGAGGATCAACATAGACGACATTATCCAGAGTATGAAAAAGCTCTGTAAGTAAACGAGGGAGCTCATGCACAGGATCAAGAGCAGATGTCTGAACTTGTACCCCATCGTCCGGATTGATGTCTATATGGACAGATGAAGTCGTATCAACTCATAAACTCTGGAGATCTCTCGGGAAATTCGTAAAAGGTTCGAGAGCTGATTCAATCATATCTGTGACAAAATCAACATCGTACTCGAGCTTGATATGTGTTGCAACACGAATGGTATCTATAAATTCAGTGGTCACTGTAGGCATACGTACATCCAAGAAATCAAATGGGAGATATCACTGACGTTCAGTTTTATGAGCCACTTTTGTACCGACATACCATTCTGGAGAAAGTGGTACTTTTCTATAGAGACACATGATAAGGACTATCAATTTAAATATTTTGAGAACCACTGTTATTGCCTGAGAAAGTTCTGGAATTTTTGGTGGAGGCGGGAGATCAGGAAGTTTTGGGAGTTGTATAACTGGAATTTCAAAATCAATATTCAGGTTTGGAAGTTGTGGGAGTTGTGGCATCGGATCGAGAGAGAATCAACTCAACGTAGGAGTTGGTGCATCCGGGAGCTGAACAGGATAGAATGAAAGGTTAAATACAGGGTAAGCAATATCGAGGGAGAGGTCAATATCGGTGAAGTTGAGCTCTATATCTGGCCATCGTGGCATCTGAATAACTGGAATCGGCGGGATGATGAGTGATATAATAATCCAGAGCCAGTGTTGGAGATTCCATCGTTCATTACGACAAACACCACATGAAACTTCGTAATCATTAAATACATCAAACAATACTTGCCAGAGATCCCAAAGACGAGTCACGAGTATGAAAGTCTCAACCCAAGCCTTGAATCGTAAACCATTATCATAGAGCCATCCGCCCATCAAATTCTGAATTGCCTGAACATTTTGGATTATTCCATAGAGGAGTTTCTCTTTGAGGTAAAATAGTGTCTGCAAACGTTCTGGGAGTTCGAGATATGTACGAACGGTTTCGATATTTGATTGAATGCTCGAGATAAGTGGTGCCGTGTTGATACTACTCACTGCTGTGCTTGGAAGTTTTTCCCAACTCTCCAAAATAGCCTCATTCCGAGCTATCCATGCTTGTGCTTCTTGCTTACCAACCCATGGAATATTAAAACTAATAGTCTTAGGATGAACATCGATGATTGGCAAAGTACCGAGATACTCAAAAGCATTTTGTATACCAGTGGTTTTTTGTTGAATAGCTGATGTTACAGTGTTTTTAGCTGAATCAACGGCTCATAAGCCTTTTCATAATCAAGTACTCACGAAGTTGAGTCATGAATCAAGAGTATTCGTCACAGTATTGAATCATTTTTTGAGCGTGTTGCCAGTAGAAGTGAGAATATTACCAGAAGATCATGTAGAGGTCGATGATGAACCGCTAGTACTACTGGTGCTACCACCTGTGGCAGATGTCGTAGTCGTTGTACCAGATGATGTCGTAGAGCCACTAGTAGAAGTACTGCTCGTGCCTGTCGTCGTTGTACCTGTAGTAGAAGAACTAGTTCCTGTGCTTGATGTCGTAGACGATGATGTTCAAGAAGTTGTCGAACTCGGTGAACTCACTATGCTCTTGAGCTGTTGTCAAAAGCCAGATCAAAACGATGAAATCCATCCGGAATCCGCAAGACCAGAAAGCTCCGGAAGAACAATCTTGATATCAGGCAGATTTGAGAGACTCGCAACAATCTCATCAATCTGTCGATGATACCAATCCATAACAAAATTAGGGAATGTACGTATGCTTCTCATCTGAATGTCTATCACTTTTCAGAAATTTTTGAACTTCATCGCGCTCGGATCGAGAGAAATCTGGATAATTCCCGTACCAGATGAACTACCAGTAAAAGACAGTCCTCGTGTATTATTGAGTCTCTCATAACTATCATCAGGCGAGAGTGTCGCCAACTGGAGAGAAGAGTCACCAGAAGAATCTGTTAGAAATTCTGAATTTTCACCAATGGCTGTCTGAAGTGCATCAGTCGTAGTGGTATTAGTTTGTGTAAAGTAATTGGCAACAGCCTGTAACAAATCAGCAGGATATGAAGAAATAGGTTCATAGAATCAACAATCATCAGCATTGGTAAATACATTCGTACCGTCAGCTCCAGAATTGTCTCATGAATCTCCGTCATCCCCATCGTCACTTCAGAGATCTTCTGACATATCCATTTCTGTAACAAGCGGAGATTCTTCAGAGCCATCATCTTCGCACTGAAACAACGGTTGTGTTGCAAATATACAGTTACCCACAAAAGTAATTGGGAAAAGACCTGGAACATTTATTGAGAGATTATCTTTTGTATTTTTACCAAAACACATAACTTCAGCGACGGCTCCGGTAAGAGTAGCACCGATAAAAATTCGAAAAGTACTAATACCTTCCCCACCAGTAAATGTTCCTACACCGCTCCCCTTCACATATTTTTGACCAGAAGCAGCTCCTGATTCGTAGTCAAAAGCTCCACCAGCTCCACCATAAGCACTTGGCCAGGTACAAACATTTGTAGAAGATCATGTTACCTTAAGAGCAGCACATAACAATAAATCAGTATAACTAGAAGACCTGCAACAATCCGTAGGAGTTGAAAATATAGGATAACCACACCTAACATCATCATAACAAGCTATAGGGGGAACATTGCCAAAGGCAAACCCCATAAAAGTAACAGTATTCCCTGGCATATTTGCAGCCCAGTTGATAGGCATAGATATACATCCAGCTGATCCAAAACCACAACTCAATCATGAGAGTATGTCTTTGACGCCTTTGTTAATTTCATCTATGGCAGACTCGGCCTCACCGAGACCAATACTGATCTGAGTTTGATTTCATGAAGTGCTCACTTCAAAGACATCACCATTATCATCATCAGAACTATCAGGAATTGTATCACCATCCCCATCTGCTTGCCACGTTGCGAGATCGGATTGAGATGTCTCAAGAGCAGAAGACGATGAAGAAGAACTAGAGGTAGAAGTGGTTTGAGATTCATTAACTCCAGAAGAAGTATTTGGTAAGACAGATGTTGGATTCTGAGTCACTTCTGTAGCATTTTTATCAGGGTCTTGTATATCACGAACTATAACAGTTTTATGGTAGGTGCGATCATAGGCATTATGAGAACGCCAGAGGAGCAACGGTCCCCCACAAGTTTCATTTGGATTAAACCGTATATCTCCATAGTTGTCATGATTGTAGAAATCTTTTTCTGGTATTTTATCGAGCTGAGAAGCTGTAGAATTAATGGAGAAAATTTTATCTTTTGGAATATCGTCAGCACTTGTAGGATCATCTTTATCTTCGAGATATCCGACATCAAAATGACCAAAAGAAAATGATCGTAATGTACCATTATAGACTATTTTTATAGATTGCCCTGGTTTTAGAGTCTTACCTCTCAAGTCTATAATACCTGCATTTTGTTGAGCAGAATCAGCAACAAAAGAATGAGTTTCTTTGGTGTCACCAGAAATAAGAGTATAGCTAAAATCTGAAACAGAGAGGTAGTCAGGGAACTTTTCAAGAATAATAATATTCGATATATTTTGAGGAGAGTTATTTTTTATCTCCATCGTTACCTCAATTGGAGATCCTGCGACGACTTGAGAAGAAGCTTCGAGAGAAGCATATTTTTTGGTAATAAGAAGTTTCGTTTTATCGACAAAAGGTGCACGCAGGACATCAAAAACATCGTATTGTCATGATGATCATCCTATAACGCTTACCGTGGTACTACCAGAAGTCTGCAGAGAATCATAACCAGTTCTGAGAGTACTCGCGAGCTGAGATGCGTCACCATCATATCCACGCAAGAATCCATTTGAGTCATTATTGAGACTGTCATACATAGTTGATCAGAGCGATGCACTTGTCTGGGCAGTAACAGCACTGCTCGTTGCACGAGCAATTTGTATTTGAGTGAAGAGTGATTGATTTATCTGTGTCTGTTTCGAAACAGTTTCAAAATCATTAGTCTTTTGTGTGATACTATCCGGTGTAACAAAACCAGGCCCATCATATCGAACTGCACCAGTAAAATAGGTAGCCTGTGCCTGAGAAGAAAACACAAAATCATAAACATGCTCCAATAACTGAACAGTGAATACCCCTGAAGTAGTTCCATAAAATATATAGAGAGAACCGAGGTGGTCGAGGAGAACGATATCATCTATACCATCATGATCCATATCAAACACCTCTAATTGCAATATCTGGCCAAGGAGAGGTTGAGTATTATACTGTATGACTTTTTCTTGCGGTCCAGCAGCATCATGGTTTACTAAATGAAGAATACCGTCAGTGTCGACATAGACCACATCTGCAAATCAATCTCAAGTAAAATCACCAACACGAATCATGCCATCTTCTGCTTCCTGAACTGAAAGTAAATTTCCTATATCAGCATACTGATCACCGTCTCGAGATACACGAGCACCAACAATTCATGAATCATGGTAGACATCGAGATCACGACGACCATCATTATTGATGTCACGGAAAGTAAAATCAGAAACATCAGAAATACCTTGATAGACAGGATCGCCAATAGTATGATCAAACCCAGTTGCAGCATTAACATTATACTCTGGTAGGGTAACAATCGGATCACCTATATTGATAGTGAGATAATCAGCATGATCACGAACAGATGTAGACCATTCTTGTCCAGAAGCAAACTGAAGTAAAGAGACATTATCAGAAGTCCAGCCAAGACCAGTTTTGTCAGGGTAATGAGACCAGCCTTGTGTATGTGCTCATTCTGATCATTCTGCTAATTCTTGAGAATCGTAAAATGCTAAACTTGGCATCTCATAAGAACTTGTCTGTGTCCATGAAACACGAGATAGAATAGTAGAAATAAGAGGCTGAACATAATAAGTATCTGGTGTTGGTCTCTCATCTGTCGCAATGCGAGATTTCCATAAGAGATGGAGCGTACCGAGAACTTCATTACCATTTCGAACAGAAAACTGAAGAGCACCGTCAGTATTAGTAACAAAATCAAACGATAAGCCTCCGAAACTAAATATATCCTTTATATTAAACAAAAGTGAGCCATCTTTTGAGATCTTACCGTCCTGATAAGTAATCGAAGAATCTGATGGTACAAAGAACATTGCATCTTTTTCGCAGTCACCAGATTTACTGAAATCACATGGTACAAGAGAGACGTTTTCAGCAAATTGAGGATAGGTAATATGGGCCACCTTTCCGAGACGAGAATCTGAGAGAAGGAGACTCAAAGTACGATTAACAAAAGACTCAACATACACACCAATTCCTGTGCCATAACTCAATGATCATACAGTAATGCCTCACTGAGGAGTAACAGTAAAAATCGGAGACTGTACAGAATCAATAAGTGTCGAAATCGAGAGAGAAGTTGTCTCAGAAGAAAAGAGAGATGAACCAGCAAAGTATCCAGAAGTAGGTGTCTGTCCGAAAGGTCCACCAAGTAAAACTTGAGTCAAAGTATTCCAAGAATTATTCTCCATATCACTTGGTGTGAGTACAGGGAGAAAATTTATCTGCAATGCATTTTCTAGAGTAGATATTGTTGATTTTTTACCATTCTTCTCGAGCCAAACACGCAACAGCATACGTCCAGGATATCACTGACTCACAATTTCCGATTCATATATCCCGTCAGAAACGAGAGCCGGAGAAGTGATATTTTTAATGAGCTTACTTTTATCTGACTCTATATGAAATTGATAATCACGAAGAGATGTGAGATTACCGTAGGCATCATGGAGAGAGAATTTGTATTGATCACGAGCATCAACTCGGGCATGAATAGTATCTGGGCCATCCAGAGTGAGACGTACGGGTGGGCCTGCATGGACAATGAATGAATCACCTATGATTTTCCCGAGATTTACATCTGCGAGAGAAAAATTACCAACTGCAGGACGAGTACCTGTCGAGAGTGTCGTCGTAGATTTTCCTCCAACAAAAATCATAGTAGAATCTTTGAGTTTCATAGTACCGCCCTGTACGGCTATATGGAGTGGGATATCCCAATTTTCAACTACACTTCCATCCTGTCTCTGTATGCTAAAATTCACTGGTACAGTCTGTCCTACCTCGAGAGTATCACGTTGAGAAATATCTGCAACGAGTTTGATGTCTGCGATTACCTGGCGAGAGAGAGTCTCTACGATATTTTTATCCCCCTTTTTAAAAGTAAATACGAGCTCCAGTGCACCACTCTGTTTCGGCGTAATAGCAAGAGGAGAAGTCAGTTTACCAGTAAAGAGAGTGTTTGCTGTTGATGAAAATCCTGAAGCAATAATAGCATCAGAACTCTCAAGAGTAATGCCCCACCCATCAGCGGAAATAGTATTATTCCAGGAATCACGGAGAGTGATACTGAGAGACTGTGATTGATCTCGTAATAATAATGAAGGAGCATCTATATCGACATGGTTTATATCTCCAGGACTAACAGTGAAGTAAGTCTCTCCGACATTTTCCCCGGCAGAAACAACTAATTTATATTTACCTGCCACTCGTAGGAATTCATCAACAGTTGGACTACCGAGATGTATTTTTTTGTCCTGTATGCTCACAGATTTAAATGTCGCTTTTTTAACACCAGTCACGTAATCATAAATATCGAGATTGGCAGTAGCTGGGAGAGATTGTGATCCAGTGAAGAGGACATTGAAACCAGCAGTATCACCGGCAATAATAGTTTGAGAAGTAGTGACACCTGTAGATCCTACAACAGTAATAGGTGTCGACGTAGGTCAGATGAGAACAACGGTTTTTTCCGAACGAACAAAAACAGTATTAGAAGAAAAAATACGTGCCTCAACAGTAATACGTGCACGATGACTGCTCTTCGATTGCAAAATCCATACAGCATGTCCATCTCGGAGTGTGCTCGATCAGCTGAGAGTGACATATTGATTTACAATAGATGACCAATTTGCGTCAGTATTATTATACGTCTTCCCTTCATCGAGATCTTCGATACGGGTAACCGAAATCTGCACCTGAGACTGATCGTCATTGATTCTATTGGTGACATCCTCTAACGATGTATCAATACGGATACTCGTATTTGGTTCAATAACTGTATCAGAAAAAGTATTATTGAGTTGAAGTGTAGAACGATTACTCTCAACATAGTCTGCCACATTATTATTATTAGTATCAGCAGAAGTAACTTCTTTTAACTCCTTCGTTGACCAAACAATGTCGCCTCAGAATGAAACAGTGAGAGATGGAAGTTCTGGAAATTCAAAATCACCGATATCAGGAGAGAACCACTCTGTTTTCATCAAATTAGAGAGCCAACATTGAATAGCAGCGGGCCACTCCCATATAACGACTCCGCTCGGATCACCACATTCAAATGTCCCTTCTCCTTCCTCCTCATCTGTAGAACTGCTCGAATCGTCACTCTCGTCACTGCTCGATGAATCATCTGAAGTTGATTCGCCCAAAAGACCAGCAATTTCAGAAGAAGACAGTGTATAACCAGCATCAGTTTCTGGATTATCTGATGATGCTTTATTTTGATAATTATTTTGTATGTCTTGGATATCGGTAAACCATTCTGGGAGGTCTGCATTTTCATCAGGAGAAAAACCAAAGACAAAATTTCTCGCATCTCACTTTCCTCATAAATAAGCAATTTCATATATATCCTTCTTCCCTGGTGCCAGAAGATTAGATGTATTATCCCGATCTGACACAGCTAGATCGAGAGCATGAGAATACTTTGTCTCTATATCGAGAGATTTCCAACGAAGAGCGTCGATAAGGGCAGTTTTGATTTGAGGGCTAGAGAGCAGCAGAGTTGATAGATCTGGCTTAGTAGTTGATGTCTGGATGAGAGCTGTCCATGGATGTGTCGGAGCGATTTCTTTTCATGGAACGAGCTGAGTAGTAACTGGTGTGAGAGCTGTAGAGATTTTATCTATAATCATCTCATCTGTATCACTCGGGCTCACAGTGATATCGAAAATATTTGGATAATTAATACGAGCCTCTCTTCATTCACGGTTAACATAAGAGAGAAATCTCTCCTCATCAACTGGGAGATTTGGAGCAGTAGTAGATTGCAATTGAGATCCATAGATTTCACGACTCGGATCAGCATGTTTGACGAGAGAGGATATTCTCTTATATACACCAGTACTCGATTGAGCCTGGCAAGTAGTCTGAGTAGAACCATTTCGTGCGAGCAGAGTAATATTTCCTGTACCACTACAACTCTGTAAGTTTGTGAGAATATTTTCTGATGATTCTGGTGTTGGATCGAGATAAAATGGATCAGGAGTAGGGCTCTGCAAAGGCGTGATACATGAATATCTCGTACCACTTGTTTCTACTGGCCAGAGGTATCGTTTTCCAGAGAGTCCAACATGTTGATAAGGCACCAAAATCAAATCTGTACGAAGACAATCAAGTGGCGAATTTGAACCAGCAGTAGTTCTCTTGCCACCTTTACTATCGAGAATAGGGAGTGAGAAATCATCATACCTATGTGATCACAGGACGAGCTGTTCATTCTTATAAGTAACATTGAGTGGACTATTACCTCCCCAATATGATTGAGTCATCGGATCACACTTGATACCAGCCTGTGTATCAACCGTGAGAACAGTATTATCAGCTTGAGCACCACCGACATTATATCAATGATTGAGTTCAGCTCGAGCATTCTGAGAACCAAAAGATGAACCACGGAACAAGCTACACATCCGAGCATCTGTGATGGTAGAAGCTTTCGATCCATAGAAATAATTCTCATAACTAAAGTCATAAGTACGGCTCACATATCTTGAGCGAGTCTTACCTCCTTGCTGATAATATTCTATCTCGCTAATAGTTTTTGATCCTGGACGACTCACGAGCAATGGTATATCCAGTGACATACTCGTGTCGACATATTGGTCGATAACTTTCTCGAGCATATCATTTGTTTCTTTGAGTACTTGAGTAGTAATCGCATCTTTTTGCGTAATAATTTCTGGTATCGTATCAAATCGTACATCAGAAGATCAATTATAGTATCGACCCGTATTATGTACCCATCTCGCTACATCTCCGAGATATTTTTCATTGACGACCTTCAGAAATGGAGTGATGAGTTCGTCAGAAAATATTTTTGTAGTAATATCTCCTGCACTATCCAAAAAAGATGAAACACTGCCTGAACTTTTCTTCCATTGAGAAAAAGGAAGCACAGTACTCGTTCCTTGGTTTTGCATCAGTGTCAAAAAATTCTCATAAATATACTGAGCAAATTCTCGCGTGTATCGATGGTAAATAAAATTTTCTTGGTTTGGTAAAAAAATCTGCTCATAAATAGAGAGCAACCCCTTGTTAGAACTTTTTGATTCACTTATACTATCCATGTAGAGAACTTCTGGATCTTTTCCGAGGTTAGCATAATCACCTTGTTTTGAATCAAATTGATATACACGTGCAAAGAAGTCACGAATCTTCGTCACATCATTATCTATATTGCCGGTATTTGGGTCAATAACAGAATGCCACACATCAGGTCTGCTATCTGTACGTTTTGTATCGAGATATTCATAACGCTTTGATTCCCAATTCCAAAAAAAATGAGGCTCATCAAAATCAGTATAAGGAAAGAGCGAAAGAAAACTCTCATTATCTTTGTGTACAACGGGGAGTGGTACGTGACCTATCAAAATCGTTCCAACAAGTTTTTGAGTTTTCTTACCATGTCATGGAATACCAGAATAATAGAGTCGCTCATTCGCTGATGCAATCAAAAACGGATGAGCGTCACGAGGATACGTGAGAATAACTGTACGCGTTTTAGGGAGTTTGGCTTGTATACGTCGAGCATAGGTATCGATATCTCGAGAAATTTTACTAAACAATTCTTCTTCTACGAGGAGAGAAACTACATCTTCATGATCTCCGATTTCCAAAGCACTCGCACGAGGGAGTAAAAATGGAACCTGAAAAATCTGCTGAAAAAGCAGTATGCCTATCAAAAACCAGGTAAGAGTTTTTTTAAAAGAGAACACAAAAAGTATACAAAATACTGCTCTCTATCTTATGAAAAAATCCTACTAAATAAAAGGAATAACGACCCTATCCACTTGCAAAAAAATGATTAGTCTACATAAATATACCCCACAATAGCTGGATTGGTTACTTTATCGCGTCTCGTCGTGATTTCATTGAGTGCTCGATAGTTCATATCTTTGACGATAATATGATCATCGTTAACTTCCATAACTATACCGACGTGTCCATATGCACGAGGAAATCCATAACCACTATAGACGATGATAGCCCCTGGTCGTGGGTCTTGACCGACATCAGCACCAGCTTTTGCAGCATTCCTATACCAATCTTTTGCATTACCATGCCAAGTCACATTTTTATATTTTGCTACAAAACAAGTACAATTCCCCCAAACAAAACCACGACATCATTTTTCTACTTTGAGCGAAAGGGAGTATGAACCATACGTGATAACTTTAGGATCTTTGGCGGCTTCTTTCTTAGCAGGAGCTTTTGGAGGGGCAACAGTTTTGGTAGCAGGCTTTTTATCAGCTGGTTTTTGAGCGAGTTGTACATTCTCTGTTTTTTTGGTTGGATCTTTGGTTGGATTTGGGAGAAGTAGTGTCTTACCAACTGAGAGGCGTGCAGCATTTGACATGTCATTTGCGAGCAAGATATTATTGATACTCACACCGTATTTTTGAGCTATAGAACCGAGATTATCTCATTTTTTGACCACATAATTGAGCCCATTAATACGAGGTATCACTATTTTCTGACCAACTGAGAGAGTATCACTCGGGAGATTGTTCGCGAGCTTGAGAGCTCCTATATTCATACTATATTTCTGAGCAATGGATCAGAGCGTATCTCATTTTGAAACCGTATGGGTCACATAGAGAGAGCGTTTTTTATCTTCAGGTGGAACAGGAGTAGCAGTATTGACGGTAGGAGCAGGGACAACAACAGGCTCTTCGACAAATGCCACAGGCGTAGCCTCTTCTTTGATAATTTCTTCTGGAGTATCAGTATTAGCGAGGATTTCCTGACCAGTAGCATAATCATATGACGCTATAATACTCCCTGAATCATATTCTCATCGCACCGTCGCCCCAGTATATGATTGCATGTAAGAGCCAAAGACTGGATAAATAGGCAATAAAACAAAAATCATGAGAGTCATAGTATTGAGCGTCTTTTGACGGAAGCTTTTACGACGACGCAGACGAGTAGAAAATTGTTTTCGCATACGAGGATTTATTTTTTCTCATTATAGATGAACCCGACAATATACTTATTTTTTATTTTTTCTACACGAGTTGTGATTTTCCAGAGGCCAGCATAGTTCATATCTTTGACGACCATAGTTCCCTCTTTGACATTCACGCTCATCACTATACCAACGTGACCATACCGGAGATTATAACCTGGACCATACCAGACTACAATAGCACCAGATTTGGCTGTCTGACCTGTTTTAAATCCTGCAGCACTCGCATTTTTGTACCAGTTTCTAGCGTTTCCTCTCCACTTCACTGGCCAGTATTTGGCTACAAAATAAGTACAATGTCATGGCACAAATCTATAACCATCAGGATTGACCACTTTGAGCTGAAATGTACCACCAGCGACTCATGTACGTGTCGTAGCAGAAACAGTATCCACAATAGGTTGAGCATCGGGGAGAAATAATGTCTGACCTATAGAGAGGATATCTCCGAGATCATTTTTGCTACGGATAGCCTCTGAGGTTATCTTATATTTGAGAGCGATAGCATCGAGGGTGTCATTTTTTTGAACTGTATAGATAATCCCATCCCCTGGAGGTATGATGAGCTTCTGCCCTGGACGGATAATATTGGATTGGAGCTTATTGACCCAACGGAGAGTACTCAGTGAGAGCTTAAAATCTGCAGCAATATCAATCAGGCTATCACCAGACTGGACCTCATACGTCACTATAGCGTTACGATTCGGTAAATCACTCCCCGTATCGAGAGGTATATCAGTAGAGAGAGATGCGTCATTGATAAAATCATCCTCAGTGTTGATAATAGTGGATAGATTAATATCCCCCATCTCACTACGGCGTGATCCATCATAGAGGATAGCACCAAAGGCGGGATAAATAGGCAATAAGATAATTAATACACTGATAAAAAGTGAATTAGACATCCAGAGCCGCTTCATACGCTCGCGCCGATGAGATCGACGGTCGCGAAAGACACGAGTAAGAATTTTTGGAAACAAGCAAAATTATTAGAAACAAGCTACGCGCTGATCGAGGTGACCTCGAGTTTTGTCTGACTTGCGCGGAAACCCTGCGTTCGGTGGTAATGTTTTTTTGATTTCATTTTGAAGACACGGACCTTATCATCTCGAACATGCTCTCGGACAGTACAGTGTACAGCAGCACCCTCTACGAGAGGAGCGCCAATTTTTGTACCACCATCCTCATCAGCGATCAAGAGTGGAGTAAATGTATGTTTATCAAGAGTCTCGTCGAGTCTATCTACTGTAATAACATCGCCTTTTTTGACGATATATTGTTTTCCTCCTGTTTCGATAACTGCAATCATAATTTTGGATTAAGATGGCTGTATTGTATAGATTTTTTAAATCTGGCAAGTTTTAATGTCCTAGAAGTTTAGAAAAGTCGATTCTAATAAGGTTTCTGGTAATTTTTATTTTTGAATTTTTCATTTATATATATACTCCCTTCTGTTTTCACTTACAATTCATTATGACCAAGAAAAAACACATCATGCTCATGGGCATCCAAGGCTCTGGGAAAGGCACACAAGCTGCTCTTATCAACAAAAATTATGGCTATATAAGCCTCGAAACAGGTGCTATCCTACGCTCTGTCCTCGAAAATCCCTCACACAAGCACTACCAAGAAGTCGCGGACACTGTACCTCATGGGAAAATGACTCCTGATTCAGTCATATTTGATTTGATAAAGGAATTCATCGATAATCATCCTGATAGTCATATCCTCATCGATGGAGCAGTACGAAATATCGCTCAGAGAGCTTTTTTTGATGCTATTACAAGAGACTACTGCGTCATCCACCTCACACTCACCGAAGAAGAAGCCCTCCGACGCCTCCAAGGTCGCAAAATGGATCCTGTGACTAAAGAAATATTTGGAGCTGATTTCACTGGTGATACAAACCCAGAAACAGGTAACAAGCTCGTTATCCGCGTAGATGACCAGGATGTAGAAAAAATCCATAAACGCTTCGCCTGGTACCGCACCGACATCGTCCCCCTTCTCGACAGCTGGAAAGCTGACGGAGTCGAATACTATACTATCAATGGAGAACAATCTCGTGAAGTAGTCTGGGGTGAGATTGAAAAAATACTAAAATAACACACACATGTGCCGTGGAAAAAATTGCTGCTCAGAGCTAAACCAAGATGCTACAAAATGGGATATATATTGCCCCCTTCGGCAACCAATTTGGATGAATGAACAAATTAATATTTTTGTTGATTCTGTGAATGACCTCATTAGATGAAATAGGGATGCCTGTTTATTTAAACTTAACAGTATAAGGAATAAGGAAATTCAAACATGGTATATTGAACATGGGCAGATGTCAGGATGGCATAGAAATAATAAACTCAAAATTCCATCGCCAAAGATAGTAGACACAGAAAAGCGTGATATACTCAGAGCACCCAAAAAATACCAAAATGAAGTATTTATGAGAGATAAGTATATATGTCAGTACTGTGGCGGAAGATTGATATCTCAAAAAGAGGTAACACAAATATAGATACTCATGGCATAATCCACTTAACATGGCCAGTCGCGGATCATGTTATCCCTTGGAATTTGTGAGGTAGGACAGATCTGAGCAATCTTGTAGCCTGTTGTGCAACATGTAATTATTGAAAAGCTGGTTACACAATAGAACAATTAGGATTAGAAAATCCTTTTAATAAAAATAAAAACTACAAAACAGACTGGGACGGACTTAATTCTAAGCTCGACGCCTTAAAAAAACTAACTTAAATCTGCATCAAAACCGCAGCAACGAGCACGCCAACAAAGCTACCAGCAAGAGTTTCAGAAGGGAGATGACCCAGAGATTCGTTGAGTTTTTTATCTCCTTTCATCGTATT
>DALYDS010000007.1:0-21373 GCA_031973055.1 bacterium | reverse complement strand
ATGGAAATGTTTAATATTATTTCCATGATTCTCGGGACTGTGACACTTTTTTGGATTTGAAAACCATTTTTACTTGGAGTGTCTCGTTTTATCAAACATCGTGTTGCAAATATGGATACACTGATTGGTATTGGGACGCTCACTGCCTATGTTTATAGCATAATTATTACTCTTTTTCCTGCTGTGCGAGAGACATTTCTTTTGCCAGAGTATACCTATTTTGATGTTACCATAGTCGTCATAGGCTTTATCACACTCGGGAAATACCTCGAAGCTCGCTCTAAAAGTAAAACAGGTGATGCTATCAAGAAGCTCCTTAATCTACAAACCAAAACAGCTCTTGTTATACGAGAAAATAAAGAACAAGAAATACCTCTTGGAGAAGTAGTGCATGGCGATATTATCATCATAAAACCTGGTGCAAAAATCCCTGTTGATGGTGTTGTTTTGGAAGGAAGCTCGTTTATCAATGAGTCTATGATTACTGGTGAGCCGATTCCTGCAGAAAAAAATATCGGCGATAATGTCATCGCAGGAACTATCAATACCACTGGGTCATTTCGATTTCAAGCAACCAAAATCGGATCGGAGACCATGCTTGCTCGAATCATAAAAATGGTAGAAACAGCTCAGAGTAGCAAGGCTCCTATTCAAGCACTTGCGGATAAAATCTCAGCCGTATTTGTACCTGTGGTGCTCATATTATCTCTGCTGACATTTTGAGCTTGGCTGACTGTTGGGACTGCATACCTCGGATTTTCTACAGCACTTTCTCTGGGTATCGTATCTTTTGTTAGTATTCTCGTCATCGCATGTCCATGTGCTCTCGGTCTTGCTACGCCCACTGCTATTATTGTAGGAGTAGGTAAATGAGCAAACGCAGGAATACTCATCAAAGATGCTGCCACTCTCCAAAAGCTTCATAATGTCGATACAATTATTTTGGACAAGACTGGTACTCTGACTAAGGGAAAGCCAGAATTTCAAAAAATACACAATCTCTCAAGAAAAACAGATGAGGAACTCATAGGCATTGTTGCTTCTCTTGAGAAATATTCTGAGCATCCGATTGCTGAAGCGATAGTATCGCATGCTGAGAAAGAAGATATACCCCTTCATTCTGTTAAAAACTTTATCTCGATACAATGAAAATGACTCCAGTGAACTATAGGGAAAGAAGAGTATTTCGTCGGGAATACTCGCTTTATGGGTGACCTCAAGCTCGGCTATAATGCTGAACTTATAAACCAAGAAACACAAGAAGGTAAAACGCCTATTATTCTCGCAAGTAAAAATGAAGTACTCGCTATTATTACTGTGGCAGATGCATTAAAATGAGAAGCAAAAGAATCTATCATTCAGCTCAAAAAACTGGGCATAAAAATCATCATGATGACGGGTGATGCAAAAAATACAGCTCAGTATATCGGAAAAATAGTTGGAATTGAAAGTATATTTGCTGAAGTATCTCCAGAGGATAAACTCATGAAAATCCGTGAGCTACAAGCAGAAAAACATATCGTAGCCATGGTTGGTGATGGTGTCAATGATGCACCAGCTCTAGCACAATCAGATGTTGGAATTGCGATGGCAACTGGTACGGATGTCGCTATTGAAAGTGCCGGGATTGCCATACTTCATGGTGATATCACAAAAATAGTGAAGGCTATCCGGCTATCAAAAATTACCATGCAGGGCATCAAACAAAATCTCTTCTGGGCTTTCATCTACAATCTCATAGGCATACCCCTTGCTGCAGGACTCTTCTATCCTCTCTTTGGTTGGATTCTCAATCCTATTTTTGCATGACTCGCTATGGCATTTTCAAGTGTTTCTGTCGTTGGCAATTCACTTCGTATAAAAACTAAAAAACTCTAATATGAAAACATGTTTACTCCACATTAATGGTATGCACTGTAAGTCTTGTAAGATACTAGTTGAGGATATATTGAATGAACAAGCTGATGTGCAAGATGCAACGGTTGATCTCAAAAATGAGACAGTGACATTTGAGACAGAGGCAGGTAACAATCAAAAGCTTATAGAAAACTTGAATGAAAAAATAGCGCAGCATGGTTACAGACTTTCAGAAGAAAAAATAATTGCCGAAAAAAAGAGCTGAGTGATTTGGCAGGCAATTCCCATTGGCCTGATATTTTTGGGAATATTCTTCATACTCCAGAAATCCGGCATACTCAATTTCGGCATTGGTGGTGGGGTGACACCTGTGACGAGCTTTATGATTGGCCTTGTTGCTTCTGTCTCGAGCTGTCTCGCTGTAGTAGGAGGTCTCGTGCTCTCACTTACAGCAAAAGCATCTCAGGATAAGGTTAGTGATACAAAAAATATAATACTCTTTCATACCGCGAGGATTCTCTGATTCTGACTTCTCGGATGATTACTCGGAACCCTTGGGCAAGCTATTGATATCAATCCTCTCTTCACGAGCTTGCTCGGTCTTTTTGCTGCACTCGTTATGATACTTCTCGGAGCTGATCTCGTTGGAATTTTCCGTCAGAGTAAAATCACTCTCCCTGCAGGCATTTTTCAGATGTTCAAGAAAATGGAACATAAAACCTTCACTCCCATCATTATTGGTGTAGGTACTTTTTTTCTTCCGTGTGGTTTTACTCAGTCGATGCAGATTGCAGCACTTTCGAGTGGTTCGTTTCTCACAGGAGGGCTCATCATGCTCTGATTTGCTCTTGGTACTTTTCCAGTCCTAGCACTTCTCTCATTTGGTACAAACCGTTTCTCACAATCAGCCTATGCGCCACTTTTTTTCAAATCAGCAGGCGTGGTAGTCTTATGACTCGGTATCTTCGCACTCCTTGCAGGATTGGCATGATTGGGTATTATCTCTCCAATTATTAATTTATAATTATTCCTTATTTTCTTTTTATGAATAAAGCTTTTATACCGTGGATTGGTGTTGTTCTTATAGCTATATTTGGTGCTTTTATGGTTTTTCAGGATAGTATTCCTGTGAGCTCCACGAGTGATGGTGTCGGCTCCAATGTTTCTGTGAAAAATGGCGTACAGTATGTCACATTAACTGCCAAAGGTGGTTATACTCCGCGAACATCAACTATAGCATGAGGTATGCCGACGAAACTTATTATGAAAACAAATGGAGCCTATGATTGTTCGTCTTCTCTCGTTATCCGATCAGTTGGTTACCGTGGTAATCTCCCAACAACGGGAGAAACAGAGATAGATCTCGGTACTCCGAAAATAGGTGAAAAAATACAGGGAACCTGCAGCATGGGCATGTATAGTTTTGCTATCAATGTACAATAATCAATTTATGAAAAATATTTCTTCTTTATCTACTTTTGTAATTTTCAGTGTAGTACTTTTTTGACTCACTGCTTGTCAAAAATCTACTCCTGTTGCAATATCTTCTGCCAAAGAGTCAGTAATTATTGATATCAAAGATGGCGATACTTATGAGCTCACAGCAGCACCAGTGAAAAAAATTATTGATTGAAAAGAACAAGACCTCATTGCCTACAATGGTATGCTCCCGGGTCCAACTATGAGAGTAAAACAAGGGTCGACCATCAAGGTACTCTTTAGGAACAATACTGATATGCCAAATACGATTCATTCTCATGGCGTTAGGATGGATAATGCCTCCGATGGTATCCCAGATGTCACACAAAAACCTGTTGCCCCGGGAGAAACTTTTCTCTATACACTGCACTTTCCAGACACTGGCGTCTATTGGTACCACCCTCATATGTCCGAACCAGAAAATCAAGAAAGTGGGCTCTTCGGAAATTTTATCGTCCTTCCCAATGAAGAAAACGATTGGAAAGACAGGGTTGATCGAGAGATACCGCTTTTTATTCATGATATACTCGTTGATACCAATGGGGAACTTGCTTCATTTGGTGGTAAAGATGGTCAATTTACCCTGATGGGGCGATACGGTAATAAGCAGATGATCAATTGGGGGGAGGATTATTCACTTCACGTGAAAAAAGGAGAGATAATTCGTTTTTATCTCACCAATAGTTCAAATGCCAGACCATATAATATAGCTCTCGATGGCGTCAAAATGAAGAGAGTTGGAGGTGACAACGGAGCTTATGAGCGTGAAACATGGGAGAAAAATATCATTCTCTGACCTTCAGAACGCAGCATCATCGAAGTTCAATTCGACACGATTGGCACTTTTACTCTGGAAAACCAGATACCCTCATGAGCCATAAAACTGTGAAAAATTATTGTGGAAGATGACATCGCCTTTCAATCAAAGGGGGATGTAGGACAATTTGAAATACTTCATTCATATGATTCTGTGACAAAGAGTATTGATCCTTTCAGAAAAAGTTTTGATAAAGCTCCTGATAAAGCACTGGCACTGAGTCTGACCATGAAGGGAATGATGGCTGACCATATGAAAGGTATGGGTACCATGAATATGGGAGGCATGATGGATGATTCATCCACTGATGGTGGTATCGAGTGGGACGCGGGCGACAGTATGATGCAGATGATGAACCAGATGTCCGATATCAAAAATGTCACATGGGAGATCATCGATAATGCGACGAAAGAATCAAATATGGATATCAATTGGAATTTCCAACGAGGAGAACAGGTAAAGATTCATATCACAAATGATCCAAAATCCACTCACCCTATGCAGCATCCTATTCACTTCCATGGACAGCGATTTTTGGTTACCAGTATCAATGGAAAGAAAAATGATAATCTCGTTTGGAAAGATACTGTCCTCATACCAGCAGGTGAATCGGTCGATATTCTTCTCGATGCGAGTAATCCTGGAGACTGGATGGCGCACTGTCATATCTCCGAACATCTCGAAGATGGTATGATGCTCAATTTTTCAGTTCAATAATATTTATAACATTTTCTTATGATCCACGATAATCCTACACTCCAGAAAAAACTCCTTCTCGCTGTCAAAAAAACACAGGGAACTCTCACAAAAGTTTCTCAGATGATCGAAGAAGACTGCTACTGTGCTGACATAGGTCAACAGATCAATGCTGCCATTGGCCTTCTGCGATGAGTAAATACTGAGCTTATGAAAAATCATCTTATGTGTTGCGGGAAAAAAGATCTCTCCCATGGAGATCCAAAAAAAGGACAGAAATTTATCGAAGAATTTGCTCGTATATGGGACGTTTCTAAGAGGAGATAAAGTTGCAAATATCTAGTAAAAAATATAATCCTTCCAGTGTTCAAGCTTTCTAAACATTTCCAGATTCTCACTTTCTTTTTTAGAATTTCTCTTTTAGGAATATTTTTATTCACTTCTACTCTTTCTTTTGCGTTGAACTGTTGAGATCATGGTGGAGCTTCTCTGAATCAAAAGAATAAACATACACACGAGAATACTGTCAAAAATCAAGTGCATCATACAGATGAACATGAGGAAGGCTGCCATGCCTCTGAAAAAATTCAAAATGACACCTTCATTCCGCTAAAAGAAAAAGTTAAAATACCACCAGTTTTGTCTATTCCCCCGATCAATATTGATTCTGTCTATAAGATAAATAGTAATTTTTGAATTCGAGAAAAGCTCTCTTTTTGTGGAGCGTCATCTAGTTATAGCCATGTTAACCTTGTCTGAATAGTGGTTATAAATTGTTAGAAAGTCGACAATACTCGTTTATTGTTTACTTATCTAATTTTTATGAATCACAAAAAACCACTTTTACTTGGGATTATAGCCCTTCTGCTCTTTTGAACTGTTCTTGTTTTCGCCCATAGTGGTCACGGTGATGAGGAAGCAGAAGAGCTCTGAGCCACAACTAATATCCCTAATGCTCTGACATATTTACCAGAAAAGATAGATTCCTCAACCGTATCTTTTTCATCCTATTCTGGTGTCGTCACTTCTGATAATTATGGTTCTATTTTTTCATCTCAAGATGGAATCATCGCAGATCTCGCAGTACAGCTCTGAGATACGGTTAAAAAATGACAAGTCGTAGCATATATCTCTCGTGGTTCTAATACGCCTGAAATGATCAGCCTTTTAGCTGATAGAAAGTCGGCTATTGCTATCGCAGAAGGTAGAAGATTAGCTGCCAACAGGGTCAAAACATATATAGAAACTCAATTGAACAACCCGAATAATAATTTCCAAAATGCATATGACCAAAAAAGAAAGGTTATTGAACTTGGATATGATACGCGGTCAAAACAACTTACTGCGGAAATAGAGAGTGCAAAAGCTCAAACAGAAGCAAAGAAAAAAACTATAGGAGCTAACAAAAAGTCGTCTCAAGCTCTCATAGATTCCTCTGAACAAAAAATACTCGCTGTACAAAAAGAACTGCAAGGAGCAGTAGAATCGAGTGTATCTATCCTTGCAAAAATATTTTATGGTGGAAGTGTTGGTAATATGCGAGCTGCCAATTCATCTCAGATAAATCGATTTTTAACATGAAATTCAACATCCCTCAATACTTTACAACAGAAGATTGCTCAACTTATGGCACTATATGATGTAAAAAGTCAGAAATATACTGATTTAGTCAACACAGCACAAGTTGCTGATGAAGCAATAAAACTCGCGCTTGAAGTTCTCAGCTATGCAATTGTTCATTCAGAATATACGAATGAACAACTTGAAGCCGATAAGAAAACACTCATAGATTTAATAGGGGGTGAAAATGGCGTCTGAGTGCTCCTTCATAAAACTCAACAAATAGAGAAAGAAGCTATATCAACGGGAGCATTGGGTGAGGCAGGTGTTTCTCAGGCCGAGGCAGATATTGTTTCTCTCGATCAGCAGGTGATTCTTCTACAAAAAGAATTTGAACAGCTTGATGCTGAGAAACAAAAAGATCTTGCTACTGCAACAGGAGATCAATTTGTACAATCCTTGGATCTCCAAAAAATGCTCAATGAGGCAGAACGCGATGCGATTATTGCTGATGCTGAAGTATTGGGTAATCAGCGAGCGCTTTCCGCAGTGACGACATTAAGCACAAAGATTCCTATATTTGCGCCTTTTAATGGCACCATTTCGCGTAAGAATGTGACAGTTGGCCAAGGTATTCAGACCAATATACCTGTCTATGATATCGTTGGTGATTCAAAGGATGGTGAAGTGTTTATCAAGTCAGAAATACCTGTCGGAGATCTCTACAAGATAGCAATTGGCAAATCTATTAGTGTATCTCTTCCAGGTGATATGGGGAAATCTCGAGCTACTATCAAAAGAATTGCTCAATCAGTTAACCAGGAAACTCAAACACTCAGCTTTGAATCGGTATTTAGCGAAGGCACTCCGTACCCTCTCGGAACACAAGTACGTATAATGCCTGTTATTGTTCCTGAAAACCTCTATAAGATACCCAACCATGCTATTTTTGAGGAAGACGGGAGAGTATATGTTTGGAAGATACTTCCAGATAAAACTCTGAAAAAATGGCAGGTAGAAGTCCTAAAGATGCCTGGTGAGGAATTCGTTCTTGCCCTCAGCGGTCTGACAGAAAATTCTGAAATTATTACTGATTCTGACTGACAAGCTTGGGTAGAGTGACAGAGTATTGTTGTTCCTGAGATACAAGCTTAAATCCTAATCTGCGTTGCTATGTTTGATAGTATTATACGATTTGTACTGAACAATAGGATATTTGTTTCTGTTTGTTATATTTTCCTCACTATATTTGGGATATATAGTCTTACTCAACTTCCTATAGATGTTTTACCTGATCTCAATAAACCGAGAGTGACTGTTTTTGCATCAGCTGAATGACTTGGTACTCAGGAAGTAGAACAGATAGTCACATGACCTCTGGAGAGAGCATTTAGAAATATCCCTTGAGTTGAGGCAGTTCGTTCTAGTTCAGCTCAAGAGCTTGCTGTGATAAATGTTGAGTTCGCTTGGTGAAGCAAGAATAGTATAAACAGACAGCAGATATTTGAACGACTACAGAATGTCGTTTTACCTGAATGAGTAGACACTACCGTTGCACCGGAAACAGCACTTCTCGGGGAAGTCGTTTGGATAGGTTTAACGGCAAAAAATCCTAATATTACACAGTCAGATTTACGGAATTATGCTGAAACAGTCGTGCGACAAAAATTGACTGCTATTCCGTGAATCTCAAATCTCTTGGTCATGTGAGGATCAACAAAACAGTACGTCATCAATCTTGACCCCCAAAAAGTCGCTTCATCACATCTCACAATAACAAGCATAGAAGATATTTTAAAAAACATTACCAATCCTGGTGGTGCCGGTGTTCTTCTGGAAAAAACAACTGAATTTCCTGTTTCTCTTCTCCCAGTAACTAACACAACACAAATTCTCTCCAATGTACCTCTCGGTAAAAAAGAAGACGGGAGTAATATCTTCCTAGGTGATGTCGCGATGGTAACATCGGGAAACAATGCTCAAAGAAGAGGAGATGCCATCATTGACGGTAAACCCGGTGTTATAATCCGCATATCAAAAGTACCGAACGCAAATACCATAGCCCTTACTGACAATATAGAATCTACCGTTGGATCTTTAGAAAAAGAATTACCCACGGGATATGAATTGCATCCATGACTTTTCAAACAGTCCTGGTTTATCGAAAAGGGCCTGGATAATGTTGAAAAGGCTCTCTTGGACGCTGCAATTATTGTGGGCATTGTTGTGCTGCTTTTCCTGATGAATATTCGCACAACAACCATTACTCTTGTTTCACTTCCAGTGACACTTCTCATGTCCGCTATTGTTTTCCATCTCTTCTGACTTGGTATCAATATTATGATACTTGGAGGTATAACTATAGCTATAGGAGAGCTGGTGGATGATGCCATTGTAGATATGGAGAATATCTATCGTAGGCTGCGAGAGAATACTCAGAAATTAGAAATAAATCGAGAGAAACCACTCAAAGTTATCTTTCAGGCCTCAAGAGAAGTACGAGGGAGCGTCGTATATGCGACACTTCTCCAACTCATAGTATTTACCCCCTTCCTACTCCTTCCTGGTATAGATGGGAAAATACTTGCCCCTATAGGTATAGCCTATATCGTATCTATGATTATGTCCCTGGTAACAGCTGTCACCCTTGTGCCTGTATTGTGTTCGTGGTTACTTCCTGCTTGGATGGAGAAAACTATTAAAAAAAGGTGAGATAAGGGGGAAGAGGAAACCTATCTCTCTAAAAAATTAAAACATATCGCTCTCATTCCTATTCTCTGGAGTCTCAAGAATCCAAAAAGAGCACTCATATTTGCTCTTCTCTCCCTACCCATAACTGGGATGATGTACCTCTCTGCCTCCAAAGAATGATTGCCATCTTTTAATGAGTCCAGCTATACTGTTTGAATCACGACAAAACCAGGAAGCTCATTGGAGTATACAACGGAGGTTGTACGAGATTTCTCCGAACAACTCAAAAAAATCCAAAATATCACTTCTACAGGTGCAATTCTTGGGAGGGCTGATGCCGATGCTCATGCTCAAGGATCAAATAATGCAGAAATTGAAGTAGCTCTCAATCTCACTATTTCCAATGAAGAGAAGGATAGTACGTATCAAGAAATTAATAAACTGATTGAACAATATAGGGATAGAGCTGTTATTAGTATTGGACAACCTATCACTCATCGAGTTGAAGAAATTGTATCTGGTATCCGGGCACCGCTTGTGATAAAAATATTTGGTAATGATCTTGATGCACTAGAGAAGTATTCAAAGGAGCTACTCACACTGGTACAGTGAGTAAGTTGAACACTCAATCCAAGCCTAGAGCCACAGACAAAAGTCCCCGCTATTACGATTAATCCGCTTCTAACACCTCTGGCTCTCTATGGTATGTCCTATACGGATATCAAAGATACACTAGAGGTGGCTATTGGATGAAAAGAGATTGCTCAAGTGATAGATGGGACTCTTTCTTATCCTGTCATTTTAACCTTTGATAAGAATTGGAAATGAAACCCAACAAACCTTGCAAGTATACCCATCATATCTCCTCTCGGGCAACAAATATCTCTCTGAAGCCTCGTAAGTATAGAAACTACTAAAAAAAGAAATACCATCTCCCATGATAATGGTGAGAGAAGAGCTGTCATATCTGGATATACTCAGAGTCGTTCAATTGTTGATGTGGTTGGTGATATTCGTGCGCGTGTTGATAAAAATCCTCCGCCCTCTTGAATACGTGTTTCTTATGAAGGACTTTATCAAGCACAAAAAGAATCTGCAAAACTTTTGACAGTCGTTTGAATCATAGTATTGATGGCACTTTCAGGTGTTCTCTATTGGCATTTTTGAAGTATGAAAATAGTGGGTCAGATACTCTTGGATGTAGGTACTGGATGGTTTTGAGGCATGATCGGGGTATGGCTGAGCTGAGGCGTGCTTTCGACAGCGCATCTTGTTGGCTTTATTTCCCTCATGGGTATTGTCGCTCGCAATGGTATTATGTTGATTGATCACTATAAACATCTTGCACAAGAATATGGGTATATAGATGAAAAAATGATTATCCGTGGTTCGCTAGAGAGAGTTGTTCCTGTGGCTATGACGGCACTTTCAGCAATTCTATGACTTCTTCCGCTTGTCCTCGGCGCATGAGATGCAGGCAAAGAAATGCTTTCTCCAATAGCGACAGTTATATTTTGGGGATTGATGGTGTCTACGGCTATCGAACTCTGTATCCGACCAGGTATATTCTTCAAATATAGTAAAGATTGATTGTTCAAAAAAGAGTCGCACGCGACAGGGGAAGTTTTATAATATCACTGATTTTTTATTTCTTTATTTTTCTTTTATGAAAAAGTTCGTTTCACTTCCATTTGCTCTCATGAGCATAGGACTTCTTGCAGGGTGTTCTGATATTTCCACTCCTGCTAGACCGCCGGTAACAGTAGCACCGCACGTTACGAATACAGATGATGTTATGATGGCACATAAAGATGTTACTTCTGAAGAGGAATTTATAGCACGTATGATTCCCCATCATCAGGAGGCTGTTGATACGTCTACGATTATTGTGGCAAAAACTGAGAACAAAGAACTCAAAGCCATTGCACAAGGTATTATTGATACTCAGAAAAAAGAAATTACTGAGCTCAATGAGTGGTTAAAATCTTGGTATCCAACAAGTGCCCTTAAAGCAGAACATAGTGCTATGATGCGTGATCTCACCAAACTCTCTGGACATGAACTCGACGATGCCTTTATGGAAGATATGATCAAACATCACGAGGGGGCTATTGATATGGCTCAAGAAGTTCTCGAAGTCAGCCAAAAGCCAGAGATTGTTCAACTTGCTAAGAATATTATTGCTTCTCAAACAGCTGAAATAGAAACATTCAAAAAAATGCTGAATGATCATTAATTCAAATAAAAATTTCTACATATTTTTGAAGTAAGTAAACGTAGGACTTATGAAACCATCGCCAAAATTTGCCCTAATAATTGCTGGCTCTATCAATCTCTTTATGGGGTTTGTAGAAATAATAGCGAGCTTTTTTTCATCTTCGAGTTCTCTCTTTGCGGATTCTCTGGATTTTTTCGTAGACGGTGTGAATTATTTTTCGAGCCTTTTTATCCTGAGGAAAAGCAAAAAAACTCATGAACAAGTTGGGAAAGTAAAAGGTTACCTCATGATATTATTTGGATTTGGTATACTCTTATGGGCAAGCTTTAAATACGTGAATGGTTGGGTGCCAAGAGGAGAAATAATGACGACTATAGGATTTCTTGCGCTTATTGTGAATCTTCTTTCCACCTGGTTGCTTCAGAGATTCCAAAATACTAGTCTCGATCTCCGTGCTGTCTGGCTCTGCACGAGAAATGACGCGCTCTGAAATATACTCATCATCATAGCTGGTTATCTAACTCTCTACTTTTCTTCTTCGATTCCAGATATCCTCGTGAGCTTATTTATGGGTATAGTTATAGTGAAGAGCGGATTGTCTATTATTAGAGTAGGGGATAAATGACATAATCATTCCCACGATTAGAGATGCTTCACCATATAGGTATCTGCTAGTACGTACCCGAGTTTTGCAAAATAGGGTCGTACGCCCACTCAGGCGATGACGGCTATTTTTGTGATAGTAGGATATTGTTCTCGTACAATTCTCTCCGCTTCTGCGACGAGATTTTTCCCGAGACCTTGATGCTGGATAGCATCATCTGCACGACTTCCGAGAGCGAGTTGTTCGCCAAACGTATGGATTTCACGGATAATCGCAGCCCCATCTAATACAGGAAGAAAATGTGATTCATGAGAGAAATACTGAGAGGGGATACGGAGTCGGAGAAGAGCGTAGAGTGTTGCATTATCGGGAGCATTTTCCGGTGTTCTCGTATACCCATCGTCTTTATGCGTGTAGGGATTTTTTACCTTCTTTTCCTCAAAAGAGAGGAGGTATTCTTGGCCTCCAGAAGCTCCATAAGCTCGATTTACGAGATGGATATTTTCTGTATCAAACGTTTTTCCTTTCACTTCACGAGAAGCCGTATCGACGACGAGCCCACCACGAGAAACCAATAATTCTTCAGATATTTGTCGGAGATTGGCGAGATGAGAACCATGGAGAATTTGGTGAGCAGGGATATCACGATAGACCCGATTCATCCGGATGTAGGGAGGTACCCTCTCGAGGAGGTCAGCCATGAGAGCTATCAATGTCTCATCATCATAGGCTGTGAATCATCCGTTTCTCCAGATTTCTGTGAGCTCGCTTTTATCGGTGACCATCATAGGATAGATTTTGAGTTCATCAGGCCTATAGGCAGGATTATCAAATACCTCTCTGAGAGATTGTCTATCCATGTCTGGAGTAGAACCGAGGAGGTTGGGCATTATATGAGCACAGACCTTAAATCCTGCATCTTTGAGCATCTGAGTACAGGCGATTGATTCAGCATTGCCATGACCACGCTTATTTATCTCATTGATAGCATCGATAGTTGTCTGATAACCTATTTCGACACGAGTCACATCATAACTTCTGAGTCGTTTGATTTCTTCTACATTGATCCAGTCGGGGCGAGTCTCTATTTGCATTCCCACAACACGAGAGCGAGACTTCATATTACGCTCTTTTGCTTCTTCGAGTGTTGCACTTTCTCGCATTTTGTAGCCTTCTCGAACTTTAAATTCTGCGAATCTATCCGTCCCTGTCGAGGTATCTTCGATGAACGGTTCGAGTTCTTCGTAGGTTGTATGCGCATCATAGATAGCCTTGATAAAGAGCTCTTGATACAGCTTTGGATACACTGACCAGGTGCCACCGATAATACGCACATCACATTTATCGATGCAGTGGCCTGTTATTCGGAGGCTACGGAGACGATTGTAGACTTGTTTCACTGGATCAAATTCATTCATCTGAGCACGCATAACCGCGGGTTCATCAGGGATATAACTCCGAGGGAGACCGGCAAAGTTTGGACAAAATATGCATTTTCCAGGACATCACCAGAATTTCGTCAGGAGAGATATCACCGCTATTCCAGACTGGTTTCGGACACCTCGCTTTCGAAAGATTCGTTCTGCACGAGGAGAGGGTATTATCCGACCATCAGAAATCATCTCATGGTAGCGCTCTACAAAGGCTATATTTGGGATAGTTTTCGCGAGCTTATGAATGGCATAGTGACTGTTGCAGAGCTTCTGAAAGTCAGTTTTTGTCAAAATACCCTCATCTTTGATAACGGCAAGGATTATTTCATCTATGATGTCGGAACTATGCTTGGCCAAAGGGGAGAGGTATTAAAAAGCCTCCATAGTGTATGGAGGCATAGAAATATGTCGAGAAAACTATGTCTATTTCTTTGATTTTGCCATACGAGCGTTGAATCGGTCAACTGCACCAGTACGGAGGATACGTTTTTCACCAGTGTAAAACGGATGAGATGCAGACGAGATTTCGATATAGATAAGAGGGTATGTCTTACCGTCGACTTCGACTGTTTCTTTTGAATCAAGCGTAGAGCCTGAGATGAGAGTGTAGCCTGTAGAGAACTCTTTGAAGCAGACTAATCGGTACTGTGGGTGGATATCTTTTTTCATAAAAATTGGAAAAGTATGACTGGATTATAAAAAAATCTCTAGAAATGCAAGACAATTATTGTCATTTCTGAGGAAATGCCCGTGAAATCAAGTCAGGCCTAATTTTAGCGAAGGTGAGAACTACTGCATCTGATTTACCTATTTTGGCTTCTAAATCAGTTTTTAGATCTTCCCAACCTGATTCCATGATGCCATTCTCAGAACCTGCAGGTATGCCGTTTTCGATAAGCCCCGCATTGTAAAAACTCAATTTTCAAGCTTCTTTTCGTATGAGGCCTGTATGCCCAAAACCACGCGTTTTACCATCTTTTGTTTTTTCACTATAGACTCCTGATTCAGCAAAGATAGCTATTTCTCATTCTCGTAGATTATGCGAGAAAGTGGCTAAAACTTGAGCTGTATGATTCTCGGTGTTGTTTTTATCAATTTTTATCTGCATAAAACCTCATTCAACATGATACTGTAGACCATTTTCATGTCCATGATTATGACACTGTGTAAGCATATTCGTCCACGATCCGTAGGGAGCAAGCCAATCCTTTGAGAGCGTATTATCGGGAGGTACGATAGAGAGTGATGCAGCGATTCGTTCGCCCATACCATCGTATCAGAGAGGATCTCCAGGTGCTCCTATTTGTAATTCGGGAGCCGCGTCGATAACATTTTTGAGTAATGCTCGCAAGAAAATCTGGCAATCAAATTTACCAAAGACATATTTTTTACCACGTAGTTGTTCATATCGATGAATGACATCTCTGCTCAGTGCATACTGTTCTGGTGTGAGTTTTTCATGCTCCTGTGCATCCCGTTGCCATCGTGCTAGCTCAGACTCGTAGTCAGAGAGTCGCTCGTCATCAACCCCCATTCTATAAATATGGAGTTCAGAGTTAGCTCGTTCTACCATGGAAGTCTGATTTCCTTTTGGTGTTCAGATGACAGCTATCAGTTCAGGATTTGACCACTGTCATTTACGTATCAGGTTGAGTATTGCTGGAAATTTTTGGAGGTAATATCATCCCCGATGATAATAGATACTCAAAAGTGCTCATTTTATTTCGTCTGGAGCAAAACCCGGATCATCTATATGAGGTATGTCTCGTTTGACATAATTATCCCAATAACATTGCATAGCTCTACGAGCTACTATTTGAGTTTGTTCAGGTTTTAAATGTATAGCAGCTATATCTTGGAATTGCACAGGTATCTCCTTGAGCGCATGGTCTCTTACTTTTCCATTCACTTTCTCTTTCCTGTAATTTTTTGTATACCGTGCGAATTCGAGCACTCGATCGAGAGTAGCTTCGTCGAGAACAGTTTCAAATGAATAACGTATATATTTTTCTTCCATTTGTCACAGGTCTATGCCCGGATCAAATGTTGGACCATCATTCGCAAATACATATTCATCCACAGTAACCGTTTTTTTCTTTTTTTTCTTATCTTTCGTAGTAACGTCTATATCTTTTTTTACTGATTTTTTCGTATTGAGACCTGGACGAAAATGACCAAATTTGTCAGCCCATTGTTCTGTTTTATCAAAATCAAACGCTGTTTCTTTTTGAAATACAAAGTGCACAATAGTATCCGAGAGCTCTGGTCATTTTTTCATGAGAGGATGTGAATCTGCGAGGACCTCAGTTGTATCGCGAGTCCGTACCTTTTTTACTCATCGGAGAGATCCGTTGAGTGGTATAGCTGGATTAAGTTTTTGAAACATTTCAGGAGTGAGGCCGTAGTATTTCAAAATTGATTGGACCGTATCAGACTCTCATACTGCATGAACGTCATACTTTTTTCTTCAAGTATTGTTAGTCGTTATTTCAATGGTTCTGATTTTTGGGATCTTGCAAATACCTCATTTACGAATAGGGGTATGTATATCCTGTATAGAGTTTGTATTGGAATCCTGTGGCGATGACAGATTCATCTCATAAAACATGTCTCGTAACTCAATGGGAATTTGCTGTGAGAGTGCTATTTGTTCAAGAGTACTGTCTGCAGTGAGTTCCAAGGGGAATTCTTCTATGTCGTGTCCAAAAAGATAACGTTTTATATCATACTCTTGTTCAGCTGTCGGTATATAGATGAGATCTCCTATAGCCACTGAATTACCATTGACTCGCATAAGCACTTCTGGAGCCACGCCGTATTCCTCACTTATGTCATTCCATGTTCGTGGTTCGGTAAGCTGAAAAACTGTTTTTACTTTTGGTATTCTGAGCGTGATTTCACCTTTGACTCGACCACTCTCGACCACTCCCTCATTTTTTAATTGAGGATTGAGAGCGTAGAGTTGATTAAGAGAAATATGATATTCACCAGATATTTGAGAGAGAGGAAATCAAGAAGGTATTTTTATATCTTGATACAGCGGTATGTTTGGAATAGGATTTGTGAGACTGGGGTGTTTGAGTATTCGCTGACCATCGAGATATGCTTGATATGTTGTATACACCCATGCGCCTCCTCAAACGACAGTAGCTGCCGTGAGTCACCAAATATATTTTTTCAATTTTCCTCACATTTTTACATGAGGTTTTTCTTTTTTTGGTTCATCTTGGACAAGTTCAAAAATCTTCCCCAGAGGAGGATTTTTCACTCATCCTTCAGTAAGAGGAGCAAAGGTATACTTACCAGGTCATAATTGTACAATACCAAACTGGACCCCTGAATCGGGTGTGTTTTTATAGATAATTTCTGGTCAACCAGCTATAACTCGGAATGCACGTGGTTTATCATTTGCAGAGAGTTGGATTTTCAGCGTGCTCCCAATTAGTTTTTGAGACAAAGCTTGAAACATTTTCTCAGATATTGACCATGATTTGTTTGGTAATTTTTCGTTGGTAGATTCGAGATGAGTAGGGGGGTGTAACGGCATGTGAATTAAAGTGTATTCTAGATATTTATTCAAATAATCAATTCATAGAATTATAGTGAGGCAATTTGGTCTCTGGAAGAGCCAAATACTGCTCTTTCTAGACCGAGAGCTTTTCGGAGTGAGAGAGCGAGATTGACGACCATTTTTTGACCTGCTTCATGCGTCATATAGCATCATCTGTGTTTCGGATTTGGTTTTTTGTAATTATCTTGGCTTTTCATGAATCATTTACCATCTGGTCATGTATTGGTGACGAGATAGCTCAAGAGCGGTAATGTATCAGGATAGCATACATGAAATGCTCTTATGCGCATAGCGAGATTTTTCCCGACAGCACTGACTCATTCGTCCCACGTATCGTAGGTTACTTCATTTCATTCATCATCATTACCGACATTCCCAGGGTTCTTGGTTCTTACACCTTTTCCTGCTGTACCAAGACTACTATCATTGATCATCATTGCGAGGAGGTATTCTGGCGGTACATGATGCTCCTGGGCAGCATTGATAACCATTGCTCATGTAATAGGTGATTTTGAGGCTCTTTTGAGAATGAGTTTATCTATTTTTCCTTCTAAAGCTTCATCAAAAATATCCACCGAGTACGTGACGGATTTACTTTCAGATGAGACTTCTTGTTTCGGTTCGTCTACAGTTGCTTCTAGAGGTTCTATATTTTCTCCAGAACAAGAGAGGCAGAGTATAGATGACATATTATATCTGTTGGGAGCCTTACCGTGGACGAGTTTTCCATCTTCTCGGATTTTTTTACCATTCACAAAAGAGTTTATGTAATCATGGAAATCGTGGTATCAGCTCTGTGTACCCATTTCATCGGTGAGAGTGGCTCCAGTCCATGATGGATCGAGAATAATAATTTTTTTACACCATTGATAGTGACTCTCTGGGCCATATGCACATGTCCATTATCCCCATGAGTATAGCTCATAATGAAAAATTCATGCCCAGTGGCGAGGAGCATTTTCTCGAGTTTTGCTGGATCAGGGTTTGATTTGATACCATCTATGACTCTCGCATTTGATGGGAGCTTTCCGTGTGCTTTTTGAGCTCTGAAAAATGCACCAGCCTGAGCGCCACTCCCTATATGGTCGTCCCATATATAGGGGAGGTTTCTTCATGATTGTGCGAGATGTTCCACTGTACTGGCATATATTGCACGCGTGTTCGCACCACAGAGATTTGCATAGCGTACATTTTCTACATCTCCGTCCTCAATGCCCATTTTACTCGCTATGAGAGCGAGTCTATCTTCATCAGCAGCTATATTACCATATTGTTTTCCACGCAGTCTACCGGTGGGTTTTTTTATAGCTTGTTCGAGTATTCAGCTGACTCGATTGTTAGTACGAGAAACTGTGCTCGCTATTGTTTGATCTTCTGGAAGAGTGTAGCCTTCCTCTGTTGGTATATTATTTCCTTGTATCCATTTTGTTTGTAGTCCGATGGTGGTTTTGAGGTAGGATTTTTGTTCGTTATGAAAATCTATATACGCGTCGAATTCATAGATACATTCTTTTGCTCCATACGAAGGGTCAAAAACCTGGTACCCTGCATCAGTTCGGAAAACGAGACAACTATGCTCTTGTTTTCCTTTTAAAAAGGTAAATACATAGATATTTTCTGGCTTACTATCGAGGATGTATCGGAGTTTTTCTGGACTGATATTCTGTTTCCATCATTGATATACACTGATACCTTGCGGGAGCTTCTTTTTCCCTTTAAGAGATAAATAAGTAGTGGTAATGTTTTTTGTTTTTCCGATTGATTTTTCCCAATAAATGGGGAGTTTGATACCCGAATCTCCGAGATAACTCTGGAGACTCACGAGAAGGGCATGGGTAATATCGGTTGATTGCCCTCGATAATCTATCGACATTGCCTCTTCTGCCATCGGTATCACACCCATATTTTTACCAATAGCTCGGAGTGTCTCACTGTCCCCAGCATGAAATGGTTCCGTTGATCATTGGTCATTCGGATTTCTGAGGACATACCCGAGCATATTTGTTACCATTTCTGCTGGCATATTTTTTGCAAAAATTCCTCACAAATCATTGCGAGGAGATACTTCCCGTTCTGTAACACGTGGAACTTCTGAAACATACAATTCTTGTGAAGCTGGTATGACAATATCACTATCAGCAAATATAGTGTCATCTATAATTCCATTGCGAGCCTTGATATCACTGATTGATACTCAAAATCGTTCTGCTATATTCATGAGAGTATCTCCGCGGTGTACTGTATAGACTCGTTCGGTTGGAGCAATGCCATAGGCACGCTCTGCTCAGTCGGAGTCATTATATGATCAGCCTGTATCTGGGCTGCATTGTGTCATGAGTGCAGTGAGCAAAGTTCCGTGCACTACCCGTTTGAGTTTATTGATAATGGCTTTACTCCCTTGCTTACCTATTTTTGTTGTATCGATGATACTATTGAGAGAGAAAAATACACAGGTTTGTACATCGTGCGTATCATTCCAGTGATGTTTTGTACTGAGTAGAGTATCTGGCTGAGATAAATCGACGAAATAACTCGAATCATCAATTTTGTTCTTATTTCTTAGAGTCTCAATCCACCGATCATCAACAGGAGAATTTTCTGCTCTATCCATCTGAAAAGTACACAAGAGTGATTCGCCCATACGAACACCGAATGATTCACCTGGTCGAATATGATTGATATCTATGTTTTGAGTAGCAATAGCATGAGGGAGACGATTCTTGAGTCTCTCTTCGAGAGTTGGATGGAGTTTATTTTCTGCTTGTCCATCTGATAATGTACCAAGGACTCTCTTCTTTTCAAATTCAGTAACATGGCGCATAGCCTCTGGTATGCGGAAATTCTGTCTTTCTTGTGAAGGAGAAATGTCTTGGAGCAGAACCATAAAAATAGTTACATATATATTTTACACCATATATATAAAATAATCAAATATATGAGAAAATTAAAAAACCCGTTCTTTCAAGAACGGGTTTTTTAGATATTTGGTAGCTAGATTACTAGGCTGGGAATGATTCTTCATCAGTCGGAGCATCGACTTGAGCTGTACCATCATTTGATAAAGTACTATCGATAGGAGGAAGAACTCCCTTTTCTTGCGAATAAAGCCATTCACCCAAGAGTTTCATTTGTTGAGGAGTTAAACTCCCACCACGTGCACGAGCCAGAGCGAGTTGGTAGCGTGCATAATTGAGCCACTGCGGACCAAGAGGAATTGAGCAATAACTCGCATAATTTACCAGTGCTTCGATTATCATCTGAGGGTTTTTTGCTTGATTAATGGCAAAAGAAAGTGTCACGGGAGACATGCCTATAGCACGATGCGCAGTAGGTGCATGATACTGCTGAAGAGGAGTTGTACATGAAGCCAGAGGAAGGAGAGATGCTGCTGCTAATGTAGTTCTATGAATAAATTTTTTTACTCGACTCTTTATACCAGGATTCCCTGAATGGAGAGGAGCTCGTTCGTGGTGCATATGGGAATGGTCGTGCATATTACTCAATGTTTAAAAATAAAACAATATTACAATAATATATTAAATTAAATATGTCAAGTTATTCAAAAAGTTATTTATATAGCTGTCAAAGGTGCTTATTTGCAAGCCATAGGTTTTTTCTTAGTATGGCTTATATAATCCACATTTTATGAAGAAAATATTTCTCTTTTGGTGACTGTTTGCTGTTGTGTTTTTCTCTATCGTTGCTGTCTCGTATTCTCTCTGAATTGATGAAAATATCGTTATAGGTGCACTGTTAGTAGAGTATGCTGCATTTCAGTTTTTTTCTCTCTGGCAGGCATTTAAGCACGGTCGAGATTGGATTATCGCGAGTATTTTTCTTCAAGCTATTATGGCACTCTGCTCACCGCTCTATTATTCGAACTTCGGAGATCCAGTGTATGAGTATACGACCGGTACTTGGTTTAACCCTGAAGATGCACTTTTCCCATGTCAGCTCTGTTGGTGGGCTCGTATCATGATGTTCCCGATTATCCCACTCTCTCTCATAGCACTCTATACGAAGAGTCGTCCAATCCTTGCCTATATCTATGCGATTACTATCCCAGGTATGGCGCTCGAAGCATTTCATTATATCCTCCAAAAGCCAGGTATCGTCGGACGTACTGTTATCGAGAATCCCTTTGGCTGTACGGCTGCGAATCCTTGCTCAGCCCTCCATGTAGACTATATGGGCATAATTACTATCCCACTTCTGTGTTTCATTGCATTCCTCGTCATTCATGTATTTGCGACTCTTGCACTCTTCTCAAAAAAGATTGAGAAAGCTACGAAATAGTTATACTCTCAGCATACGCAGGTGGTGAACCTGCCTGCCGGCAGGCAGGATGGCAGACACAACGGCTTCAGAAGCTTGTTAACTCCATTGTAATTTGCCCAGGTGGTGAAATGGCAGACACAACGGCCTTAGAAGCCGTCGCCGCAAGGCA
>DALYDS010000006.1:0-22533 GCA_031973055.1 bacterium | reverse complement strand
TTTTTGGAGAGCACTTGCGGCCTTTTTGTTGGCCATGACTGGTCAGCGTCACATAAGAGTAGTTGGTTATTGGGCTATTTTATCGAGATTTTTTATTGGGCAAGTGAATCCTCTTAAGGTACAATGACAAACAATGATGCTATACCAGGTGCGGCGTGATCACGTGTTATTGCTCTAGTTGCCGTATTGGCCTTTTCTACACTCACCATACCTCCTCGTCCATGTGTATCATGTTCCCATAAATTCTTATCGAGATCTATATCGAGGAGAACCTTCATGGCTTTTGGCCACTCTGAACCTCCCGGCATGGCTTGGAATATATTTTCCCATTGTGCAATTGTTGGAGTTTGAGCAATATGCTCTTCTGCATCGGCACGATTAAGTATCCCAATTTTCTTTCTTCGTAGTTTAATATTTCACAGAGTAATTATTTCTGGGGTAACAGTTATTCTTTTGACTTTTGCAAACTCAATAACATCTGCTGAAGTACTCCCAACTGCGTAAAATCTCTCCATTTTTACTAAATAATCTACAGAAGGATCATCTGCTCATACTGTATGGCGTGATGCAATTTCTGAATCGGAGAGTCGTCGTATACGTCGAGCATATGCTGTTATAGAAGGACGGTCATCTTTCGTAATACGACCATCTAATAATCCTATCTTGATAGCTACTATACCAGGTGCATTTTTTCCATATAGGTCTTTATCGAGAGCCCAATACATTCTACCTGCTCCTATATCTATACGAGCAACAGTTTGCAGAGCACATTGATAGTTTCAAGATGGAGGTATAGCACCGATGAGAGCCTCCCATTCTTCTAGAGTGGGGATATCCTGAGAATATTTTTCCATTTGTTCTCTTGTGCCAAGACCGGTATTTTTCTTGGGTATATCCACAACTCCTATCGTTGTACTGTCTTCATAGATTGTTATGGCGTCTATTTTGTCCACTAGGATTTGTCCACCTGGAGTGCCTAATTGGGAACTGTACCTTCTCAATAAATCTAAATATGATACACCATTGTTGCTTCTTCAGGCTAATTTTTTGAGAGGAGTTACTGATGAATCCATCATACTCGTTGTATTTGTTGCAACAGTGTCCGCGAGTTGCCCCACATGGCTAAATGAAGCATCTCCTGGAGTTACTGTTGTTGGTGCAAATAAATCCAACTCCCCATCGGCTCAATCTGTTCTTTTAGTCATAAAATTATTTTATATAAAAATACGTAAATATAATAAATGTCAAATAACACACTAACGAATAATTAATCGCACACTATGAAAAACACTGTGGATATCGCCAGAATTTTTGAAGCTGAGAAAATTGCTGTGAGGAGCCTTACTGATTATGGCTCTGCGTCCGATCTTTTTTCGTGCTTTGCTAGTACTTTGGGGCTGTGAATATGATTGAATCCAGAAATATGCTTCGAGAGGTTCATTTGCGGTGTGTTCAATATCGGTATAAATAATCCCTAAAATCTGTTCTGCGTGCTTTCGTTTTTCTGCATCGTTATTTCCTGGAAGTGCATTTATAATTTTGGTCCATTCTTCTTCTGTTGGGAGATTATCCCAGAAATAATTACTCGCAGATGCGAATCAAAAAACAGCTGTATTGTATCGTGCCCATGCATTTTTCCTTGTCGCATCATTCATCTTTTCATTTTCTCTCTTTATTTTTATCCCAGCAATCATGATATATTCCCTGTATATTTCTATCGCCGCGATTTTATCAACATTGGCTATGTCTCCATCAATTCAATACTGATTCGAGAGGTCATCGAGATATTGACTCACTCAATCTTCTCATCCTGTCAGTGGGGTTTCTGTTGGAGTTGTTTGGGGAGCTGAAAGACTCGGTTGAGTCACCAAAATCTCAGCCGTTTCAGTAGCTGTGACGTCTCGAAGAACGGGTACTGCTGTTGCTGCAGGAGGGATATGGGGCACACTAGTTATTGTTTCTACAGCCGGTCTTGCAGCTCACCAAGAAAATAGATCAGGAAGTTCATTGTCGGACATATCAATAAAAGCCAATTTGTTCAACAACCGTAGAAATAAAATTAAAGTTTTTCGTATAGTAAATGTATATACATGTATGTCAATATTGCAGGAATATAAAATATACGTCAGAGAACTAAAATATACGTTATGAAAAAAATGCTTCTTGCTATATGAGTCATTGTGATTCTCACAGTTGGTGCTTTCATAGCTACTGGACGTCTCACCATGTCTAGCCTCAAATCGAGCGCTCTCAATACGGATACTTGTAACCCAGCGTATATCCGAGAAAAAGCTGAAGTCTATCATCAGGCGGCTTTTGATCAGCAAGAAAACATAAATCAGATAGCTGCTATCAAAGCAGAACTCCTCAAACTCGAAGCGCAAAAAGATACGACAAGTGAAACTGAAATCGAGTCTATCGCTGCCAATATCGTAGCACAAGAGACAGCTCTCGAAACGCTCGAAGCAATGGAAGTGGATGAACTCATCGCAGAATATGAAGCGTGCAAGCAAGAGCTCTTATTCAAATGACTCATTTCTGCAGAAGCAAAAATTATTTCAGAGGAAGTAGCGATTACTTCTGGCGAAATTCAAGCGAACTAACTACATATGCATTCCAACAAAGAATGCCGCTATACATGCCACCACGTTTAGTATAATACTTGTGCGTATCGGATATTTACTGTGACGGAAGTAGAACGTGAGTATCGTGAGGGAGAGTACGAGCATGAGTAACTCGAGATACTGAGGAGCAATAACCTGAAAAGATATCCAGTCTTCAAATATCCGAGACGTGACATCCCACCTCATAACGAACATAAAACGCGCCACAACAAAGAGCCAAATACTATCCACAAAAATGAGTAATATTCGCAATATTTGAGTCAGGATTTTCATAGTTTATTCTTTGATACTTTCTATAATTTTCGTGAAATATGCGAAATCTACTGCTTCGTCTGTTTGGCATCCGTCTGATGTAAATCGTATGTTCGTTTTCACACCAATAAGTTCTAGGATCCTCGCTTCACACATTCATCACTCTATCCATTTTACTACTGTGAAATTATTTATTTTTTCTGTTAAAGCTGTCGGATTATAGCTCAATGAATCCATAACTTCTTTTGCTGTCTCGAGGTCTGTAAGTTCTAACTGATAGATATGATACGGTTCGATTTCCTGTGTATCAAGTGGTCCGAAATTCAGAGAACTCATAGGCCCGAAGAGTATGTATTCTTTTCAATCATGTATGCTTTTTGTATAACCGTCATTCAGATGTATTTTCTTATTTTCCCCGGTGATAAATATGTTTTTTTCATCAATCAATTCATAAGAAACTTTCTCAGGAGGAACTACATTTTGCACGGTAGGTGTATCTATTTTTCTCGTTGAAATATATACAAATCATGCTCAAGCGAGCACGAGTAAAACGAGTAGTATTGTGAAAGTTTTTTTCATGACCTAGATTATCTTCTTTTCTTCTTCACTTGCAATGAGTTTGTGCGTGTCGTTTGAATAAAATAAGTGAAACTAGAGGCTATAGACTTTTCCCCATAGAAATTTCAATTCTAGGTGTATTTTTTCTCCATGCATTACATGTTCGTGAGCTTCTTCTGGAGTGAAAAATTGCACACTATCGACTTCTGTAGGATCAAAGACAGGCGTGTCGTCAGATGTGGCTTCAAAGAGATATATAAACTTTGGCAGACCATTGCCGTCATGGAAAAATTTTCAAATTGCGCGCACTTCACTCACTCTGATTCACACCTCTTCTGCGAGTTCACGAATAGCAGCTTCTTCATATGTCTCACCTCGGTGTACATGACCTCAGGCTGATGCTGTCCAGTGGAGAGGAGAAGAAATATGAGCCGCGCGTCTCTGAAAGAGAAAATCTCACTTTGAATTTCTGACCATGACATGTGCCACTCGAAACATGAGTTTTTTTTCGTAGATTTCTTCTCGCGTCGCCTGACCAATTACTTGGTCATCCATGTTTATGATGTCGAGGATTTCGGGCATAGATTATTTATTCAAGGGAAATCATACTGGATTAGCATTTATTAACTCGAGTGCATTTTTTATATCATATACCAAAATTAATCATGTATTATCTTTAAAATAAGATTCAGTCGGTACTCATTTATCATAAATAGGTTTCTCTTCAGTTCTGTATGCCGACACTATTCCTGCAACTTTAAAGTCATTAGAAGAACTTACCTTGAATACCATTGGTCATCCTGAAAAACCAGGATTGTTATGCCCATCAAGATAATAATATCCATTTGCCATTGCGGACAAAAGTGCTTTTTTTACAAATGGTAAAGGGAAATTCCTATTCATATTACTGTTTGTGTCATCTTTGAGGCCATAAGGGAAACCTAGGAAAAATACCTCCTGTCAATATGTCAGTCATGCTGATGTTGGTTGCAGTTCGAAGGTAGATAAAATTTGACCTATACTAATTACTGATACATCAACATTAGCATGATGCCCAACCAATTTTGCAGGTAATGATACCCACCTTCAGTCATGCCAAAGGTCTATATTCTCCCCATCTAAAAAACCTTCTATCAAATGCTTAGCGGTAACCAAATATTGTTTTTCAGACAAATCTATTGCAAAGCATGTTCCATAATTACCTGCATAATGAAGATGAAAAACCCTATATATAACATTTGTAGTAATCATATTTTCATTTTTTACCCCCACATATAGCCCCGTCCAAAATGCCCATAACGAGCGGTTTGTTCGTAGATAGGACGGCAGAGATCGAGAGAGGTGATGATGCCTTGTGGAGTGAGGTCATCACGGAGGATGTCTTGGTTTTCTGCGACACCGTCTATCCATGCGACGCATGAGACGGGGTGGCGGTATCCTATAGCGTAGGCGATTTGTACCATGACTTCGTTTGCTCCTTTTTCTTCGAGGAGTTTGACTGCCATTTGGCGAGCTTTGTAGGCAGCAGAACGGTCGACTTTCGTTGGATCTTTTCCTGAGAATGCACCACCACCGATAGGCACACGAGGTCCGTAGTTATCGACAGCGAGCTTGCGTCCTGTAAGACCTGTGTCGGCAGTGAATCCACCGATATTCCAGTCACCAGCGGGATTGAGATGGAGTTTCGCAGCAGCGATGTCGTGTCCTTTCAAGAGTTCTTCTTTTTTGAGAAATTCTGTGACTTCCGCTCGGAGGATATCGTGCGGAGTTCCACACCAAGAAGCGACGACTGCGACGAGTTGATTACCGTCGAGCGTGATTTGTGTTTTACCATCATTTGGATGGAGTTTCCAGAGGTATTCATTGAGTCGACGTGCGAGTTCGTATTCAAGAGGCATGTAGTTCGGAGTTTCGCGAGTAGCGTAACCGACCATAATACCTTGGTCCCCTGCACCACCAGTATCGACACCTTGTGCGATTTCTGGAGATTGTTTCACGATATTGGTGAGGACACCGATATCGTCACCACAGATACGCTTCACGATAGGCTGTATTTCGACAAAGGCAGTCGTGGTGAGCTCGCCGATGACGACGACAGAGCCATGTCCGCCCATCACTTCGATAGCGGCACGGGCAGTAGGGTCTTGTTCGAGACAAGCATCGAGGATGGCGTCAGAGATCTGATCACACATTTTGTCTGGGTGTCCTGGAGACACGGATTCAGCGGTTTTGAACATAAAAAAAGATAAGAAAAAGTTCTTATCTTACCAAGTATTATAGATGAACCAATTATCTATCGAAAGTGGAGCACTATCACACAAACGTGTGAACTTGCTGCAGGGTCGTAGAGTTTCGTCTCTCGCCTGCTCTTGATAAGGTAGGGGTATTGTAGGGGAGTTGGTGATATTGTCAAAAACTATCCTTTCCTAGCACCTCTTATCGCCTCCGAAATATCTTTGAGGGTTTTTTCTAGCCCTTTAGCTGTTGTAGGAAAATGTCACGGAGGCATTCATACATTCGGATTGGCAAGTATATGCACAATGCTACCACTAAAGTTGTGCTGTAATCCAAGAGTATTTAAATCTGTCTCTCATGAAGTGGTAACAAAGATGTCAGTTTTTTCGTCTCGTTCTTTTCATGGTCGAATAAAAAGACCACCATGCTTATTTATTGTATCAGTGCCAATTATTTTATCAGCTCACGAGTCTGTTGTAATGGTTACAACGTCTAATTGTTTATCAATCAGAGACCTTTTTAGGCGCCATCGTCCACCAATTTGGACTGCAGGTAATTGTCCCCTCTGTGCCAGATAATAAATTGTAGGGAGGGGTACTTGTAGATACTCTGCTGTTTCTTGAGCAGTCATGAGTTCTGGTTTTTCTTCAGGCGCAGAGCTAGGAGCTTCGGGCATAGGTAATAATTAGATATTTAGAATTATTATAGCCAATTTTTGCGAAAAAAAAGATAAGCAGTAAAAAGTTGCTTATCATCGTCTAATCTGAGAAAACGTATGTTTTCTATCTCCTTCTTGCCGCCTCATGCCATGCACGAAGTCTTACGTCAGGATCTGCAGCCTCTGATTCTCTCAGAGAGATCCCCACATCTTTTGTGACTCTACCAGTAAGGTAAAATGTGTCCATTGCTGCACTCAAATCTTCTCCACGAGCATCATGGGGTAGAACATCACTCCGAAGATCACCTGGTGATAATGTAACCATAGTAAAATGGGTTAAAAAATAAAGCGCGCAGAAGATATCGATATTTTTTTTATGTCAAGAGCTTCGTTACTAGGGATTTTTAAGGAGTTTCGATTGGTTTGACTTATTCTGTTTTTGATAATCATATCTTAATTATGTCTACTTCAGAACCATCTCTCAATTTTCAAGATGCCCTCGGTGCTGAATTGGAATCACTCTACCAATTTCATGAGCAAGGAAACAACGGGAGGTTCATCAGAAATCATAGTGGTGTCATTATTTGACTAACAGCTGAAACAATTAATTTTTTATTATTGATTCCAGCAGTGGGATACGATATTGTTCACGATAACAGCATAGCTCAAAACGCAGGAGAAATTTGAGGAGTGGCTGTATTGCAAGTGATAAATTTTTTGTTGATCTCAATGTATTTTAGCAAGATAAAGCCCTCAGAGTTGATAACAATTTTGACTCAAACATGATTCAAAAACACATCACGCAAACTCTTAGCATGATATCTCAAATCACGCTATTTACAGTATATTTACCCATTTAAATTAGGGGTAAAGTGTTCAGAATTAGGGGTAAAGTGGTCAGAAACTCATCCAAAAATCTACAATCTGATGGCTTCGTGCTCGGTTCAAGTGTATCATATTTTGAAACCATTTTTGTAGTCTCTCGGAGGACATTTCTGTAGTCTCTACAAAACATAAAAAAATCTTTTGACAATCGTGCCCTTCTTTTTATACTTCCGACGTTTTCCTCTTGTAACCAGGAGTGAATCATTTCCTAGTTTGGCCCTTATACTTCATCTCTCGAGATGTCCGTAAGAGCCTCATCTTTCTTTTATATGTCTGGACTCGTTGCTCAAAAAATATCAATGACACAAATCGCTCGCGGTGACGCTCTCGTCGCTGTGACGCTTCTCCGTGTCCCTCAACTCTCTGTCGCTCAGATCAAAACAGCTGACAAGGATGGCTACTCTGCACTCGTTCTCGATGCAAAAAATGCAAAAGGCAAAACAGTAAAACGTAAGGAAGTTCCTTATGATACAACTGTTGCTATGAACGTCGGTGATGCTCTCGATGCAGGCTCACTCGAAGGAGTCGCTACAGTCAAACTCACATCAATCTCAAAAGGTAAAGGTTTCACAGGTGCTATGAAACGATGGAACTTCAAAGGAGGTCCTGGAGGTCATGGTTCGAAATTTCACCGAGCACTCGGTTCTATCGGATGCCGCAAGCCTCGTCGTACAAAGCCAGGTAAAAAAATGCACGGTCGTCACGGTTTCAAAACAACAACACTCGCATCTGTCCCAGTCGAACTCATCGATCGCGAACACAATATCATAGCAGTACGTGGTCCAGTACCAGGTGCTTTCAATACATTTGTTTATCTTGTTTTCTAGTATGACTGCTCTTTCTATACCAACATCTGATACACTCGACCAATCTTTATTTGGCGTTATCCCACATCTCGATGTACTCTCTCGACTCTTACTCCTCCAGGGGTGTAATGGTCGTTTCCCTATAGCTCACACGAAGAGCCGAGCTCACCGCTCTGGTTCGACTCGTAAACTCTACAAACAAAAAGGAACTGGTAATGCTCGTGCTGGTTCATCTCGTTCTCCTACACGTCGTGGTGGATGAGTTGCGTTTGGTCCTCGTAGCAATGCCAATTTTCATCTCACGATGAATGCTGGTGAACGTCGTCTCGGACTCGCATCTGCTCTCTCACTCAAAGCACAAGACAATAAAATCCGTGTTCTCGAATCTCTCAGTCCAAAAACATCAGCAATGATGAAAGTCGTAGCACCTCTCATCGCAGAAGGTTCAGTACTTTTCGTTACAACTACTGCTGAGAAACTCAAGAACAAAGGAATCCAAAATATCGCACATACACACACTGATGTTGTTACTCACTTGAGCCCAGCAGAAATCCTCAAATACGATTTCTGTGTCTTCACAAAAGACGCGCTCGAGACACTTTCTTCTCATTTCTCAAGCTAATATTTATGAATATCTATCATATCATACTCTGACCTGTTGAATCACAGAAAGCTCGTGAACTCGAGTTGACTGGTGTTTACACTTTCCGTATCGCCAATGATGCGACAAAGACTGACGTCAAAAATGCATTTCACACACTCTACGACAGAACAGTTGGATCTATCCAAATCGCGAAGAATTACTCAAAAACTAAAAATGGCAGAAAAGGTGCTATCCGACGTCGTGCTGCTTTCAAAAAAGCATACGTAACGCTCGATAAGCCTGTTACTCAACTTGCTAAACTTCATCTCTCAAAAGATTAAACTATGCCAATCAAACTCTACAAACCTACTACAAATGGCCGACGCGGAATGTCTGGTAATACATTTGAAGAACTTACAACAGACAAACCATTCAAAAAACTCACGACAAATCGTAAGAGTTCTGGTGGTCGTAACCACGCTGGTCGTACAACATCACGATTTCGTGGAGGTGGACACAAACGTCGTCTCCGTATGGTAGATTTCATGTTCGCTAAAAAAGACATCCCTTCAGTTGTTCAGACTATTGAATACGATCCAAATCGTTCTGCGTTTATCGCACTCGTCCTCGATCAAGATGGAGAGCACCGCTACGTCCTCGCTCATACGACGATGAAAGTAGGTGATACTATCATCACATCAGACAATGCAAAACCAATCGCTGGTAATCGTCTCCTCCTCAGCAACATCCCAACTGGTCTTTTCGTCCACAATGTCGAACTCATCATCGGTAAAGGTGCTCAGGCAGTACGATCAGCTGGTGCATCTGCACTCGTCGTATCACAAGAAGGTGAATACACTCAAATCAAGCTCAACTCAGGAGAAGTACGTCTCGTACACAAGAAATGTTATGGAACAGTCGGTATCGTCAGCAATGTCGATCACAACCAAATCGTTATCGGTAAGGCTGGTCGTAGTCGTTGGATGGGCCGTCGTCCTCATAACCTCGGTACATCGATGAATCCAGTAGATCATCCACACGGAGGATGAGAAGGTCATACGTCTATCGGTCGTCAGCCTACTACTCCATGGGGTAAACCAGCTCTCGGTGTGAGAACTCGCAAAAACAAACGTACAAATCGTTGGATTGCTACCAACAAACGTGGTTCTATCGTTAAATAATATTTTATCTTATGTCACGCAGCTTAAAAAAATGACTTTTCGTACCTGACTTTCTCATGAAGAAGGTAACGACTTTGAATACAACTGGTAAAAAAAGTGTTATCAAAACTTGGGCACGAGCTTCTGTTATCCACCCCGACTTCGTCGGTCACACATTCGGAGTTCACAATGGTAAAGATCACGTTCCAGTTTTCGTTACAGAAGATATGGTCGGTCACAGACTCGGTGAATTTTCTCCAACTCGTGTATTTCGCAAGCATGCTGGTAAAGCAATTGCTGCCCCTTCTGCTAAATAATTCCCTCCACTATGAAAGCTACTCTCATGAATGCCCGCATCTCTCCGAAAAAACTCCGAGTTATCGCTAATCTCGTACGAGGTAAGTCTGTCAATGATGGACTCGCGATGCTCCGACTCTTTTCTAAGAAAGGTGGTGATATCCTCTACAAGGTTCTCTTCAGTGCTGCATCAAATGCTATCCACAATGACGGAGCAAACAAAGATGATCTCGTTATCCACGCACTCTCAATCGCTCAAGGTCCAGTCTCTCAGCGCGCTCGTCCAGTGAGTCGAGGTCGCAGTCACCGTATCTTGAAACGAACGAGTCATGTATTTCTCGAACTTTCTCATAAATAATATCTAAAACCTTTTCTTATGTGACACAAAGTTAGTCCCATCTCATGGCGTATAGGAGTCACCCGTTCTTGGGCATCGACTGGATACTACGATAAAAAAGAATACACAGCTGCTATTCAACAGGATGTCATCATCCGTGATTTGATCCGCAAATTTTTCAAAGGTCTCCCAGTAGGACACGTCAATATCACTCATAGTGATACAGGCATGAGAGTTATCATTTATACTTCTCGTACAGCTCTTCTCCTCGGTAAAAATGGTGAGAATCTCACAAAACTTCAAAAGAAACTTTTCGCTCTCTATGGCGCAAAGACTCAAGTAGACGTCAAAGAAATCAAAAATCCAGATATTCACGCGACTCTCGTCGGTGATAGTATCGGTCGTCAGGTTGAACGTCGTCTCCCATATCGTCGTGTTATCAAACAAGCAATCGCAAAAGCAATGGAAAAAGGTGCAAAAGGAATCAAGATTCGAGTCTCTGGTCGTATCGGTGGTGCTGAAATCGCTCGTCATGAGGTTTACAAGGATGGTAACATCCCAACTCAGAGCATCAAGGCTACTATTGATTACGCTGTAGAGCACGCACTCACACAATACGGAATCATCGGTTTCAAAGTGTGGATTTATAAAGGTGATGTAACTAACAATTAATATGCAACAACCAGCACGAACAAAATATCGAAAAGCAATGCGTGGCACCCAAAAGGGAAATGCTACTGTTGGCTTTATGCTCGCTCATGGATCATTCGGTCTCAAGGCGATGACATCTGGATTTCTCACAGCTCGTGAACTCGAAGCTGCGCGAAAGACTATCGCTCATACACTTCAGAGAGGTGGAAAAGTATGGTGCCGTGTTTTCCCACACAAACCATTTACAAAGAAACCACTTGAAGTACCAATGGGAGGTGGAAAAGGAGGCGTAGAATACTACCACGCTCCAATCCCAGCTGGAACTATGCTCTTCGAAATCGAGGGTGTCACTGATGCACTCGCTCGTGAAGCATTTACTCTCGCTGGTGCGAAACTCTCTGTACGAACCTCTATCGTTGATAGTACTTCTCTTCTCGCACTCGCTGCTTAATTCCCTCTAGACTATGCCTAAAAAAACAACTACATCTACGACCAAGACAGCCAAAGTCGCTCCAGTCAAAAAAACTGTTGCTAAAAAAGCTGCTCCTGTTAAAAAAGAAGGAAAACTCTCTGATCTCCGTGCTGAACTCTATGTTCTCAATATGAAGCATGCTATGCACGAACTCAAAGAAACACACAAGCTCAAAGCAGCAAGAAAAGCTGTCGCTCGTTTCTTGACTAATCTTAACGTCTAATTTTTATGCGAACTAAAACTGGTATCATTACCTCAAACAAGATGCAAGGCACTGTCACTGTCAAAGTAACAGAGTACCTCAAGCACTCAAAATACAACAAAGAAACTCCTGTTTCAAAGAAATTTCACGCTCACACTGATGTACCTCTCGAAGAAGGAATCACTGTCACTATCGAAGAAACCAAACCACGTTCAAAAACTGTTTGTTGGAAAGTAATCGCATAATAAATACCACTCTTCTCTTACTACTATGATACAAAAAGAAACAAGACTCGTCGTCGCAGATAACACCGGTGCTAAACTCGTGCTGTGTTTCAATATCCCAAAAGGAACTCGACATCGATATGCACGTGTAGGCGATATCATCGTCTGCTCAGTGAAAGACGCAGCTCCAGATGGTCAAGTCAAAAATCATGCTGTCGTACGTGCAGTAGTTATCCGCACAACTCGTCCAGTGAAGCGAGCAGATGGCTCAACAGTTCGATCAGATGATAATGCTTGTGTTATCGTAGATGACAAAGGGCAACCAGTTGGAACTCGTGTCTTCGGACCTGTTTTCCGAGAGCTCCGAGCTGACAAGAGATTTAAAGCTATTATCAGTAAAGCTCCTGAAGTAATCTAATTGAAATTAATACCTATCACTATGAAAATCCACACTTGAGACATCGTACGAATCATCGCCGGGAAAAACCGTTTCCGCGTTGAGACAAATAAAGATGGCGCTGAAAAGCGTACACCAGTTGAGGCAAAAGTTCTCAAAGCGTTCCCAAAAGAACAGAAAGTTATCGTCGAAGGTGTCAATATCGTCACGAAACATATCAAGAAGCAGGGTAATACTCCAGGTCAAAAAGTTCAATTCGAAAAACCTATTCACGTATCAAATGTTATGCTCATCTGTCCTCAGACAAAAAAGCCAACACGAGTACGCATCGAACAAGGCGCGAAAACAGTTCGTATTTCTAAAAAATCTAATAAAGCTATAGATTAATCTCTCACTCTATGTCACTTCACAAACACTATACATCTACTGTTCTTCCTCTCCTCAAAAAAGAGCTCAAGAAGAACGTCATGGCCCTCCCTCGTATCGAGAAGGTTGTCGTGAATATGGGTATCGGATCTCTCGTCACTGGTGGGCAAAAAGATTATTCTCTCTTCGAGAAACATCTCACGCTCATCACTGGTCAGAAGCCAGTACTCTCTCGATCACGTAATTCTATCTCGAATTTCAAACTCCGAGAAGGACAACCAGTAGGTCTCACGGTGACTCTCCGTGGAAAACGTATGTATGATTTCCTTGAGAAATTTATCAACGTCGTTCTCCCACGTGTTCGTGACTTCCAAGGTCTCAAACCAAAGAGTGTCGACAAAGATGGTAACTTCAACCTCGGACTCAAAGAACAAACACTCTTCCCAGAAATCGTACAAGATGATATCGTCAAAACACATGGTATTCAAATCACTGTTGTGACTCGTACGACTTCTCCAGAGGATTCATTGCTCCTCCTCCAAAATATAGGTTTCCCATTTCATAAATAATATTCTATGACTCGCAAAGCACTCATCGCAAAATGTTCTCGCAGACAACTCCGTGCTGCACGCCAGAGAGCAAACGGGCAAAAGGTAACTTTTTCTACCCGTATCTACTCTCAGTGTATAGTTACTGGCCGTCGTCGTGCTGTTATTGGTCGATTCGGACTCTCTCGTATTGAGCTCCGTGAACGTATCAACAAAGGCGAGATACTCGGTGTTCGTAAATCTAGCTGGTAATTAACTTCTTCTATGACTACAGATTCTCTCTCAGATCTTTTTGTTTCTCTCCGCAACGCTATTGTTGTCGGACACGGTACTCTCGTAGTTCCGCACTCTACTCTCAAGGAGCGTATTCTTCATATTTTTAAGAAGAATAAATATATCATCGACTATAAAACAGAAGGTGATGTAAAGAAAACTATCGTGATCACTCTCGATAATTCTAAAAATAGAAAACTCCCTACATTCCGACGTATCAGTACTCCTGGTCATCGTGTGTATGTTGCTTCTTCAACTATCAAAAAATCTCGCAACGGTGTCGGTATTTATATCCTCTCAACACCGAAGGGTGTCATCACAGGATACGAAGCTCGCGCACTCAATGTTGGTGGAGAAATTATCGGTGAAGTTTATTAATTATTTGTTTATGTCACGTCTCGCAAAAAAACCATTTACTCTCCCAGCTGGAGTTACAGCAACCCTCAACGGTTCTACTCTCTTGTTGCAAGGAGCGAAAGGAAAACTCGACTATACGCTCCCAGCTTCAGTCGAAGCTAAAATTGAAGGAAATGTTATCACTCTCAACAGTACTGTTACGGAGGGGAAACAATTCGCTCAATGGGGATTGTCTTGGGCTCTCATCCAGAGCAAAGTCAAAGGAGTATCAGTAGGATTCCAAAAATCTCTCGAAATCCAATGAGTTGGTTACCGTGTCGAAGTCGCTGGTAAAAAAATCACTCTCGCTGTAGGATTCTCTCATAAAGTTCCTATGGTCATCCCAGATGATGTAACCGTTGTACAAGACGCACAGAATCCAAGTATTCTCATCGTCAGCGGTGTCGATGCTCAGAGAGTTGGCGAAGTCGCTGGTAAAATCCGCGCAGTCAAAACCCCAGAACCATACAAAGGAAAAGGAATCAGATACGTCGACGAATACGTCCGTCGAAAAGCTGGTAAAACAGGTGCTAAATAATAACTATTTTTATGACTCTCACTTCTCAACAAAAACGAACTGTCAGACACAAGCGTATACGAGCTCGTATACATGGTACTGCTGAGTGCCCACGTCTCTCAGTCTATCGATCAAATCGATTTATCTATGCTCAACTCATCAATGATGATGCAAATGCTACTATAGCTTCATCACATGATTCTGAAGTGAAAAAAGGTACTAAAATCGAGCGAGCGAAGACTGTCGGATCAGAAATAGCAAAAAAAGCACAATCAGCAGGTATTACAAAATGCGTGTTTGATCGAGGAGGTTTCCTCTATACTGGACGTATCTCAGCACTTGCTGATGCGGCTCGCGAATCAGGTCTCATATTCTAATTTTTATTCTATGTCAGAAGAGATAACTCAAACACCAGCACCAACTTCATCTGAAGGAACTTCAGAAACAGGAGCATCAACAGCGGCAGCTACACCTTCATCAGGAGGACGTGGTCGTGGTCGTGGAGATGATCGTGGAGGACGTCGTGACGATCGTCGCGGTGGTGGTAAAGGCGGTTTTGAACAAGTCAAAAAAGAATTCGAAGAAGTACTCCTCGAGGTCGGCCGTGTTACCAAAGTAACGAGTGGTGGACGTCAGCTCCGCTTTCGTGCTGCTGTAGTAATCGGTGATCGCAAGGGTCGAGTTGGATTTGGACTTGGTAAAGCTCAAGAAGTTTCAGTCGCTGTCGAAAAAGCAGTTAACTCAGCTAAACGACATCTCATCAAAGTCCCTCTTGAAAATGGAACTGTTCCTCACGAAGTAAATGTGAAATTCAAGTCTGTCAAACTCATGATCCATCCAGCAACAAAAGGTACTGGTATCATCGCAGGAGGTTCTGCTCGTCGAATTCTCGAACTCGCAGGCTGCCAAGATGTTCTCTCAAAGCGACATGGTGGACGAAACGTCATCACAACTGCCTATGCAACGATGGAAGCTCTCAAGATGTACCAGGTTAAAAATTAAACAAACGGATAAAACTTATTAAACTTTCACTGTATGCTCTCTCACTCTACACTTCGCCCTCGGGCAACATCTCGTACTTCTACCAAACGACTTGGTCGCGGTTCTTCATCTGGTAAAGGTGGATTCTGTGGTCGTGGTTGCAAAGGTCAGAAAGCTCGTACTGGTAAAAAACTCCACGCTCTCTTCGAAGGAGGACAGACACCTCTCCACATGCGTCTCCCAAAACTTCGTGGCGGAAATGACTCACGTAAGACTCATTTTTCTGTTGTTCATCTCGCTGATCTCGAAAAACTCGCTCAAGCTGGTACATCTGATATCACTGTAGAAACACTTTTTGCTGCTGGTATTATCCGTGGGAAAAATTCTCTTGTGAAACTTCTCTCAGGAGGTGAAATCAGTGCATCAGTTCGTCTCTCTGTCCATGCTGCTAGTGCGTCAGCTCAAAAAGCTCTCGAAAAAGCAGGCGGTACTCTCACTATTGTTGAATAATTATTTTTATGAAGAATTCTTGGAAATCATTCCTACGTTCTGCGAGTCTCAGAAAGAAAATTGGGGTTACTCTCGGTCTCGTTGCTATATATAAATTCTTATCTGTTATTCCAGTACCAGGTGTTTCAAGTGAATCACTCGCTGCTATGCGAGATGTATTTTCAGCGCAACCAGGATTAGCTTTCTTCAGCTCGCTCATGGGTGGAAGTCTTGAGAGATTTTCTATTATTTTGATGGGTCTCTCACCATACATCAATGCCTCTATCATCCTCCAACTCCTCTCTGTCGTTATACCAAAACTCGAAGAAATAAAAAAAGAAGGAGCACAAGGTCAGAAGAGAATTAATACTTATACTCGCATCCTCACAGTCCCTCTTGCTCTCGTACAGAGCTATGGTATGATCCTCCTCCTCAATAGTCTCGTATCAGGATCACAACTCGTCGATACATCAAATTATAGCAATCTCTTTGCTATGATGCTCACTATCACAGCTGGTACAGTATTTCTCATGTGGCTCGGTGAACAAATCAATGAAGTAGGTCTCGGAAATGGTATTTCTATTATCATCTTCGCTGGTGTACTTTCTGATGTCCCAGGTCGTATCATGACACAGCTCGCTAATGTCGAATGGACAGGACCAATCAATCAAATTATTGTACAGACACTCCCATTCATCGCTCTCCTTGCGGCGACACTCTTCGTCATCTATATCATTATTCGATTTACAGAAGGATACCGCAGAGTCCCTCTCGTCTATACTCGAACCGGCCGAGATGAGCGATCATATTTTCCTATTCGTGTGAATCAGGCAGGTATGATTCCTATTATCTTCGCTATGTCACTCGTGACATTCCCATACATCATCGGTCAAGCAATTGTCTTGAGATGAGGAGGTATGCCAGAGTTTGTCCGTAGTATAGCGAATCTCATGGTACAAATATTTAATCCAAATGCTCCAACATGGTGGTTTGTCATTATATTCCTCGCTATGGTTATCGGATTCTCATATTTCTACCTCTCTATCACGTTTGATACAAAAGAAGTAGCAGAAGGTATACAGAAACGAGGAGGATACATCCCAGGTATTCGTCCAGGTCGTCAGACAGCAGATTATCTCCGCAATGTATCAAATCATCTCAATCTCTTTGGTGGTACATTTATCGCTGTTATCGCTGTGTTCCCATATGTTGCGACACTCACGAATAATCTCCTCAAAGCTAACAATATCCCATCACTCAACATAGCACAGATTGACTTCCTTATCTCAGGATCAGGTCTCATTATTGTTGTCGGTGTTGTGCTCGAACTCTTGAGACGCTTTACTGCCGAATCACAATCACACGATTACCGCAGATTTTTCTAATCAACCAATTACTTTAACTCTTATAATTTATTTTTTATGGACGCTCAACTCATCGCACATATCCAGAATCTCGCCGCTGGCAAGAAAGATTTCCCTACTGTCCGAACTGGTATGCAGGTAGAAGTCGCACAACGTATCACAGAAGGTGATAAATCTCGTGTACAAAAATTCGAAGGTGTTGTGATCAAAACTGGTGGTAAAACACACGGTGAAAAAACATTTACTGTTCGACGTGTGACGAGTGGTCTCGGAATTGAAAAAACATTCCCAGTTTCATGCCCTACTGTTGAATCAGTCACAGTGATTCGTCAATTCAAAGTTAATCGTAAAAATATCCGATTTATCCGTGAACTCGAAGGGAAGTCTTCACGTCTCAAGGAGGTCAAAAAAGAAACAGCAAAAACTGAAAAGGCTGCTCCAAAGAAAGCAAAAAAGCCAGCAAAAGCTGCATCTGCAGAATAATAACAATTATTTTAGAAAACCCCCTCAGTTCTGAGGGGGTTTTTGTTGGCAGAAATATATGTATGTCAATCGTAACGACTGTAGGTCATATTTGTTTACGGTAATTCTGATTATAATCGTACATAGCCACAGCTGTTATGAATCGAAAGAAGATATTTTTCTGGAGTATTTTTTATATCCTCTTATTTATTTGAGGGTATTTCTCGGACAAAATTATTACGCGTATTTTCCCATCGAATCCGAATAGACCAGAAGTAATCGTGTATTCACCTCCTCCTGCAAATCCAAAACTCGATACCGCGAACGAGCTTCGATCAAAATATATCGATGGCCTTGGATTTCATCTTGATACAGCACAAGGCACGAAAAGTACTTATCTAAAAACAAGAAAAGATATCCTGGATGCATATCAGTCTGGTAATCGTTCTCCGAATTTGATGAGGGCTTATATTTATCTTGTAGCACAAGAGGGTGATTTTGTAGAAAAAGAGAGACTCGTAAAAGAATTTTGTAAGAGTGAAGAAATGTGCAAAGAATTCACAGCACAAATTTCTCTCACCTGAATCGTTCGAAGCCCTCAATGAAAACCTATACCGTCAGCATCGGTTGAGATCCTCGGAACTCCCCATAGAACAACGACAAATACGAAGGGCGAATATAGCTTTACCTTGAGTCATATTTCCCCAGCCGTCCTCCGCTTACAAGCTTCTTCACCGAATACGATGATTTCAGTACAGAGAGCTAGCATCGTTGATACGGCTACTGCGCTGGATAATATCCAATCCTTTCGTCTCGACTTCACGCTCAATAAAGCTTTCACAGAAATATCTATTGATACCAAGAAGAAAAGTATTACAGGAGAGGGTACGAGTAAGGGCGAAAAATGATATTTGATTCAAACTCCCTATACCAAATACTTCATTCCATTCGATGCTATTGTAAAAGAAAAAACTCCCTATACGGGTAAACTCAAGGCAAGTGTGTTCGAATTCGACAGACAATCTTCGAGCTACTTATTAAATTCAGATGTTTTTGATCAAGTAGGTAACCTCATTAGTCAGACATTGATTACATTCTGAATGCCATTTATTATTTTCACGGCTGAAAATGGTGAGCGGCTAGACGTACTCAGTACGAATCCGATGACTATATGGACGACGATTCGTGAGAAAAAAGAAATTGATAATTTTTTAGAATATCTCCCTGAATATAGAGAAATGTTTGGGAATGCGTACAAGGATTCACAGCAATCACCACCAGGCACATACCCAATTAATAGTCTTTGGGAATACGAGCACGGGAATAAAAAAATGATACCACAATTCTGGGTGTTTGATCGGGCAACAGGATTTTGGAGCAATGAATGATTCCGATTCGTGACTAACAAATTCACATCGCCATACAATATGGAATCTCGTTTTTATACGGTTCGTGTTCAGAAATAATGACTATGTTTTTTGATTTTTCACATCGACTTTTTTCTCGCCTCTGAGGGCTCATGATATTGTGAATAACGCTCTTCGTATGAGCCAATGTCGACCAAGCACCTCAGTACTGGGGGTGTACAGAGTGGGGATCTGATGAGAGAACTGGAGTAGTCACGAACGGGACTTGTAGTGTGAAGCTCATTGGAAGCGGTACGGTAACTCATATTGATAAACCTCATAAACAACCATGTCCTGGTAAAAATGATCCACCAAGTAAAGACTGCACACCTCATGACTATACATCAGGCTGTGAATCAGTGAGTTGGTCATACTACAGTACGAACTATTGCTGGGCAACATATGCCTGCCTAGGGTCTGGTATCAATACTGCCAATGCTCACATTATTTCTCCATATGAACTCCCAGATGTTGGAGGGTATTATCCTCTTTCTCAAAACTATTATTACACTATCGTTCCCACGGGGAGTAGTGGTACGCCCGCTGGTTGTGAGTATGCTTGCGATGGATGATATATACGAGATGCGAGCACGGTTTTTTGTCGATTACCTGTTTGTATACCAACCCCGGGGATAGCCTCAGTCGTTATTGGAGGTCTTCATTACATAGCAAATGGCGATTTTGTGACACCTTCAGACAATCCTGCCAATTTACAACTCAATCAAGACTGGCAAATCGCCATCAATTGGTCTGCTTCTGGTGATGATAAATCAACCATCAATAAACCGAATAGTAATAATGGTTGCGAATTTACGTGTAATGACGGATTCATAAAAGCAACTGATGCTGGCACGACGAGTTGTCGCCGTGCATTCTGTCTCCCAGGTGTTGGCATGGGAATATCTACCAATGATACTCCTCCTGCAAATGCCTATGCATTCAGTGCAAATGAGCTCCCCCCGTCTGGTATGCTCACTATGGATTATGTAACGACAATTAACTGGGCAGCTTCTGGTGATTCCAAGGCGAGCATCACTCGACCGAACTCAACGAGATGATGTGAATATACGTGTAATGATGGATATATAAAAGCAAATGATAGCTGATTGATTTCTTGTCGTCGGGCGCGATGTCTACCAAATCCGAGTATTCAGGTAAGCGTGACTGATACAGCGCCACCTCATGCGAGCCCACTTTCAGCCGATGAGTTACCATGATCAGGGATGCTCACGATGGACTACACCACCACCCTCGTCGACCCCATCACTCGACCGAATACGACAAAAGGTTGTGAATACACCTGTGACAATGGCTACAAACTCGTCACTGAATCAGGCATCACAAAATGTATTCCCATTGTCTGTATCATCGATCCAGCTAAGTGACAAAAAGCATCCACGAGCACTCTCTGTGATGGAGACGATCTCCATGCAAATATGTCGTGACATGTCGATCTCCCATTCACCTATGTTGGATATGTCGGAACTGTCCCGAGCTGTACTGGTCCAACAAAGTGTGAATGGTATTGCCCATCAACGACACCATACTATTGCTCCCTCACCAATAGCTGTCTCTCTCGTGCAGCTGATTGTTGTCCAACAGGCCAAACCCTCTGTCCTAATACCGGCAAATGTGCAGCTGACTGTACGACCTGTGGTACATTTGCCCCTTCTGAACTCAAGGCTAATGTCGACCAACCGTACATCAAATGCGACCCCATCGATCTCCAAAAAACTCATTTCCGTTACCAAATCACACAAGGCACCAACGTCATCTACACATCAAATGCTTTCCCAACAGGCACAGAAGTGAAACATCCAAATACATTTGCCACACCAGGTTCCTACACGGTCACCTGTCTCTATGGTACATTATCGGAAGCAAATGATAGTTCCAAAATTAACTCTCTCACCAAAAAAGATACCTGTGCAAAAACTATGGTCGTAAAAGCTGAAAACACAGCCACACAATGATGTAGTAACATCTATGCTTACCGAGGAAGCACACTCTCCAATGAAATGACATCAGCAGATGCATTTAATGGTTCATTTCGTTGTGGGAGTCGTATCAATCTAGGAACTATCGAAGCACCATACAAATTAAAAATTGGAACGAGCGGTACAGCATCCTCTCAGACACTCACGAATGATGCAGGATTTTTAGCTCTTTTCCCAGAGTTTGGTTTTGGTATTTCTACACAATCAAATCCCTACCAATTTACAACCATCAATACTCCCGTTGAATGTGCCGTAAAAGTCTGAGACTGATACAGTACCAACAGTCTCTGTCAGGCAACAGCTTGTGTTGGCTCCAACTGTACAGCGCCTCAAACCTTTGTTGTTTCTCCATCTTCTGAATCTGTCTGTACACCTGATCTCAAATCCAGTTATGATATCGGTTGCAATCCCCTCGATACAGCGAACTATCCATGATGTGTGAAATGGCTCTACGATTGATTCAAAACTTGTACTATCGCTGACCAGACAGCATGTCCGCCAATTAAGTGGATTATGAATATTAAGAAAAATGGTATTCCTGATACCAGTGAGATTACCTGTAAAATTACTAAACCAGCCTGAGCCATCAACTTCGTCAAAGAATGTAGCATGCTCCTCCCGTCTGGTAATATACCAGTCACTATCTTCTGAGGTGATGATGACAGTTACCAAACCACGAGATACTCACTCCAGCAAGATACAGTATCCCCAGGAGCAAAACTCGAATACTTCGTAAAAAGTGGAACTGGTACAACACTCGTGACGGCTGAATATTGGAAAAACAAGCCCGTGACAGCAACCATTACTTGTAATGACCTTCCTGGATCGAGCGACTGATCTGAGTGTGCCTGTGCTCAAGCTCTTGATGGTGATACGGGAAATCTCTGGTCATTTGGTGTACCGAGCGTCACAGGATGACCTGATATGATGACCTACAATCGTACTATCGCCAGCAGTTATGGCCCATCAACTGCTGTGAGAGTACAGGATACAGCATGACTCAAATCACCTGATATCATCGTCAATATTGCTGTGGATACTACTGCTCCTCAAGTCATACCGACTATGACAGGAACGACCGTCACACTCACCGTAACCGACACGGGTGGTTCTGGACTCTGGAGACCAGGGAAGGCAGGCAACACTCTCCCCGCAGGCATGTCGCAGGACAATGCCGTCCTCTACCGAGTAGGCCCAATTTGAAACAAAGCAACACTCCAATTCATTGATAATTGTGTACCAGACAACAATGGAAACTACTACAAATATTCAGAAACAGGCTCAGCAGCTACAGGTCAAACCGTTACTATTCCTTCTGTTGATGCGAGCAAAATCATCGCCTACTGCGTCCAAGACAACGCCGGTAATGTCACACGATGAGTCTACCCATCAA
>DALYDS010000005.1:2103-23794 GCA_031973055.1 bacterium | reverse complement strand
AAATCTTAAAAATCTTTGAGAGGATTTTAATCACAGGGGAGAGTATATAATCAAACCAACTTGGTTTGTATGTGTGATAATCGAATACGATGGATTTACTTTTCCACTGCTCTGCTATATTGATGAGCTCTCAGACTACTTCTGCGTCACGGAAAAATACACCCACTTCTGAATTGAAATCAAATGATAAAAAATCGAGATTTTGTGAACCAACCATACCCTCTGTAGTATCTATTATGAGCGCTTTCGCGTGATTCATCGTTGGCTCGAGATAAAACTTGATTCCGAGTTTGGCAAATCTATACATATAGAAATAATTCACTCGATCAATGATAAAATGGTCTGTCGTTGTTGGGAGGATTATTTCGACGCTAACTCCACGTAATACTGCCTGATGAAGGATAGCTGCCAGTCAACGATTTGGCATGAAATAGGGCGTTATGAGGATGATACGTTCGCGAGCCTTGTCTATACGGTTTTTGTAAATTTTTTGGAGAGTGAAGAGTTTTTTGAACGGATATTGGTCAATTATCCATGCATTGACCCTCTCGAGAGAGATTTTATTATTTTTTTGGTTGAGAAGTTCTACATCTTGTCCGCCAGCATTTATATAGGACTTTATGAAAGATTTTACAGCACTTTTCACGAGAATGCCCTGCACGCTGACGACGAGATCGTCCCAGAGTCGCGAGGTTTTATGGAAATTTACGCCTCAGAGAAATGCTCTATCTTCATCTATTATGAGCACTTTTCTATGCGCTCGAGAGAGGAGATAGCTGAGGAAAAATATCTCTATTCCAGACTTTTTTAATTCGATAATCTGGTTATTACTCAAATCCATACTTCCAAAACAGTCGAGGAGTATCTTGACCCGTAGACCTTGCTCGGCTTTTTGTTTAAGGAGTTCAAAGAAATTAAATCGCCCCAGACTATTTTCAAATATATACATCTCGAGATAGATTGATGTGTTCGCGCTCTCTATAGCTGTATACATGGCTTCCCATGATTTCTCGGAATTAGTGAAGAACTTATAACCCATAATCAACAGTATATGCGAATAGTTTGATTTGTTGAGAGACGAGTGTCTCTATTCAATAGTTTTTTATTATTTTTAAACCATCTTTATACATAAAATTTATATTGAATTAAAAAATAAACTTGTCAAAAAATTATTTTCTGTATAATGACGGCAGTACACGTTACAAAAACAGATATATTCTTTTCCAGATGAGATCGCAGATTTGGTTTTAATGAAGAGAGTCTATCAATACACAACAGTGTCCTTCGCCTGAGCAGAGTCTTTCCTTAAAAAGCAATTTAAAAGTTAAATAGGACCAGCCTCACGCGGTTCTATTTTTTCTTTTTTTAGTATGTTCGATTTTTCGAAACGGTTAGAGGATTTTGAAACTGGTAAACCTACCGGTGGTCGTGGTGCGCGTGGTAAATACAATCGTGAGGAACGAGCTCCAAGATCTGGAGGTTCTTCTGGTGGTGAGCGACGAGGTTTTGGTCCTGGACACGCATCGCGTGGCGGGTCTACTACTGATCGTCCTGCATTTGGTGGTGAACGAAAAACTTTCGGCGCTCCAGCACGTGGCGGATTCGGTGGTGGCGGACGCCCAAGTTTTGGCGGACGTGGTTCATCGTTTGGTGGCGGTAGTCGTGGCGGATTCGGTGGTGGTTCACGCGGTCGCTCAGGTGGAGGTCGTCGTCTCCCTCCTCAGCCGAGTTACAAACAGTACATGTTTACTCCGACAGATGATTCTGGTGAGCTCAAGTTCACCCCTTATGAGGTAACAAAGAAATTTCATGACTATGCTCTCGATGATTTTATCATCAAGAATATCGATAAAAAGGGTTATGAAAGACCAACTGAAATCCAAGAAAAAACACTCCAATCTATCATGGATGGTCGTGATATGCTCGGTCTCGCAAATACTGGTTCTGGTAAAACAGCAGCATTTCTCATCCCTATCATACATCGTATGTTGGCTGGTGTGAAAAAACGTCTCCTCATCATGGTTCCTACTCGTGAACTCGCTGATCAGGTTCAGACAGAATTTCGTTGGATAGCTGAGGGGACATTTCTCCGTTCAGTCGTCGTCGTCGGTGGTGCGAACGCTCGCAATCAAATTATGGATATCAAACGTGGCGTACACTGTATTGTGGCGACTCCTGGTCGTCTCAAGGATCTCTATGACCGTGGCGTGATAGACTTCTCTGACTATGGTCATGTCGTTCTCGACGAGTTTGATCGTATGCTCGATATGGGTTTCATCCACGATATCAAAGAAATCATGGCGATGCTTCCAGAAGAAAAACAGACTGTTCTCTTCTCAGCGACCATGTCTCGTGATATCGAGAAACACGTTCATTCATTTCTCAAAGAGCCTGTACAGGTAACGATCAAGTCAGAACCAGTTGGTTCTCGTGTTGCTCAAGAAGTTGTATTTTTTACAACAGGTGTCGATAAGAAACAAAAACTTCACGATCTCCTCCAAAAGGATAAAGAAGGAAAATACCTTATCTTCACTCGTACCAAGCGAGAAGCAGACCGTGTTGCTGATGATCTCCGTGATCTCGGTGCTCCTGTCGATGCTCTCCATGGTGATAAATCTCAGAATCTCCGTCAGAGAATTACCAATAATTTCCGTACGAATAAAATCAAGATCCTCATCGCGACTGATGTAGCCGCTCGAGGTCTCGATATCCCAGATGTTTCTCATGTTATCAACTTCGATGAGCCTGCGACTCGTGAGGACTATGTCCATCGTATCGGTCGTACAGCTCGTGCTGGTAAGCAGGGAACTGCATATACCTTCGTTAAAGGAGGAGAATATTAAGAATGTTACGGCGTTTTTAATGAAGAATTAAAATTTAAGAATGAATAATGGCGGATTCTCTGTTTAAATTCAACGTTGAAGCTACTGATTGATACGCCCGCGCTGGAACTCTCACGACTCCACACGGGAGTATTCAGACACCGGTTTTTATGCCGGTTGGTACTGCTGCGACTATCAAGTGAATCACACGAGAGGGGATTGCTCAGATGAAGACGCAAATCATGCTCAGTAATACCTACCACCTCATGCTCCGTCCTGGTGCTGACGTGGTGGAGAAAATGGGTGGACTCCATAGATTCATGAATATCGACCTCCCTATCCTCACCGATAGCGGAGGTTTTCAGGTATTTTCTCTCGGTAATCCTCGCAATGGCGGACCTTCGCTCGTCAAAACTGATGATGAAGGGGTTGAATTCCAGTCTCATCTCAATGGAGACAAGTACTATATGACACCAGAAAAGGCGATGGATATCCAGTCTCAACTCGGAGCTGATATTATCATGGCATTTGATGATGTAGCAGCAGGGGATTCTTCCAAGGCTCGTGCGAGAGAAGCACTCAACCGTACGCATGCTTGGGCAGAGCGTTGTATCGCACAATGGCAATCAAATGAGCAGATAAGACAAACAAAATGACTACATCCGCAGACACTTTTCCCTATTATTCAAGGCGTTACGTATGATGACCTTCGTTTAGAATCAGTACGTTTTCTCCGAGATTTACCAACAGTAGGTATCGCCATTGGCGGTCTCTCAGTTGGCGAATGAAAAGAATCTATGCTGGCTGCTCTTGATATCCTGGCGGGAGAACTTCCAACACAAAAACCACATTATCTCATGGGTGTTGGTACGCCAGAGGATCTCGTAGAGTCAATTGCTCGTGGAGTCGATATGTTTGACTGTGTTCTCCCGACTCGGCTTGGTCGACACGGGGAGATATTTACTTCAGAGTGATATATTAAGATGAATCGGAGTACTCTCGCTGGTTCAATGGAAAAAATCCCAGTTTTACCAGGGTTTGAGACGTCAGTGAGTGAGAACTATACACTCGGTTATCTCCGTCATCTCATTCATTCAGATGAATTACTCGGACACATACTCCTCTCGATGCACAATGTCGAATTTTTGATGCGATTGTGTGATAGGGCTCGTGAAGCAATACAAAAAAATTCCTACGAAGCATTTCGTAGGAATTTCTGGAATACATATAAAGTCTAGATACCTTCTCCAGCGAGGAGTTCTTTCAAGAGTATGACTTCTCGTTCTGCCCAGAGTGTTGTCATGAGTTGCCCCAAGAGTTTTCCTCGTGCAGTTCTATTTTCGAGATTTGTTTCTGTGATTTTTGCTTGAGCATCTGCATATCCGACTTTGATGGAGTCGTCATATTTTTCTTCGAGTTCGAGGAGTTTTTCGATTTCCTCATCTTCGAGTATGCCGCGGATAGAGATGATGTATGCTAATGTGAGAGGATCTTTTGTAGGGTAACCAGCAGCCTTGAGGAGTTTGTTCCCATCTATTTGAGGTCTACGATCATTGGTACAGATTTCTTTATCGAGCTTGATATTGTCGTTGAAGTTTTTGAGAATTTTCTCGAGAGAACAGTATTTAGCCACTACTGGATATCTTTCTGACCATGATTTTATGATTTTTGCATTGATATCAGCAATTATTTTTTCCTGTTCTGCTGTTGAAACTGTACTGTTATTATTGAGTGACGATCCACTCACATTTTCTGTACTGGATTCGGGAGCAGAGTTGAGTGTCGGATTGTCACCATTGACCTGTGTGATTCTCCTCACTCCTGTACATGAACCGTAGTTACATCCTGGATTGATACCTGAGTTATATCGGAGAGAGCCATAGAGACCCTTTGTTGATCCATCACAGTATTGTATGAAGTCTATTGCAGCCTTTTGGAGGATATTATCTTCTATTTGGTATTCATGGACATAAAATACTCATTTTATTTTTTTACATGTTCGTCCTTCACCTGATATTTCTATACCATTTCCCACATCAAGCTCTGAGTATTTGCTTGCCCCTGTATAGAGCCCTCGTTTGAGTTGTTTTCAATCTTTCGACTTAAAGTCAAAACGGAATGGTGACACTATGGTGCTGTTTTCGGTTTCTAGACTAAAATTCGTCGAATTGGCTATGACGACACGAAATATATCACCTTTTTTTCATGAAATATCCCAGCCACGTCATTTTCCAATAGTTTCATCGATATCACTCTCGAGCACAATACGATTTATAGGTGTACTCATGCCAATAGCGCTTGATTGGAGACTGCCATATCATTTGATAATACTGGCTATATTGACATAGGAGACTTCTTCTCCTCATTTTTTCATAGACCAGATAAGACCTAATCCTATCCAGAGTGCGGCGAGGAGAAATGTGATTTTTAAGCCTGTTTTTAACATATAATCGAGGTTACAATTAAGAGTTAGTTTTACGTATCTTAGGATAGAGTATTGCACTCAACAGTACCGCAACTATAAGTATATACATATTTTCTGCTGGACCAGAGGCGACTTTTGACGCAGCTGAGAGTTTTGGATCATTACCAGCTGAGTTGAGTGATATGCTTGGATTATAAGCTGGTATTGCTGTATTTGTACTTGTCGATGTTGGTACGATACCTGTTGTCTGTGTATTTGCTACTGGTGGTTTGGGTGGAATTGTGCTTGTGGTAGTTGTTGCGGCAGGAGTTGTTGTTGTAGTTGTAGTCGTAGGTGTTGTGGTAGTTGTTACAGGCGTTGCTGTTGGTTTTGGTGTTACAGCAGTAGTAGTTGTTGTGGTCGGTGTTGTAGCTGTAGTCGTAGGTGTAGTGACTGTCGTTGGTTTTGGTATAGGAGCTATTGGAGTTGTGGGAGGAGTGGTTGTTGGAGCGGGAGTGGTCGTAGTAGTTGGTGGTATAGTTGTAATAGTTGCAACAGGAGGTGTAGTAGTCGTTGTTGTAGTAGTAGTGTTCGCTGTAGCTGATATCTTTGGAGTATAGGAGATGCAATAGTTGCTGGTTTTTTCTGCTCATTGAGTAAATGATCCTGTTTCTATTTCGTGGTATTTGATAGGTACTTTGAGGACAACAGGAGTTGTACTGGTTTTCAAATTACTGAGAGGTACAACAGTATCTTTGTTTATTTTACGAAAGTCTATCTTTTGTTTTGCTGCTAAGATATATTTATCTACTCCTGCGAATTTGGTCCATACAAAACCTTCTGCCCAAACAATAGCTGTTTCATGCCAATTTTCATCAACTGTTCCTATCTCAGTAATTATTTCTGCACTATTCTGAGATGCCTTATAGATATTATGATTAAAATTTTCACTTTTATTTTCCCAAGCGATGATTGTTTCAGGGAAAGTGAAATCCTTATTGCTTACGGAGATTTCTCCTCATTCAACACAGATGTCACAGCTGTTTTTTTTGAATATTTCAGAATCACAACTGACTGAATCTGCGTAAGTCATTGATAACATATGTATTCCTACAAATGATACCAAGAGTGCACGTGTGTAGAGAGTGTTCATGTAAATACCATACACTATATTGTATAGCGTGTCAAAAAATACGCCCTTTTTTTCAAAAGGGCGTATAATATACTTCTAATTATTTATGTTATAATAAATTTAATTAGTCGTTGTACCTCCAGTGGTAGTGGCTGTAGTTCCACCTGTAGTTGTGGCAGTTGCTCCACCAGTTGTACTATCTGTCGTGGTTGTTCCGGTTCCAGTCGTAGTACTACCAGTTGTGCTTGTAGTAGTTCCAGTAGTTCCACTCGTAGCTGCACCTGTAGTTGTACTACTTGTAGTGGTTCCAGTAGTAGTTGTCGTTGATGCTGTACCAGGAACTGTTACAGTGATAGATGGTGATACAAATGTACTTCCGCGTGCAAAGAGTGTATACGTGGCGGTATTGGCTGATACAGGGAAGGTAACTGATATTGTTTTTTCTGATGCAGGTACTGCAGTTGTGCCAATAACGACAGAGTCTGGTGAGTAGGCAGTAGCACTGAGAGTTGGCGATGCAATGAGAATAACAGATGAATTAAAGGTGGTAAAAGGAAGACCATTTAATCCCATAGCTTTTATGGTAAATGTGGCTGGCGTTCCACCTTGAATAGCTGCAGTTGGAGGAGTGACGATAAGTCCTTGCATTGAATTAGCGCCGAATGTAATAGCGGACTTGTTTACTGAGCCTATTTCTGTATTTCCATCCTTGAGGGTGAATGTGAATACAGTGCTAGGAGCTCCAGTACAGCTAATTTCACCAAATACTATTACTTGATTTGCAGTACTAAACTCTTTGACAGTTGGGGTACTATCATTTGCATCAGTTATGGTACACTTTGGAGATGATCCTGTTAATTGTGGAGAACTCAGAGTAATGGTGAGTACGTCTGTTGTATCACTCGCACGTGAAGCATTGACCTTGAGATAAAACTTCTGTCCATTTGTAATACTTGAGAGTGCTACAGTACCAGCTGCATCACTCGTTGCAGTTGCAGGATCTACGGGATCTATCTTGCCTTTGAGACATACTCCAAGCTTACACCCCTGAGGACATGTTGTTGTACGAGTAAAATTAGATGTGCTGCGATATTCTCTTTCTGTACATTTGTATTCTGTTAGAATATTGCTAGTCGCTGTAGTTGTTCCACAACTATCAGCTTTTGCAATAAAATTTGGAGCAGTGGTAAATTGAGGAGTAACAGTACCAAGAGTGTAGATGTTATAGTCAGAAGGACTACTAGTTGTACAGAGTCCACTTCGAATGTAACCATACGATGCTGGAGATCCAGTTGCTGGTGCTGTTGTGCTAACAAACCACTCTCGTTCCCCGAGTTCGTTATTGGTCAGTCGCAATCGACTCGCTATAGTGTACACATCGGCCTGTATAGAAACAGAGCCGGCAAGTGTTGAATTTACGAATGCACGTAACTGATCTTCAGTTCATTGAGATGATATTATATTTTGAAGAAAAGCTTCTTTTGCGGTAAGCGTCATAGCGCTTCCAATGAGGGTTTTGATGGCATCTTTATCTGCGCCCACAAAACCTGAGGTTCCATTTGCTCCTTCTAACAAGATAATACGGGCTTTACTATCTTGGTAAGCCTGCTCGAGAGTGGTCGTTTGAGCATCAGTCAAGGCACTTGATTTGAGATTTTTCATGATTTCCATTGCTTTTGCGAAGGAATTACCGCCGACAGATGTCTTTTGCATATACCATGCTCATCCTGCGAGGACGACAATGGCTAAGATAAACACGAGCTTTTTCATAAGAGAAAGAGTAAAAAATAAATGCGACCCGTGCATTGTATTTCACTCTTGCCACGATGTCAAATATCAGGCATGATTTATATCCTTGACTCCCGGCCTTTTTCGATACAATGCTCATGTTTTCTCCCGTTTATCGGGATAAATTTATTTATTCTTTTCTCTCTATGTCTGCAACTGACGACAAGAAACGTAATATCCGTAATATCGGTATTATCGCCCATATCGACGCTGGTAAAACTACTACTACTGAGCGTATTTTATTTTACTCTGGTAAAACTCACAAAATCGGTGAAGTGCACGATGGTGCTGCGACGATGGACTGGATGGAACAAGAGCAAGAACGTGGTATCACGATCACTGCTGCTGCTACCAAGACAGCATGGAATGGACTCGATGTTAATATCATCGATACTCCAGGTCACGTAGATTTCACTATCGAAGTAGAGCGCTCTATGCGAGTTCTCGATGGAGGTGTCGTTGTCTTCGATGGTTCACAAGGTGTCGAACCTCAATCAGAAACAGTTTGGAAACAAGCTGATAAATATGGTGTTCCTCGAATTGCGTTCGCAAACAAGATGGATAAAACAGGTGGTGACTTTGAAATGACATTTGAATCAATCAAAAAACGTCTCGCTGGTAATAAAGTTGTCCGAGCTCAGCTCCCTATTGGTCGTGAAAATGATTTTTGTGGTGTTATCGATCTCGTCGAAATGAAGGCTTGGGAATTCAAAGGAAATATGGGTGTCGAGATTGTCGAGAGAGCTTTCCCAGAAGAGATGAGAGCTCGCGCTGAGACATGCCGTCTCGAGCTCATCGAAAAAGCTGCAGAACAAGATGACGCACTCATGAATAAATATCTCGGAGGAGAAGAGCTCTCTATCGCTGAAATCAAAGCGGGTATCCGAAAAGGTGTTATCGCAGGAAATGTCTTTCCACTCTTCTGTGGTTCTGCTCTTGCAAATGTGGGTGTTCAAAAAGTTCTCGATGCAGTGGTAGACTATCTCCCATCACCTCTCGATATCAATCAAGGAAAAATCGCTGGTACCCATCCAGATGATGATGAAAAAGTTGTCGAATTCAAACAACTTGAGAGTGAGCCTCTTTCAGCTCTCGCGTTCAAGATCATGACAGATCCATTTGTCGGACGTCTCACATTCGTTCGTGTTTATTCTGGTGTACTCAAATCAGGTACCGCTGTTATGAATGCAAACAATGGTGAAACTGAGCGTATCGGTCGTATCGTCGAAATGCACGCAAATAACCGTAAAGAAATCACAGAAATCACAGCTGGTAATATCGCTGCGGTTATCGGTCTCAAGGAGACAAAAACAGGTCACACACTCTGTGACAAAGCTCATCCTATCAAACTCCTCTCTCTCGATTTCCCAGAGCCAGTTATCTCTGTCTCTGTAGAGCCAAAATCAAAAGCTGATCAAGAAAAAATGGGTACTGCTCTCGGTAAACTCGCTGAAGAAGATCCATCATTCCGTATCCGCTCTGACAGTGAAACGGGTCAGACTATCATCGCTGGTATGGGTGAACTCCATCTCGATATCATCGTCGATCGCATGCGTCGTGAATTCAAAGTCGAGTGTAATGTCGGTGCTCCTCAGGTGGCATATCGTGAAACTATCACTCAGCTCGTGAAGGATCAAGAATTTATCTACAAAAAGCAAACAGGTGGTCGTGGTCAATTTGGTCATGTCATCATCACGTTTGAGCCTATTACAGAAGCTATGCGTCAGGCAGAGCCAGAAGAATACAAAGAAGAGAATCACTTTATCAATGAAGTAACAGGAGGTGCTATTCCACGAGAATTCATCCCAGGTGTTGAAAAAGGTCTCGATGCATCATACGCTCGAGGTGTCATCGCTGGTTATCCACTCGTCAACGTACAAGCAACCCTCACATTCGGTTCTTACCATGATGTGGATTCGAATGAACTCTCATTCCGTATTGCTGCGAGTCGTTGTTTCCGAGAGGCTTCAAAGAAAGCAAAACCTATCCTCCTTGAGCCTATCATGAAGGTCGAAATCAACACTCCAGAAGAATATATGGGTGATGTACTCGGTGATGTGAATAGTAAACGAGGACAGATTAATGAGATGGGGGATCGAGGTATGGCAAAGATTATCCAAGCACACATCCCACTCTCTGAGATGTTCGGTTACTCTACGACACTCCGATCAAACTCCCAGGGTCGTGCTACCTACGCTATGGAATTCTCTCACTACGCTCCAGTTCCGACGAATATTACAGAAAAAATTCGTGCTGAGCGAGGTGTGAAATTCGAAGAAGATGAAGATTAGAAATAAGTGTGAATTTTATATTGGAAAACCCCTGCCGAATAAGGCAGGGGTTTTCTTTTGATTTTCTTTTTGAAGCATTACAATGGAGCTTGTATGAAAAAAATATTTCTTTTATTGTCCTTCTCTTCGCTTATAGCGTGGGGTTATACGCAAAATGACGTTAACCATGCGAATTATCTCGCACAGGGGAATATCGTGGTTGATCAATCGGCAGATCCGACGAAATATCGTCTCGATGATTCTATCCTCCGTCAGGAGATTATTGGTATGATGATGAAATCCCATAAAGGTCCATTTCTTCTCCAAGATTATACTTGTAAGGGTTATTACAGTGATGCTATTTTTAATTCACAACATCGAGATGCTTGGGTTTGCCGCGCGGCTGAAATGGCAGCTGATGATGGTATTATCTCTCGAGAAAATAAACGACTTCGTCCTCGTGATTCTGTGACTCGTGCAGAGGCTCTCGCTATGATTGTCAAAACATCAGGCATGGAACTCAATCCTGAGAACTATACTATGAATTGGCTCAAAAACCTCGGTTATGCTGACTGGCAGACCCGGCTCCTCTCATCTATTACTGATTGCCGCATCTTTAATCATGGAGTTTCTTGTGAGGATGGTAAAGATGGTAATACTGCTATGGGGAATTTCAGACCCAATGATGTGGCGACGAGAGCTGATGTATTTGAATTTATGATGTACACCTCTCTCATAGATGGAATTGGTCTCCCAGTGTGTTCTGGAATTCTCGATGATTTTCAGACTAATACTCTTGAACTTGATGATACCATTCTTGATTTAGAAAAACTGTTTCAGAGTTGTATTCCTCTTTAAAAAACCATTTTATTATTTCCTTTTAATTTATGAAAAAAATTCTCTTTTTTTCGATTTGTTCTCTGTTTTTTGTCTTTGCATCAGCTGCGCCTTCTCCTGTGGTTCAGGTTATTTCTTACAAAGAGCCACTTGGTATGTATTTTTCACTTCAATGATGGGGAAGTGGTTCAGTTATAGATTCTTCTGGACATATACTCACGAATAATCACGTGGTTGATGATGGATTTGGTGGTATTTCTGATGATTTCTCTATCTGTCTCACCGAAGACCCAGCTCTTCCTCCAAAGTGTCACTATACAGCCTCTGTTATCGCTCGTGACGCAGAAAAAGATATCGCTCTTCTACAAATTGATAGCACTGATATATTCGGTCATCCAGTAAATCTCGCGAGTTTCACCGTTCTTCCTATCGATTATAGTTATGTTCCAAATACTGGTGATACTGTCATCGCTCGTGGGTATCCTTGGGTTGGAGCAAATACTATCACTGAGACACAAGGTATAGTCTCTGGTACCTATGCCTACAACAATAATTCTTATATCAAAACTGATACATTGATTGCCGGCGGTAATTCTGGCGGTCCACTCATCCGAGATGGTAAGATGGTGGGCGTAAATACATTTCTCATTGGAGGCTCCTCTGACCCAGCTCTCGGCTATTCTTTATCTATCAAAGAAGCTCAAAATTTTGTCCAGACAGCATTAACCAAAACTACCAAGCTCCAGACAAATAGCTCAAAATTTTCTCCATTTCTCCAAACTGTTAATGACGCAACTCAGAGAAAACAAATCAAGGACAGTCTCATCACTCTGAATTTCCCCCAGAAATACAATATCATGACGTACATACCAGGCTCATATATAGATGGTCAGATATCGGAAGAGAGTACAACAGCTGTCTACGGTTTTTCTTTTCTCCACTTCAATACTCCTCGACTGACTACGCCTGAAGAAATCCGATTTTTCTTGGCTGGTCAATCATTTTTTCCTTTCTGGCAAGATGTAAAATTCAAGGCTGTTACTATTGGAGGTCAATCATTTTACGAAGTAGATTCACTTGGTAATACTGGTTGAGATAAGACAAAAACACAATATGTCTATTTCAAAATCGTCAATGAGCACCATCTCCTCCTCCTTCAGCTCGGCACTCCTCTCTCAAACGAGACTACCTATGACACAATTCAGAAAAATATCACTGCGTTTCTCGCTGGTGTTTCTTTCCCGTCACAATTTTCTTTTTCAGAACCTGCTCCAATCAATGTTTCTGATGCACGAGTTACTGTAGCTCCTACCGCTGAATCTCTCGTCGATTTCCGGTCAAATTTCTTCCCTTATAATGGCGTTATTTCTCAGCTTATGGTGACATATGATGATCTCTTTTCACTTCGTACCTATCTCGGAAATCTCTGGAGTTATGCTCAAATCAGTATCGTACCAAATTCATTTTATACTGAAGATACGACGGCAGAAGAGTTACTTTCTCGTCTCCGAGAGGTTCCCTATTTTTCAGAAAATACTGAATCAAATATTGTCTCCTACAAAGGTCATGAAGGCTTCATTGTGTGTGATAATAGTAACTGGTCACAAGTAGTTGATGAGAAAAATACGACTCACAACACGGCTCAGTGTGAAGTCATATTTTTGGTAGGAACTGATGAATCTCATTTTCTCTCACTTATGTTCCTCACTGACAAGCGCAATAAGGCTGATATATATAGTCTCATGACACAATATCTGGATAAATATATCACTGTGACAGAAGAAGGTTCTACGAATTTTGGCACTGGTACCCAGAAGCTCCTCTATACTGATGTTGAAAGACAGACCCCAGAATTTCGCGATGCTCTCAAAAATCTCGTTAAATATGGTATCCTCACACCAAAAACCATCTTTGATGGTGAGCACCCTCTCACCTGGGATGAATACATCAGAATCCATGTGTGGGCTATCTATCACAAACGCCTCACGGATCATATAATTCCTGATGATACCACGAGTCCAACTTTTGATGCAATACTCAAAAAACTCCCAATCGATCGTCGAGCTTATGTTGATGCTGGACAACGAGCAACATTTGAACTTATGCTCACCATGAGACTCGCTGGTGTTGAGTTGCCGACTTATTCTGAAGCTTCTCTTGATCAATTCAGACTTCAAAAAGATACAAAATATCACGCTGAATGGCAAAAGATAGCTGATTTTGAATATAAGTATTTCTTAGGGCAAAAGATGTCTCCTAACGGTTCTTCGTATTATAATAGTGGTTATTATACTTCGGAGTTTTATATTACGTATAATCCTATTACGGGTCTCTCGTATGATCCAGCTATCAGTACTGACCCTATCAAGTTCGGTGCCTATGAGCCAACTCAAAAAGCCAAAAAAGCTCTCGAAGCAGAGTTGGCTTGCACACGTAATTCAAGTCAATTTTTCTCTGCTTCTTGTTACAAGAAACGACAGGAATATACGTGGTCATTTTTGAGCTACAACGTCCTCACTAAATGACAGGCAATCAGTGAGCTCTTGAATTCTATTGATTTTGCTCTCTGGGATGCTGACTTAGCGAAGAAAAAGACCGTAAAAATCGAGGAAGAACAGGAAATGAATTAGTCCTTCTGACATATAAATAGTCCATTATCGTAGACACTTACATCCTGCGATTCGGGGAGGGAGACTATGTAGGGGAGTCGCGTGAATCCTGTTACGTGGAGTTGATGTTTTTGGAGAAAATCTGTATAAAAAAGAGATGCTCCTGCTTCAAATGAAGTATTTTTCTTTTGCCCGAGATGATTGGTTTTTCGTATTTTACGATTATCCCATGATCGTGTGCAGAGGGGGAATGGTAGACTGATGACAAGCAATCATCACTCTGATAAGCTATTGATTCATATCGAGAGGAGTTCATCAGGATTATCACAGATATCAAAAACATTAAAAATCGTCACCATATCATATTTTTCTTTTCCAGGATTTTCTACAACTGTATATCATTTTTTTTGTAGAATTTTCTGAAATGAGGGAGAGGGCTCTATACAATAAATTTTCTCTACATATTTGCGTAATATTTGTGTGATAGAGCCATTTCCTGCTCCTATATCGAGGAGTGTTTTTTTCTTTTTTTGTTTGAGGATATTTTTCCATGCGAAACTCTCATCAAAAAGAAATGTCTCATATCCGAGTATTCACATCGTATTGTAGTGCTTGAATCCAACTATACTGAGACATACAAAAAATATGAATTTTATCCGAAAAAATTTTGATTTTTTTCAAGCAAATATTTGTCTTATTGGGGATGATTCGGTCTCAAAAAATGCTGATTGTAAGTCAGGATGAAGTTCCCTTTTTTTACAGATATACGTAAATTTTGGCATGCAGGGAGTATTGTCTTTCTTGAGCACAAGTCAAACTTCATAGGTCCTTATCCGTCAAGCTATTTTTGCTTTGACGAATATATAAGGGGTATATAATAATCATACTTATTTCCTAACTATTCTCTTTATGCAACCACAAGTAATCCTCCAGATAGATAGTTCTGCTAAGTATGATCGTGAGGTGATTGAGCGTCTCGTCGAAGAGAGTATGGGTAAAATTGATGCATATCTTCGTAAATATGATAATAAGCCAGATGCAGAAGTCCGTATCGAAGTAACAATTAAGAAAAATAGTGATGATTCTTTCTATGGTAAGCTCCATGCTCATATTGATGGTGATTTGATTATGTTTGAGCGTGAGAAATTTTTCAAATTGGATGATCTTATTCATCATGCTTTTCAACATATGAAAGAGCAGCTTGCGAGTAAATAATTATGCAAACAATTAAGGGAAAGCGTCTTGAGTTGCTCCATAATACACACCCTGAAAATCTCACAGAACTTCTCCTCTCTCTCCGTGATGTAGAGAGAGGGTTTCTTGTATCGGAAATTATTCATGATCCTCTCTTGTTGCCTGATATACAAAAAGCTATCGAACGTATCGCCCAAGCTCGTTCCCTGAAGGAGAGGGTGATGATTTTCGGTGATTATGATGTTGATGGTATATCTTCTACTGCCGCTCTTTTTCTTTTTCTCCGAGATGAGCTCGGTATGGATGTTTCTTATCGCTTACCACATCGTGTGCATGATGGGTACGGAATCAAATCCTACCATATGGATGAAATAGCAAAAACGGGAACAAAACTCGTTGTCACGGTCGATTGCGGAACAAAGGATGCTGTTCCTATCGAACATGCTCGTGCTCTCGGTATGGATGTCATCGTCACTGATCACCATTCATGTCCAGAGATTTTGCCCCAGTGTGTAGCAGTGGTTAATCCCCAACGCTCAGATTGACTGTATCCTTTTCGTGGACTCTCTGGTTCTGGTGTAGTGTGGAAATATATTCATGCTCTTTCTGATTTCTTTTTTCCTGAAAAAACACAAACTATTCTCCAAAAATATGTGGATATTGTCTCTCTCGGTACCGTTGCTGACTGCATGCCAATGATTGACGAGAATAGAACCATAGTTCGACGTGGTATCCTCCAGTCACAGCAATCTCATCATCCATTTTTTCAGACTTTTGTTAATACGTTACGACGTCCAATTTTGACCGAAGAAGATATAGGTTTTTTTGTCTGACCACTCCTCAATGCTGGATGACGTCTCACGACACCTTATCAGAGCCTCACGACATTACTCGCGGGTTCTCTTGATTCTTTTGCTCACATCCAGGAATTGATGGGTGTGAATGAAATCCGTAAATGAAAATCTCGAGACGCTTTTGAAAGAGCCATAGCATCTGTCGATTTTTCAGCACCATTTCTCATTTTTATTGATGAGCAATTGGAACACGGACTTCTCTGACTCGTTGCAGGGAAACTCACAGAAATGTCTCATAAACCGAGTGCAGTTTTCACTCTACATGATGGTTTTTATGTCGGCTCTCTCCGGGCTCCTCCGGGGATCGATCTCGTTCAGATATTGGAGCTATCTCGTGAGTATCTCGAACGATTTGGTGGTCATGCAGGCGCCGCTGGTTGCACTATACGTGCCGATATGATGACGCAGGCTTGTGAGATCTTGAAAAAATCAGCATATACTCTCTACGGTGAACATGATGCTACTCCTCTCTTGAAAGTAGATACTGTCCTCCAAGCAGATAAAATCAATCTCAAAACTATTACAGACATAGAAGTATTACGACCGTTTGGAATGTGATTTGCTGCCCCTCTTTTTCTCCTGGAAAATATTTCCGTACCTGTTCTACCACTTGGACAGACAGGAGAACATATCCGTTGGGACTTTCCCGGTCTCGATGTGATCTGATTTCGTATGGCAGAACATACACAACATTTCCATAACAAAAAAGTACACCTGGTTGGTACTCTCAAAGCACACACATGGAGAGAGTCAATAACGCCACAGTTTCAGGTTATTGATGCTATTATCGTTCAATAACTAGCTTGTTTTTTGCATCTTTTCTACCATATGCCCGATAGACTCAAAAAGTTCGGTGAGGAGGAGATAAATAGGTACACCCAAGAAGAATCCAGCTATTCCGATAAAATGTTCAGCGACAAACAATATCAAAAATATCACCGGGGCTGGTATATTCAAAGAGCGACCGACAATACGAGGATTGAGGTAATATCATTCAATTGTGTGTATGAAAAAAAGCATCGCTATGAGAGCGATAACGATACCCCAACCTGGGTATTCTACGACACCTGCGAATAAGATAGGCACTCCTCCTATAAATACACCCAAAATAGGGACAAAACTCGTAAAAAATGTGATACATCAGAGAGCCAAGAAATAAGGGAATATATAGGTACCATTGAGACTCATCTGACCATAAAATAATCCTATCATAAAAAGGCCTGCCATGGTCAGCACAGTATTGACTACGGCGATTTTGCTCTGAGCCTGGAATACGAGTCCAAAGCTTTTGTTAATTTTTTGGAAAATCATCTTGAGATCATGGTAGAAAAAAGAAAATGGTCATTTTTTCAACTGAGCGAAATATTTCTGCACTTTTTCGTATTCAATGAGCCAGATAAAACTAATTATATAGGCAAATATGACCTGAAAGAGTATGCTTCAAATCTGGAATAATTTTTCGAGAAGAGTCTGAGTATTACTTTCTGGAGAGATGACATTGATGAGGTCTCCAACTTGGCTCGAGAGTTGTTGCCATTGTCCGAGCGTTTCTCGTAGGCCATCGATACCGAGGTCAATCGAGAATTTTTGTGACAGCGATTGTAGTAATCCGAGCATATCATTGGTGAGAGCTGGTCCAATATCTCGAATGATAAAAATGCAGATAAACGCGAAGAAGAGATAGAGCAGCGAGAGTATCACCTTCTCTCGTCAGAGCCAGAGAACTAAAGGCACCATATATTTTGGTGCTTTTTTTGCAAGACGAGCTATATGGAGGCGTGACCATTGTGTTGCTTCGTGAAAGAGATACGCACAGAGAAATGCTGTTAGGAAGAACACGAGAAAGTCTTTCCCCACCATGAGTATCACAATGATGCCTATAAAAGAGAAAAGATGCTCAGCGAATGTTCGTGTGAATATGTGGCGATAGATGAATTCTCGCATAAGAGAGGAGGTAAGAAATAAATCTACTCAAATATAGACGCTGCTATATCAACAACATTTATATTTTCTTCTGTATTTGTCGCTGAAATTGTATTCCCAATGTCTCGTATTTCTACTATTTTAGCTCCAAAGAAGAGAGCGCATTCTGTAAGTATAGTCCATGTCTTTGGCTCTTCACAGAGCTTCTTTGCAAAACTCGTCGTAGCTATCGTCAGTATGGTATCTTTTATTTCGATGTCTGCTGTTCGGAGGAGAGGAAGGAGAGTTTGTTTCACTCCTGATTCTTGGATTTTCGCGAGATAACTTCACGCCGAGAAATCCTTCTCATCGACAGGATTTTCTTTTTCTATGAGAGGTTCTGTTTTTAACTCTTCGGAAATTACTATTTTTTCCTGAGGAGTGAGTTCTTTTTGTGGTTGAGGTAGTTCGTGTGCTGGTGAGGGTAGTTCGTGTTCCGGAGTTCAGAGTAAGTGTTCCTCGGTCGACAGTTCGGCTTTTGGAGCCGTAATTTCCTGTATTTTCTTTGATTCTGGTACGAGAGGAGGCTCGTCGTGTTGTTTTTTTAGTTCTATTTTCCCTTCCCGGATTTTCTCGTAGAGAGCCATGCGAAGTATATCCATAGGTACTGCGACCTGTCGACATTGGATAAAAACTCTGGTAAACATGTCAAATACTTCTTTGTAGGCAGGGAAATCTTTTTTCTCAAAACTTTCTCCGATGTTATCAACTATCCATTCTGTCATTTGTGATGCAAATTGTCTCACATCAGTTCCTTCTTTTGTCAGCGTATTGAGTATTTCTTGAATTTTTCCCGCTTCACCGCTTTTGCATGCCTCAAAAGTTTCTTTTAAAAATCGGTGGTTAACCAAATGAAGTGCTTGCTCAACGTAATCTGTCGTAAGAGCGTTATCATAGATACATTTCTCGAGTATCGTGAGAGCATCACGGAGACTTCCACGAGCACGGTAGGTGATCATCTGCAGAGCTGCGTCCTCTGTCGATATTCCTTCTTGAGCACAGATACTCCGTAGATGCCCGTTCATATCAGCTTCTCCTATACGTTCGAGATCAAAACGGATAACACGAGAGAGGACAGTATCAGGGACTTTATGAATTTCAGTCGTTGCCAGAAGAAAAATAACATGGGCTGGAGGTTCTTCAAGGGTCTTCAGGAGTGCATTAAATGCACCCTTTGAGAGCATATGTACCTCGTCGATAATATAGACTTTGTATTTCCCTTGAGTCGGTGTAAATTGAGCATGTTCAATTATTTCCCGTATATTATCGACACCAGTATAGCTCGCAGCATCTATTTCTACGACATCTATCATTGCATTCGGGACTTTTTCAAAAGCGATACAGTTAGGACATTCATGACAGGGGTTACCGTCAGGTGCGATGTTGGTACAATTCACGCCTTCTGCGAAAATACGCGCGAGAGTTGTTTTGCCAATTCCATGAAACCCGAAAAAGATGTAACCATGATGAAAAGTCTGATTTTTGCATGAGTTGGAGAGTATTTTTTTCACAAAACTCTGACCGACGACATCAGAAAAGTTTTTCGGGCGATACTTTTGATACAGAGACATACTCCTAGAAGTATAGGAAAAAATAATGAAAGTCACTCATTTTTCTCCCACTTTCCCAAAAATGTATATACTTTCAGAAGTTATGAATAATTCTAAAACCATCTACCTTGATTACGCCTCTACGACTCCTCGCAAGAAGCAGATACTGGCTGTACGCGAACAATTTGAGCTCACTTCCTATGCGAATATTGGACGGGGGAATTATGATCTCGCTGAGGCATCTATGGTGGCGTATCAAAACTCCAAAAAAGCTGTGGCGCGTTGGATTGGTTGTGAACCACTAGAGGTTCTCTATACCTATTCTGCAACCTATGCTCTCAATATCCTCGCCCTCACCATCGAACAGAATGGTGTCGTGGGGAAAGGTGATACGATCCTCCTCTCTATCTCTGAACATCATGCCAATATTGTGCCATGGCAGATGATGGCTGAACGGGTTGGTGCTCAGGTAAAATTTATCACGTTAGATAGTGAGTATTGACTGGATTTGGATGATCTCAAAAATAAGCTTGATGATTCTGTGAAAGTGGTGAGTTTTCAGTATGCGAGTAATGTCACAGGAGCCGTTCATCCGCTTGAGAAAGTAAGGGGAATTATTGGTACTGAGCGACTCTTCTGTATCGATGCCTCACAGATGGGTATTCATTGACCGCTCAACATGCGTGATACTCAGTGTGATGCGATGGTTCTCTCTGGGCACAAGATGATGGCCGATACTGGTATCGGAGTTCTGGCCCTCTGGAAAGTTCTTCAAAAGGCCTGGCAGGCACCTCTAGGTTGAGGAGGTGCGATCAATCGAGTCTCACAAGAGGGCTATGAACAGGCATGAATTCCAGAACGCTGGGAGCCAGGAACTCCTCATATCACAGGAGCTGTCACTCTCGGAGCTGCTGTTGAATATTTGGAGAAATTAAGCATGGAGAAAAGAGAAAATTATCGAGCCCTTACTCGCCTTGTGAATAGTTATTTTGCTTTATTATCCACAAAATGAATTATTCTCTATCATTCAGCGACAGAGAATGCTCTAGGGGTATGGTCTTTTACTATTGAAGAGAAGCACCCAAATGACATTGCAGATATGTTCGCAGAGGAGGGAATATGTCTCCGTTCTGGACATCACTGCTGTGAGCCACTTCATACTTTTCTTGGTGTTTCTGGTACAGTGAGGATAAGTATCGGTTTCGATACAACTCAGGACGAAATTGAGCGTTTCTTTGAAGTATTAAAATCCCTTGTCTAATTTATCTATGAATAGGATTCGTTTTTTCTTTCTTCAGATACTTTTTCTCTTGACGCCCGTTGTATATGCCTGGTTGTATGCCCCAGGTATACAGGGCAATCTCTCTGATGTTATTAGATATCTATTCCCTCACTTAGCTTGGGCATGATTTGAGTCAGTGAAGGTGACGTTTTTTCTGTTCTGTATTTCAATTATCGCGATAATTCATTTTACTTATATTTTACTTCAGAAAAAATATATCTCCGTATCACATAGTTTCTTTTTCGTTCTGTGAGTATTTTTCCTGTGGTCATTTTTTTCTTTTTGGGTTAATCGAGACATTAATCCTTATTTTTTCTCGGGTAATCTTGAGAAGCACCATGGGTGGTTTGTGTATTTTTGACTTATTATTTTATTTTTTATTGTTCAGGAGTTATCCTCTCTCGAACAAAAAAGACTTTTGAAGATGAGTTTGTGGTGAGCAGTAGGTGTTGCTCTCTATGCAATTTTTCAGAAAAATGGACTCGATCCTCTCGCTGATTCGTATCAGACTCGTCTTGACATGAATCGTGCTTTTTCTACGCTCGGAAATCCGAATTATCTTGCATGACTTTTTCTCATGGTGCTCCCATTGGCTCATGAGAGAATCAATTTCCGAAATTCAGAACATACTCTCTTGGCAAAAGTTCTTCTCTGGCTTGTCTGAGGATTTCTGATTTATTGGACGGGGAGTTATCTCGCTTGGATTATGTTCCCATTGGCGATGTTATTTTTCTTAGCGAAATATGTATTTCCTACAAAAAAATCACAATATATATTTTGGCTTTTTGTTGTTTTTGTATTGTTTTTGAGTTTTGTTTATACGTGGAATTCACATGGTTCTGATATTCTCGAAATGCAGAAAATGAAGTGATTCATAGCACGATGGTTTCTCTGGAAAACCTGACTCTATGCTCTCACGAGTGATATACGGCATTTTTTCTTTTGATATGGACCTGACGGCTTTTTGGCTGTATCAGAGTACTTCCG
>DALYDS010000005.1:0-2003 GCA_031973055.1 bacterium | reverse complement strand
ATTTTTTTTCGTGCGACTGGTCCTATTCCTGGTATTTCATCGAGGAGTGTTTTTGTGTAGCCTTTTTCACGAGAGCTGCGGTTATAGTTGATGGCAAATCTATGAGCTTCGTCTCGTATTTTCTGGAGGAGCATGAGCTCGCTGGATCATTTTTCAAAGAGTGTTGGTTCTGAGTTATGAGGGAGAAAGACTTCTTCGATACGTTTCGCGAGAGAGATTATAGGAATTATATCTTCTCATCAGCTTGTCTTTTGAATAGCTTCTACAGCATGAGAGAGCTGCCCCTTGCCTCCATCGATAATGATGAGATCTGGCCACGGATCTTCACCTCTGAGAGCTCCGAGGGTTCGTCTGGTGAGTATTTCTTCCATAGAGGCAAAGTCATCTATAGTTCCAGTTTTGAGGGTTTTTATTCTGTATTTCTTGTATCGTTTTGAGTCTGGTTTCCCATTAACAAGGACTGACTTACTGGCGACGGTATGCTCTCAGTGACTATGTGAAATATCGAAACATTCGAAAACTATTTCTTTTTTCTTTTCGAGAGACTGGACTTCGAATCAGAGTTGATTCATGAGCTCAATCATTGTTTTTTTCGACAATGTCGATTTTTTGAAGTTTTCCATGGTTTCTCTGAATGCGAAATTCAGGAGATTGGTGTGTGCGAATTCGAGTATACGTACTTTTTCTCCACGTGCTGGATGTTTGATAGTTATTCCTTGAGATTTGAAATAGAGAGAGGATTCTTTATCGGATTCAAAAGGTATATCGGTATAGAGAATATGCTCTTTATTTTGACTCAAATATTGTATGAGTGCTTGTATGTAGAGTTTATCGGGAGCTTCTTCGAGGGGGTTTTCGAGTTTGTATTCGTGGACACCGATTATCATTCATTTTTTCACTTCTACGAAACTCACAAAGACATGTTCATATTTCTCGAGGCCTACCACCACGAGGGCATCACCATCTATAGCATCGCGGACGATTTGTTTGTTACCGGCTGATTCTATTTGTTCTATGGTCTTTTTGTATTCCTCAGCTTCTTCAAATTTTCTATTTTGAGCTGCTCATAGCATTTTTGCATTCAGTTCTCTGAGTACATCATCCTGATTGCCGCAGAGGAATTCTCTTGCTCGGGTGAGTCTTTCACGATAGAGAGCAATTTTTCATGGTTCCCCTGTACAGTGACCAGGGCATATTCCGAGATATGTATCCAGACATGGTGGGCCAAATTTCTCTATTTTATCGTGGTTTCAGAGCTGAAAAAGTTTCCTAATAAAACGTACATATTTCCATACATCGAAGTATTGACTATAGGGGCCGAAATATTCGCCTTTTTCGGTCTTGAATCTGGCTTTTGTGAGACATGGTATCGTATCTTCGGTGATTTTGATATAGGAGAGATTCTTCCCATCTTTCATCAGGACGTTGTATTTTGGCTGGTGTTTTTTTATGAAATTTGTCTCGAGCATGAGTGCTTCGAGCTCCGTCTGTGTTTCTATATAGTCAATTTTTTTGATGATTTTTACCATTTTTTTCTTGGCAAAATTGAGACTCGCTCCATCAACAAAATATGACCGAACTCGTGACTTGAGGTTATTGGACTTACCTATGTAAATAATCGTATCCTTCTCATTTTTCATCAAATAAATCCCTGGGCAAGAGGGGAGATGAGCATAGAGAGGGGATGCTTTATTTACCATTGGCCTATAGTAATTAAAAATGAAAAATTATAAAATAAAAACCTCCCGAAATGGGAGGTTTTTATTATTTCAAATTCAATGAAGTAATTACTTGAGAGCAGCAGTTACAGCTGATTCCATATTTGTGTAATTTACTGCACCAGCAAAGTTTGTCGTATTAACGAAGAACCCTGGAGTACCTCGTGAACCGAGATTTGATGCTGACTGCTGATTAGCTACGAGATTTTTAGCATATTTTCCAGATTCAAGACAGTCTTTCAAGAAACTTTTATCAATTTCTTTTGAGAGAAAATCAGCGAGTTT
>DALYDS010000004.1:16951-24767 GCA_031973055.1 bacterium | reverse complement strand
CGGTTCCTCCAAATGTAAAAAACATACCTACGTCACAGACTGCTCAGAGTGCTAACCATCCCATACTTTTAAATCCATTTCATATCTTTCCTCTCGAGAAATTTCGAATCATGTCACGTCCATCATAGTATTCACTTGTTGCAGGAAGGGCTCGAAGTGCCATATATCATGCTTTATCCCAATTATTATATGTACCCGCTATGAGATTATCTGCATTATCTTTTTGAAAATCAGCGAGTTCCCAGATTGTGTCAGAAAAAGACTCTTCATTCATATATTCAAACTCTATGTCTCCATTGTCTTTTTCTGCGAGACCCATGAATGCATTGAGATTATTTTTTCTCACATAGATATTTTTTTCTTTCGACTCTTTGAAAAATTTCTTAATCTCTTCTTTATTCTCTTTTATTGATTTCTTTGCTTCTTTTAGCATTTCCTTATGTATATTTGTGAGTCAATTTATCTTTGATTCTATGACTTTATCATCTGCATTTTTGAGTTTTTTGGGATCACATATGAAATCAAATTCTGTCCCATACATACCCTGTATTTCAGACATTCTTTTCAGAAATGTTTGTATATATTTTGGTGATTTTTCGATACTTTGAATTTCTTTTTTTTCTACTGTATTATCAGTTTTTTTTTTCTCTTTCTCATCTTGTGGTATTTCTCCATCATGTCGAAAACCATAGAATTCTCTCTCCTCATCTAACGCATCGAGTTCTGGTATAGACATTCCAGGGCTATCAGATCTGAGTTTTTGTATACCAATCATTGCTCCAGCTAGGAGAGCTAAACCAATCAACCCTCGTCCTCGTCGTCACCATTTTTCATGTGGAGTTTCTGGTCCGTGTGTGCCATGAGTAACATCAACTTCTCTTATAGCGATATGGCCATCGATGGCTTTTATGGCTTTTTTGAGTTGTTTTGTACGAGTATCAAATTCTTTTATTTTTGATCCTATTGTTCCGTCTTTGATTGCTTTCTGTTTCTCATTTTCGAGCTCAGTTACTTTTGATTCAAATTGTCCTTTCATACCCTCTAACTCAGCTTTGGTTTTTGGTATCTCTCATTCAGGATGTGTTATACTTGGATGATTGGCGAGAGCTTCACGGATATTTTTATCCAATTTTTGAGCATAAATTTCTACGTCTTGATAGATTTTTGCCATATCAGTTTCATTGACGACTGTCGTGTACGCATCCTGATGGCCAAATATACTTTCTCTTGTATGAGGGCTTAAGTGTTTTATTATTTCATTTATCTCAGTTCTTAATTTATACATTTTATCACTTCAATGTACAACTCATCTATCACTCAAAAACTTATATTCTCTTAATTTTTGTCGTGCTTCTCTCATTTCTCACCTCTCTCTCATATCGACACCATCTTTCATAAAAGGTGTATTTACACTTTCTAAAATTCCTCCTGCTCAGCGCTCTAGCGTGCTTATGAATCATTCTTTTATAAAAATAGCAGGATCTCTTATGATACCTTTGTAATCGCCGCTCCTTGCTCTATGGTAGATCATGCTTGCTACTTTTCACATGCTAAAGCCTTCAATTTTTCTATTAAATAATGCAGAACTTAGACTTGTTCCAAATCCAATCACCATCATTGGCACCATGCTCTGTCATTGTTCTACGAGGAACTCTTGCATAGTTAATCCTCCCCAATTCTGAGGTAATGCTGTTGCCATCAAATCGAGAGGCAGAGTTATATATTTTTTTATTGCGTAATCATATAAGAGTGTTTTGCCTCAAAATTGGATTATTTCTCCTGCTCAACCGCGAATTGCTGTTGCAATTTCACTGAGAAAATTTTGCCCACCTTCTATAAATTTACCACCGAAAAGAAATCATTTATTGATGATGCCTTCTTCATAAGGATTAACAACAAAATCTTTTGCTTCTTCATATTGGTTTTCTAGAGAAAGCATAGGATTGATGCAGAGATTTCTCGGGAGTGATAAGTCTCCATTTCCTTCTCTCATTCTCCATTGTATTGTGTCTCATTCTCGTGTTTCCCCGAGTGGGAATATGAGAATATCAGTTTTGCTTGTAGCTTCCATGAGACTCCTTATATCTCATTCTGTGAGCTCCTGTCCATTCTTTGTTTTTTCGATGCAGTTATTGAGCTTGCCTCATTTTCCGTCTGCTCCCAGGAGTTCCTGATATTCTACCTTCATGACCCCTTTTTTATCCTCTGCCATATTTCTGATTCGGAGACGAAATCCTTCCAATCCTTTATGATTTATGCTTTGTATCTTTTCTTTTTGAGTTATTTTGAGTTTCTCTAAAAATGATAAACCGACTCCATCGAGATTTTTTTCAAAATTATCCTTCCAGTTGGATATATTGGCACCGAGTTGGTTAAATTCTCATACGGCGCTATCAATATATTTATTATCCAGTGATTCTGGGAATTTTGAACTTATGAATTCACGTAATTCTTTGAGTGTGAGCATATCTGTCATCATCTCTCAGATATCTGCCGATGTCATGTCTTTTTTAACCTGTATATGTTTTATTCATTCAACTGAATTGAATCCTAACCCTAATCATAATGCCAATAAAAGTGGATGAGAAAAAGCTGTACCAGCACCTGATTTGAGTATTGCCCATACAAGTTCCACACCTTTAACTCAATTTCTGATAACTGCCCCATCTGTGATAAAATTCCCTGCAATAAGTGCTGCAATAAGTCATTCTTTATTTTCTATGGCAAATGCGGTCAGTATATCTGCCCATCCTCGTAGTTTTTTGCTGGCATCTGCAATAATTGGGTGGTCTTCGAGGTTGCAGTAACCCTCTTCTTGTCTTTCTGATTCACGTTTCGTGAGATATTCATCGAGTTTATCGCCAGAGATTAATGCCATGAGATCGCTGGCTCATTCATTGATTCCGATACCAGCTTTTGATATTGTTTCTTTCCACCATGTTTTTTTATCTTCTTCATCAGTTGGAAACTTATCAAGAGCTACCTTGCCTGTATCTGTTTGCAGGTAAGCATAGAGGAGGCCTGCTCCGAGCAAAGTCGCCCCAGCTACACCAAAAAGCTTTAATCCACGGCCTGATTTGACAGCCATTTGCAGAATTCATTTACCGTCTTCTGGATGGAGATTCTGAGTCATACTTTCTGGGAGGGCCTTTTTTGCAAAAGCAAATATACCAACCCCGGCTGTACTTAGGGCCGCGAGCGGTCATATATTTTCCATCATTGATTCTTTCTTTTCCTTTGCTTTTTCTTCTCATTTTTTTTCTAATTCTTCTGCTTTCTTCTTTGCTTCATCTATTGTTTCAGTGGCTTTTTTCTTTGCCATTGCAGCGAGCGCGTCTTTGGCTCATTTAAATCCTAGGGTTGCTCCGAGAGTATAAAAAAGTATTTTCAGTGTTGTTTTTAAATCAGAAAAGAATCCTTTTATGTTTTCGCCAATATCTGAGAGTCATTTTTTGAGTTTATCAAAAGGGGAGAGTGCTTCTGTGATTGCTGCCTGTGCTTTATCTTTTACTTCTTCTACGGATTTTTTGACCTCGTCTACCTTTGTTTCTATATGTCATGCGAGACCTTCACGTGCTTTTTCTGATGCTTCTTTTGTTTCTTTTGCAGTTTTAGCGAGTTCACGAAGTGTTTTTACTTTCTCATGAGCCTGTCTATTGACCATTTCCTGGACCTTGAGTACATCTTCGTGAGCCACTTCAAAAGGCTTGAAATCGATAGCAATCTCTTTCTTTTCCTTCATTGTGAGCTGTATATTGAGCTTTTTCTCAAAATCATCTGGTGTTTCGATGAGGATTTTTGGCTTTTCCAGAGTAGACATAGCGAGATATTAAATATCCCCTTCAAAATACCATATTTTGAAGGGGATTGCAAGGATATAACACTACTTTTAGTCTGACTTAGGCATTCACCATATCGTAGTCTTTGTCGACCTTTTGTTGGATTTTAAATTTTCCTTCCAGTATACGAGGTCCACTAGGGCTCACATATCCTCGGTCAAGTGTACCTGTATATATATTTCATGAAACTGTTCACTCAAATGTTTGAACGACACTTCCTTCGCTGATTACTTGTTTTACTCGTGCATATGTTACACCATCAATATCAGCGGTTCGTATTTCTGTATTTTTACCCATTTTTACTGGTTTTACACCATCAAGGGCTGCTTTGACACGTCTGCCCACTATTTCAGGAGCGCGAGCATTAATTTTTTCTCATTTATTGAGAGTGAGAGTTGTTTCTTTACCATTGCTATTTCTGGTAAATTCCTGTGTTCCATCACCACTTACCTGTTTGAGTGTGTATGTTGTACTATCTACAGTAAATGATGTCGCTTGTTCGTAGTTTGTTTTCTTATCAACCGTTTTATAGGTTGTTTTTGTACCATTTTCAGTGATAGTGACAGTTCCATTTTCGAGTCTTCCGAGACCATCAAATGATCATTTTGCCTCGATAGTTCCTGATTTGTTTGTGTGAACTCCCTCTACAAATGTACTTCGTCGGTTATCGCCAGGTTTTGCGGTGAGTGTGCTACCATCACTATATTCTATCTTCATTGTTCCGTCTTTCAGAAGTGTGATGGTTTTTTCACCAGCTCGGAGATTCATAGAGCTAATTTTTGTGTTCAAATTACTCCATTCTTTTTCAGTCAATTTTTGACCTAATTCTTCTCCGGAGACTTTCTCTACTTTATCGCCTCTTTTGATTTCAAATACTTCTTTACCTCCCATACGTACTTTTGTGCCATTCAAGAGTCCTCATTCGATACTTCTTGTTAATGTTACACCATTTCCCAGATCAATACTATTAGGTCCATTTTGTCTTCCATTTGCATCTCGCAAATGCTCAAAGCTTCCTTTACCCTTTAAATAATTTCTTACGTTATAGGCCATTTCTTGAGAAACTTCTGGCGCAATTTTTTGTGCTTCTGGCGCTTTTTTAGGTTCTGTTTTTGGAGCTTCAGGTTCTTTTGTTTTAGCTGTTGTCTCAGATGACAAGTGTTTTTCTAGTGCAGCTGCAGTCTCTCTTTTTCTCGTTCGAGCTGCTTCCAGAGCTTTAGGGTCTACCTTTTCGGAGCTATTCACGAGCCGATCAAACTCTGTATTTGCTTCAGCATTTTCTTTTTGGAGTCTTTGTCGCTCTGTTAATTCTGTTGGTTTCCCTTTAGGTGCTGGTTCTTCTGTTTTTGGTTTTTCTTGTGTCTTTTTTGCCGGAACATTCTTCTCAACGCCAGCAGAGAATTCACCTAAAGTAGTATTAGTTGCTAGATTTGGAGCTCTGTCGTATGTAGGTATCTGATATTTATTACGAATACTATCGAGTTCTTTTACGAGAGCTGTTTTTTGCTCATTGAGGCGTATAAGTTCTCGTGTTTTAGTCGTCTTATTTCTTAGTCTTTCAGCCGCAGCAATTTGTTTGTCCATTCCTACAATTTTTCATTCTAATTCTCTCATTTTCCCATGATCAGCAGCTTTTTCAGTTGGTGTGAATTTCTCTTTAGGTGCTGGTTCTTCTGTTTTTGGTTTTTCTTGTGTCTTTTTTGCCGGAACATTCTTCTCAACGCCAGCAGAGAATTCACCTAAAGTAGTATTAGTTGCTAGATTTGGAGCTCTGTCGTATGTAGGTATCTGATATTTATTACGAATACTATCGAGTTCTTTTACGAGAGCTGTTTTTTGCTCATTGAGGCGTATAAGTTCTCGTGTTTTAGTCGTCTTATTTCTTAGTCTTTCAGCCGCAGCAATTTGTTTGTCCATTCCTACAATTTTTCATTCTAATTCTCTCATTTTCCCATGATCAGCAGCTTTTTCAGTTGGTGTGAATTTCTCTTTAGGTGCTGGTTCTTCTGTTTTTGGTTTTTCTTTTGCTTTATTTCCAGCTGGTTGAACTTCCTTATCTTCTGGTTTGGTGGTAATTGGAGGATTTGGTATTGTATTGAGATGATCAGTGACTTCGAGTTGTCTGCTCATATAGTCATGAGCTTTTTGGAGAGCATCTATTTGTGATTTGTATGCTGAAGCACTATCAGATCACTTGAGAGTCTGGATTTCTTTGTAGAGATCTCTTACTTTTTGTTGAGCTCTTTCATATGGCGATTTATCTCAGTAATTTTTGAGTACAAAATGCATGATGAGTGCTGGCCCAAATTCTTCGAGTGTCATACCGTGCCATTCTCTGTCTGACGCTTTGCTCTGAGCATATTCAATTACACCCATTGATGCATATACAACTGCTGCTTCACGAGCACCCCATGCAGCTACATTGATACCTTTTGAGAGAGCATTACTTTTTGAAAGTGCCCACATTGCTCTGAAGCTTTCTTCTGACCAAGGAGCAACTGCGCCTGCTGCGAGACGTCCGCCAGGGCCGGCTCCGAGACCAGAGACTCTCGCTATTCCTCATCTGATAGCGCCGTTACCAAGTGTGCTTACAACACCATTGACGACTCCAAATGCAGCTCCCCAGCCTGCTGCTGGTAATATGTCTGCAAATACATCACGATGATCAAATGCATTATGTTCTATTTGTAATGCTCCACCAATTACGGCACCAGATGTTGCTAATTCTGAACCTAATACTAATCCACGACTGACTCTCGCTGCTCTGGTAGCTAGCGTAGTGTATTCTACTGCTGCTGTTACTCCTCGTGCTGCCAATTTTCCTAGTGCGCCAGCTACTCATCCAGTTGCGAGTATTGTACCTATATCGATGGCAATTTGTGATCCTATAAGTACCCAACCATCTTCACTTGCACTATCTATTTCTGCTATTAATTGGCTATTATTTGCATCGCCATCACTATCTGCCTTATGTCTTATGGCCTTGGTAGTGAGCTGACTTGCTACTGCTTTTGATACAGAATCGTTCTTTTTTGCTTCGAATAATACCAATACTTTACCATCCAAGTTAGCATCATTTGCAACTCCTTTTGCTAAGAGTTCTTTTTTAAATTCTGCTTTTAGAGCAGGGGCATTGTCATTATATTGCTGATTAATACTGTCTACAGCTTTTTTTGCTTCTTTTCGAAATGTATCATTCGCACTATCTGACACACCTATTGATTTCAATGTGTTGTAGAGGTAGTCATTGACGGCTGACCATCCTTTTGTTTCGAGCATGTTAAATATTGCACCATCTGCATTTCGTAGTTCTGTTCGGAGTTGTTCCATTTTTGGATTTGTGCCTGCTACATCCCTTCGCTTTATGAGTCTGTTTGCCATGAATTCCATAGCTAAACCCGAGTTACCATTCGCTCCAAGAATATATTTTCTCATGTTAGACCCTATTTTTCTCTCAATCCATTCTGGCACTTCTCCAGGAGCTTGGATACCACCATTAGTAACGAGAGGAATTTCATTTTGGACTAGTTCAAGGTGTTGGATGATCTCTTTTACTTCTCATTCACCGAAAATTGGACCCATATCCTTCTCGAGACTGAGGAGTTTGTCTTCTATCTTTGAATAATCAGGTACCTCTGTACTCAATTTGGATCCAAGCTTTGTTAGTTCTTTCATGATTGCTCAGACTTTTTGTTCGAGTCTTGCTGCTTGATCTGGTTTATTTCCATGACTAGATGGATTTGAGCGCAATCCCTGTATAAAGGTATTTGCTACCTGAGATACAAGGAGAAATTTTGGTAATCTCTTTTGCACATTAACGTCTTGTTTGAGGTTTTCTAATACTGATTTTTCGTCAAAAACCTGTGCAGTACCTTCTGCTCTTGGAGGATCAACAAAAGTCTCATTTTTACCACCACCTACTACAGGTACTGTTCGTCCACCTGTTTCTATACCAGTAGGAACTGGTTCAATCTTCG
>DALYDS010000004.1:7957-16851 GCA_031973055.1 bacterium | reverse complement strand
GAGGAACTGGAGTAGGAACTGGATCAATCTTCGGAGGAACTGGAGTAGGAACTGGATCAATCTTCGGAGGAACTGGAGTAGGAACTGGTTCAGGCGCTGGCATATCCATCTGTACATAACCAGCATAAATCCAACCTATATCTTTTCCACTTGATCCACCATTTACTGTTGAGGTATTATCAACCTGACATTTGTAGTAGAGTTTTGATTGTCCATCTTTCGCGTCTACTTTATATTCTGCTTCGAGCACTTTGACTGTTTCGCCTGGTTTCATAGCATCGACTCATTTGAGGACACCATTCTTTTCTTTTCTTATCCAGAGGTCATTTTTACGTTCATTTGTTACTATGGTTCCGCTTTTACCACCACCTATGACATTATTAAGAAAGGCCTCTCGGTCATGTTGAGCTATCTTTCTACTTTTAAGCGTCTCTTCGATTCGAGACACGTCGTCCGCTTTCTTTATCTCTGGCTGAAATTGTTCTGACATAAGAAAAAATTAATAAACACTATGAGTTTACCAGACTTTTTTTGTCAATGCAAATATTCGTAAGTGATTTAATTATTTTCTTGTCTCACATCCCAATCATATCATCTAGATCGTAATTCTGTTTCTGTAACTCCAAAATATCGCTTTGTACCAGAATCATTGTCATCACTGGTAACATCATAGTATAGATTGCCTATCTTGAGCCATGCATGACCAAATCTAGGTGCCCCAGGCTTGCTACTCAAAGCAGCAGTTCACCTGATAACTCGGATATTATCTATCCCTGCAAACGATAAAAGTAAAAGCACGAGCTCGCTATACCCATCGCATACTCCTACATTATTCTCAAATGTTTTGATTCCTGAGTGCACATCTGCAGAAACTTCTGGCTTTATGACATTTTCTCCTTTATTAAGAGTTTTAAAGTAATTTCCTGTTAGACTCTCATAACTTGTCTTTCCGATGACATATTGGTACACTTTTGCTATTATTTCTTCTTTTTTACCACCACTTTGTTGCTTTATCTCCAGGGCTTTTTGTTTTATTAGTGGTAGAGTATCAGGTTTCATGGTATTTATAGCGTCTTCTGTTAATGTTGTTGCTATTTCTGGACCATTTTTCACCCCCTGAAATATTCCTGGGGGAATCCGTACTTTTTGCATAGTTGATTTCTTCCCAATGACTTCCTCTACTTCATAATTTTTTGAATTTTTTCTCTTTACCATGGCAATCTCTCAGAGAGAAGATACTCCTCCTAAACCCCATAATCATATAAAAGGTTTACTTGTCCAAAAATGTAGAGTGCGCATTTCATAATAGTAATCTCCCCAGGATGCCACATCGGTTGCGTCAAATCTCTCGAGATGTTCTTTTTCTATCATGTTGAGTGGTGTGAAACGTGATTTCCAATCTCCTGGTGCTGGTTCAACCTTCGGTGCTGGTTCAACCTTCGGTGCTGGTTCAACCTTCGGTAGCTCCATATTGATATACCCAGCATATATCCATCATTTATCTTTTCCTTTTTTTCATCCGTGGACTGTGGCTGTGTTTTCTACTTCGCAGTAGAGGAAGAGCTTTTCTTTTTCTCAATTTTCTGGATCAGGGAAGTACTGCCCTTTGAGGACTTTCACATTTGCTCCTGATTTCATAGCGTCGACTCATACGAGGTTGTCTCATACTTTTTTTCGGAACCATACGTCATTTTTCTTTGTTTCTTTTTTGATGATTTTCCCGTAGGGATTTTTCTGTATAGCCTCTTTGAGTAGACCAAATCTCTCTTCTTTTCCATACTTTTCAACTTGTTCTGCGGTTGAATTTTGTATATTTTCAGACACTTTTATTGATGGGATGAATTCCATAAAGATGAATATATACTTATTTTATACCATACTTTTTCGCTGATTGGAAATATTTCATTAAAAATACCCTCTTCTTACAGAGGGTATTTTTTTGTAAAAATTATTTTATCTAATTAAAGAGAATTCCGAAGTCTTTGAGCGCTTTTTGGAGTTCATCATAGCTATATGATTTTGGGCCTGTCTCGTCTCAGTTAGAGTGCTGATCAAATCTCTGAATAGACTTCTGACCAGGATAATATACAAATCGTACTTTGTGAGTAGCTACAGCGCCATTTTTTTTCTGCTCATCCGTTGGTTCTGGTAAATGCCATGAAACATATATTTCTTTTGCTCCTCCTTGTTCATTGATACCTATGTAGGCATGGTAGCTCTCTTTGCCATTTGTACCATGATTGAGGTGTGCATTTTGTTCATCTGAAAAAAGTGATATCTTTTTGTCGAGAGTGTTATCTATTTGGTCGAAGAGGTTATTAAAAGAGTCTCCCACCAACGAATTGTGACCTGCGTTAAACATATTTGATGCAGCGAGAAGTCTGTCGAGAGTGATCTCTTGACCATTGTTATGATATTCTGGATTTTCGGCAATAGGTCTCTGATTTGGTGCGTCATAATTTTTATTTCAGCCACAATTTTGAAACGCGAGGACCGCCAAAGCTCCAGCAGCAAAAATACCACCCACTTTTAGAGTTTTGCCTCATGTTTTTTTGCCTCTAGCTGTGAGAAACCCTTCTTTTGGAGTTCAGTGCGCTGGCTCATGATGTTCACCCTGAGGCGCTGGACACTGTGGAGCTGGTGCAGACATAGTTGTATTATTAGTAATATACAACTATATTATATATTTATTATATACAAATGTCAAATTAATTTATGCTACCTTGAGGTATTGCTGGAGAGTGATGTTTTGATTTTTCATGTCGATTCACTCCACATAGGACTTTATTGTACCATATTCTGTGCCACTTACGAGCTCAGAGAGTGTTTTATCATTTGTTGGCCCTGTTTTCCCTTCTATGAAATATTTTCTGAGTCTCTCGAGTGATATTTCTCACCATTGTTTTGCTTTTGGTGCTATTATTTTGAGTGCTTCTACCTTTTTTGGCTCACCTCCGAGCCAATCAGGTATATAATTAAACCAGCTGTCTGCTGTATCGAGGGAGGTGATTATTGTGGGGAGTTTTAATTCCTTTGCCTGTACTATATCATCTTTGAGTTCAGGATGAATTTGCATATTTCTTTCCCAAGAAGTTTCGAGGAGTTTACGGAAGGCTATTCTTTCTCATGGTGTTTTGAGCGTTTCGAGCGTTTTTTTGATGGCTTTTGATTGTACGTCATTTGCTTTGTAATTGGTGTACTTTCACTGTTCTGAAGGTGATCATTCATAGAGCACATAGAGCATGGCTCCTACTGGGTATTCTTTTGTTGCTGGTTCCATTTCTGGTCTTGTCACCAGTTCTATCCATTCTTTTGGCCCAGATATTCTTGCTTGGAGATTTTTGACTCATGCTCAGAGTTTTTCCCACTGTTCTTTTACAGTGTCTCATGCTCCTGCAAATGGATGATCTTCAGCCTTTATTTTATCTATAGGTTTTTTTGTTGTGAGGGAATTAACCATTTCTGATCCTCCAAGTGATTGCCATGCTTTATCACCCATAGGTATAGCTATTCCTAGTCCTATCATACCGAGTATAACTCCGATTATTTTGCCGAAAGTTCCACTTTTCCCACCAAATAATTGGTATGCAGCGAAAAGCAGGAGACCTATTCCAATTGCTCCACCAGCGAATAACTCTACTGATTTGCTAAATGGTCTATCACCCAATTCTCGTATATGTTCATCTGCACTTTTTTCTCTTACATTTTCTCGAGCATGCTCTACGAATTTATTTTGATTTTCTTGTATTTTGAGGAGATTGTCATCATTTTTACGTTCTCTCCATGCGAGGAGGAATGATTTTTGCTGAGGAGTAAGACTCGATTTCTGTATCTCAGAGGCTGATAAGATTTTGTTCGGATCTTTTTTTATTTTTTGCTCGAGGTTTTCTCGGTATTTGATCAGGTTTTTCTCTGGAGCACCATGATAGGCGAGTGCTCCGATATAGGTTGCTATTTTTGAGGTATTGTCATTTTTTCTGAGGAAACTACCTCGATCAACACCAAACTCGAGACTGTTGAGTTGTTCCTGGAGTCCTTGTAATTGTTTTGTTCTTTCTGGTACTCTATTGTCATGAAGTATTGGTTGATTTTTGTCGTTTATTTCGACATAAAATCATTGATTGAGGATATGTTCTTGAATGAGTAATCCGTAGAGAAAATCTTGCCCATATCAGCTAATCTTTTCTTTTTCTATGCCTCCGAGTTTTATGCTTCATTTCTCTTTTGTTAGCTGCTCGTTCATGAGTGTCAAATCATCACGAAATGTTTGAGGATTTCACATGTTCGTATCGAGGATTTTCTCTTGTTTGTAGACGAGTGTCATGAGATCGTCTCGCGTCCATTTTTCATTTTTGAGTTTCTCTGTATTGAGAGCCGCTTCCATTTCAGCACGCCTTTTGTCTTCCTCTTTTTTCATTTCAGCTTCTCTTCTCTTTCTATCGAGAGGACTTTCCACTTTCTCATTCTTTCATCTGCGTGATGATTCGAATCTTTGTTGAGAAAGTGTATTGAAAGAGAGTGTCATGATTTATTTTTAGTGTCCGCCGTGTCCATCGTCATGACCATCACCAGCTTTACGGTCTTTATTCCATTTTAACAAACGGAGTATGGACGATACAGTGAATGTGATGCCCATAGCTGGAACGATTGCTGAAGCAGCTGCCGCCGATCAGAATGCTATACTACCGCCATAGAGGAGACCTCATACGACACCAGCACTGACTCCAGCCTTCGTCGCTCCTGCTGCTATATTTCTGAGAGGAGCGGGAATGAGATTCTTCGTTCCAATAAAGGCTTTTCCGAGAAGACCATTGCCGAGAAGACCAGTAACTGCTTTATCATAGAGTGATTTCTTACCTTCATCGTGATGATCTCAGTGTCCTTCGTCATGTGCATGTTCTTTGCTCTCGTGTGCCCCTTCTTTTTTTGTTTCGGTGTGTCATTCGGCTCATTTTTCTGCGTCGTGTCAGTGCCCTCATTGTACTTTATTGATAATTTTATCATAGAGTCATTCGACCGTGAGTGCTGTAATAGTTGTTTTCCCATGTTCTCCTGCGGGTACTTCAGCATAATATTTCATTTTACCACCACCTGTCAGCCTCTTTGACCACATGTGGTAAGTGTGTCCATTGATAACATATGTTGTCTTTTTCCCCATTAATCATTTTAATTCTTTTATTTTTGATAATAGATGTTCACGGTCGAGATCGTGATGAGAATCATATATACCATGATGTCACTCAAGATATGTTATAAGATTATCAACTGTTGGGTCAGCATTTGGGATTGCATCACTGATATGGAGGTGATCTTCGGTGGTTTTGGTCTCACCAGCTCCAGGGAAGCTCACTGTGTATTGTTGTGGGGTAAAACTCACCGGAGGGGCTACAGTAGTATTTAATCTTTCATGTACAAAATAGTTCTTTCCTTTGAACGCATATTCTCCACGTTTTCATTTTGATTTTGATACCGCAGCACAAAGTTCTGCAAATTTTGTACGACTAAACGCCTCTCACATATCTACGGTTTCTGCGAATTCTTTTTTATTTTTTCTCTTTTCGGCCTCTTGACGGTGTCTGTCTATTTCTTGTGCGACTACATCAGGATCTGTATTTACTATCCATTCTGTTCCGCCGTCCTCTTTTCTATAAAGTGCGTGATATCCTGTTGCAGGATTATATCGGATTGGCATTTTTTCATTCTTTTTTTCTCAGTAGAAAATATATTCTCCTATATGATTTTTGTGCTTTTTAGCCACAGCGAGAGCTTTATTTATCTGTCATATGTAGTCTACTGTTTCTATTGATTCAGTGTTGCCTGTTGCTGTTGTTGTCGTAGTCGTATTTGTCGTTGTTTCTTCACGTTCTGATCGTTTTTCTGCTTTTCTCTCGTCTGCTTCTTTTTTGCGTGCTATTTGACTCGCAGCGCTATCGAGATTTGCTATCGAGATTTTATGAGAAGTATAGAGGTCTTCCATGAGTTCAAGTATTCAGATCCTATTCCAGTTACCGGCCGGCATCTCGTATTCGTATTCCATAGGATTTCTGCATGCACGAGTACTCACGACTGTTGAGGGGTGAAAATATAAATTCAGTGCATCTTGAGCGTTTCATCCTGCAAGGAAATGTGTCCAAAAGTCTGCCATAGATGGGAATACCCAAGGAGGATTGATGGTTGGACGACTGGTTATCTCATCCGACATATCTAGAACCAATTGAACCTTTTTTGCATTCTTTCGAATTATCGTATCGAGATATTCCGCCACATTTGCATGTGTTGCCGTTGAGTTTACGTTTCCGCTTTTCAATACTCTATGTACAGCTCCAGTGCTGTCTTCTAGATGGTATTGACCAGCTGATCCATCAGCTGTTGCATTGAGCAAGTCTTGTAGATTCTCATGCTCAGTTTCTGTTGTTGTAGGGGCTATAGCATTCATAATTTCTTATTCTTTACTAGTTTACCCCACTTTTTTGTCTAAATCAAAAATCCCCTCCGATTCAGGGAGGGGAAGGGTATTGACAAATAACATATATTATTTTATGAGTTCTTCTCTTGTAAAATTCACCCCCTGTTTTGTATGGAATTTTGTTTCTGACTTGAGTGCTTTTGTATTTGCTTTCAGCACTTTTTGAGCCATTTCGAGCCCGCCAATCTCCTGGATTATGGTATCACTAGAGGTGAGCATGGTGTAGTCTGTGTACATAAAACCAGTTCGTCGTATATCGAGATTTCCTGACTCTACTTGCACCCATTCACCCCAGTCATCATAGTCTACTTTTTGTTTATCGACCTCCAGGATATGTTTCTCTACTTTGTTAAATTCTTTTATGAGATCGATTTTTGCTTGAGCTATTGTGAGTATTTCTTTTTGAGAAGGTATTCCAAGCTTTCGTATTTGTTCAGATGTTTTTCCGTCGCAGAATTTCTCAAAACGTGTCTTGAGCCTGTTGAGATCACTTGGTGAGTCTATCTCAGTGCTAGAGCTTCCATGAAGCGTGTCTGCTATTTCTTTTGTTATTTCTGACCATTCTTTTGTCATCTCTGCTTCTTTTTCACTTTCATTTTTTTCTTTTCATGCATGATCTGCCTGTGTCTGTGCTATATCGAGGCTACTTTGTGCATATCTCTCTGAGTCTTGAGCGGCCAATACAGCAATAGTGGCTGATATTTTTTCGTCAGGCTTTTTTGGGAACTTCGCTAATTCTCACTGTATATCTTTGATAGCTTTTTCTAGGGCAGGTTTTTGTATTGTTTCGAGATTGGTGAGCTCATTTTGTGCTGCTGTGAGTTCTGTTTTGTCTTTCGAGCCACCAGCGACATATTTTTTTTCTAATTCGACTACTTTTATCTTCGCCTGTCTGATACTTATATTGATATCTTTTAACTCTTGCTCTGTTGTAGCGAGTGTATCTTCAACTCTTTTCTTAGACTCTGTTACTTTCCCATCTACAGTCGCTTTTGCTGTATTCACATTGTTTTGAGCATTCTCGACGTTCTTTTTTCTTTCTTCTTCTGTGCCTGTTGTAGATATTTTTGCTTCTGTGAGCTCTTTTTCTGCTTTTCCTAATGCTTCATCAGCATCTTCAGCGCTTTTTATTTCGGTCTTTTCTGCTGCTAACTTATCTGCTTCTGTTGGTTTTGCAGGCTCTGTCGATGCTTGTGTTGTTGTTGGGGGTGCTATTTTTTCCATTTCATCTGTATGTGCCAGGAGCATAAGGTGATTTTTTTCCATTTCATCTCCAGGTAGAGTAAATATAGCATTGAGTTTATCTTTTGCTGTCATTTTATCTTTCGGTGGATTGTCTCGGAGGTTTATATAATTACCTCGTAGGGCGTACAATATCTTATTTTCATTAACTGATTCTGGTATATCTTGTAGAGCACTAGTATCGCCCGTAAATATGTATTTGAGGATTGGCTGTATATTTTCTATAGGGAGACCGAGTCATTTGATTTTATCGACGATAGCTTCTTTATCTTTGACGTCTTTTATACTTTTGACTGATTCGCCCATGTACTCTGGGAGAAATTTGAATGTTGCCTCGACATGCTGTTTGGAGAGATTATCACTATATCACTCAGTTTGTGCGAGAGAATCACGTACATCAACGCCTAACCCTGCTAGGAATTTGTACCAAGCTGCCTTTATTTTATTGAAAAAGTTTGCGAAAAAACCGCCTGTTTCTGGAGGCTTTTCATCAAAGACAATACCTTTTGCTACGAAGAATTTTTGCGCCTGTTTGATTTCGTCTTTCGTTGCGGATGGTAACTCTTCTTTTGGTTTTTCTGTTGGGATTATTTCATTCGCGTTCAATTTTGCTTCGATTTTATCTGTCAGTTCTTTTATGCGTCCATCTATTTCCACATCATCAAGCTCTTCTTTTCCTGCTACTTCATCATCAGTTTTTTCATCTATATCCTTGTTTTCATCTTTTCGTTCTTGTTCAATTTTTGTTTTAAATATATCTAACTCGGTCTCTACAGATCCGATTTCTTTTGTTTTTTTTGCCTCGTGTTTTTTTGCGAGATTATCGATAGCATCTTTGTATTTTTTCTCAAACTTTGCTTTTACATCAGGCTTCATGTTGGCGTTCTCGAGGTATTTGAGAATGTCAGTATGACCTCATTGGAGCTTTTCTATACTTGTGTAGCTCGAAATTTCTGGTGATCTTGGTTGCGGAGTGGGAGTCATATAAAGATTGGCTATCTTCTTCATAATACCTTACTTTTTCTGTCTTTGCAAAGAATTGCATGTTATAGGTACTGCTTTAAAGAATTGACTTCTTATTTTTTATGTAAAAGAGCTATTTTGAAATAACTCGTAACTGCTTATAATTATCGTATGACCAAGTCTGCCGATACAGACATCATCGTCCAAGAAATTATAGCCCAGT
>DALYDS010000004.1:0-7857 GCA_031973055.1 bacterium | reverse complement strand
CGTATGACCAAGTCTGCCGATACAGACATCATCGTCCAAGAAATTATAGCCCAGTATAAAAAATATGGAGCCTGAGAGAGTTCTCTGATTAATCAGGCCTACGAATATGCAAAAAAAGCACATCAGTGAGTATTTCGTAAGTCAGGGGAGCCATATATCATACATCCAGTTGGTGCTACAAAAGAGCTCATGGTTATCGAACCCGATTTGACGAGCATTATCGCTGCTCTACTCCATGATACTGTCTCAGACTGAAGTGGAACTTTTGCTGACATTGAGAAACAATTCTGACCCGAAGTGCGTCGTATCGTCGAAGCTCTCGATAAAATTGGTTTTATCAAATATCACGGAAATCAATCAACCATTGAGCGATTACAGCGGACACTCCTCGCTATGGCGCAGGATGTTCGGAGTATATTCGTCAAATTCGCAGACCGTATCGATAATCTCAGAACCCTCCAGTACCACGAAAACCTAGAAAAATCGAAGAGAATTGCTGATGAATCTCTCTCAATATACGCTCCTATTGCAGCTCGTCTGGGACTCTATGCTTTCAAAGAAACGATGGAGTCTCTCGCTCTCCGAGAGCTCGACCTCGATTGATATCTACAGGTAGTAGGGGAACTCGCTCACTACACTCTCGAGCAAGAACAATTCCTCACGCAGTCAGTCGAGAAGGTCCGCCATATGTTGCCTCAAAAATATAGAGATTCTGTGAGTTACAGGGTTAAAAAACCATACTCTATTTATCGAAAATTGAAACAACAAGGTGTCAAAAGTATCCGTGATATCTATGATGTTTTTGCTCTGCGTATAGTTGTCGATGATGTATCTGATTGCTATGCTATTTTAGGTATTATCCACGGTCATATGACGCCAATTTCGGAGCGTTTTAAGGATTTCATTGCTGTTCCAAAATCAAATGGTTACCAGAGTCTCCACACCACGGTTCTCGGTTTTGAGGGCTATAAACAGCCAATAGAGATACAGATTCGCACCAGAGAAATGGATCAGCATGCGGAGCAGGGGACAGCCTCTCATGTTCTCTACAAAATCCACGGAGACGCTATGCAAAAAAAAGATGCCTATCAAGATCTCGTGCAGATGACCATGGATTCACTCCTCAATCAATGATCCCTTCTATGAGAAAAAGTGTCACTTCCAACTATTTTTGTATTTTCTCCAAAGGGTGATGTTTTTGAGTTACCACACAAGTCGACTCCTGTTGATTTCGCTTATGCTGTTCATACCAATGTATGATACCATAGTGTTGGAGCTCGTGTGAATGGTAAAATTACTACATTAGATTCATTACTTCACGATGGCGATATCGTCGAGATTATCACCAGTCAACAAGCCCATCCAGTTGAAAACTGGCTCGATTTTGTCGTTTCATCAAAGGCGAAATCACAAATTTGAGTCGAAGTAAAACGACTCTCGGGCGATAGAGGGCGTACGATAGAGAAATGAAAAAAAATGCTTTTTGATGCATTTAAAGCAGCCGGTATCACACTCGATGAAAACCTCTCTAATTTTACATTGTATTACGGAAGTGTCTTGGATGAAAAAAAACGGGAAGAGCTCTATTATCATATTGGAGATGGTATACGAAAACCATCGAGCTTTCTCCCTCGAAAAGAACGTAAAAAGAAAAATGTCGTCAGAAAAACTGAAGTGCTCCCCGTGAGAGTTATTGTTGGCGGAGCGAAACATATCCCACACCAGATGGCTCAGTGTTGCAATCCTCATTTTTCTGATGATATAGTTGCTGTATTGCGCACAGGGTGAAAATGTATGATACATAGGTCTGACTGCGGTAGTCTCTCTCGTGTCAATCCTGATAGACTCTTATCTGCTTATTGGCAGACCAGTGAAAAGGGGAAAGTGGTCTCTTTTTCTCTCCTCTTTCATGATGTTCCTGGATTGGTTTCCCGTGTAACCAAGATTTTTTATGAGATGGGTATCAATATCATAGATATGAATGTTGCGAACCTCGATGATAGAACGTGCCGTATATTTGTACATATAGAGATACCGAGTGATGATGCTTCTTTTCTGGACCGTTTATTGGAGCGAATTCGCCTTCATATACCTGAATTTCTCCTCCACGGAGAGGATTTTTTTGACAAGAAAAAATAATCTATACAATTCAGGTACTTATTTATCAGTCTACACGTTACTATGGTTAGATTTTACGCTACAAAGAAAGAAGGAGAATCAAGCGACAAAATGCTTGTTCGATTCAAGAAACTTCTCTACGGTTCACGATTGATTACTAATCTCCGTGCTACTCGCTATAACTTCAAAACGCCTTCAAAACGCAAAATCCGGGAAAAAGCTCTCGTATGTTCTAAGTATCGAGAACTCACTGAAGAATTATCATAATTCTCTATTACACATCAAAAGCCAGGGGTATCCCTGGCTTTTTTATTGAAAAAATTGTTGCCTTCTCTAGACTGTTTGCATAGCAATAGGCTTCGTTATCTTTCTCTCTATTTATGGTACTCTTTTGAACTTTCTGTCTTGTATTTGGTATAGCCATACTCTTTAACCCAGCTTTGTTGGGCTTCATTGTTGGCTTTTTGCTCATAATACTCGGTTCTTGGGTAATTCTCGGGTGGTATAAAATCAACAAAGTTTTAGAAAAAAAATTCTCTGTTGGTAAATACAACATCATTTTCCAGGAAAATAGTTCATCTTCTAAAAAGAAAGGTTCTTAGCTTTCCTCTCCATGCAGTTTTTCTTTGTTTTTTTGTCAGCAGGTGTTTCATTTTTTCTCTGGATGTATCTGATTACCTATTTCATGCACCGAGGTGTAGGAGACCGTTTTATGGCTTGAGCGAGGATAGGTGCCCTGAGGGGAATGATCATCGCGTGAATTTTTTTACTTTTGCAGTACAGTTCTGCGACAACCTCGTTGATATATACGGATTGGTTGATATTACCATTTATATTTTTCTGTATTGCTCTTCCGTCTCTCTGGAAGCGTCTTCACTGGTTTTCGATTCTTCCATTTTTCATAGCATTCGTGATTTTTTTGTACAGCATAGGACAGCATATAGACAATGTTCTCTGGGCACCATTTCATGAAGAAATAGCCAAGTGGCTCCAATCCTTCACTATGACCTATCCTGCGGTTATGAGTCCTTTTGTGAGTATCGGATTTAGTTTTATCGAGAATATCAGGTATTTCTCTGAAAATTCTCAGATAAGCTACATGTTGGCTCGAAGTCTTTTTGCTCTTCCTCTTCATCTTTTTGCGACATTTTTTGGTCTTTGGTGTTTCTTTTTTTTCCAATCTCGTATCGTGTGAATACTTGTCGGGATAGCATCGGCAGTTGCGATTCATACCCTCTATAATTGGTCACTCAATTCTTCTATATTTATCACACTCATACTCATAACCATCGGTTATTTATTTTACGGTTGGAGTATCGAGAATGGTTGGTGGAAAAAGAAAGTGTAATCCACTCTACTTTATTTTTTGAGTTCTGCGAGTTCCTTTTCGAGTCTCTCGATTTCTAACCCCTGAGCTCCACTATTTGTCTTGAGCCATCTCTGGTAGAGGTCTGCTGCCATGGCTGCACGAGTTTTTTCTCCGAGTACGCCAGCAAAGTCAGAATTAGCATTTTCTATTACCTTGAGATCAATCTGATATTTGATGAGAGCAGCTTTGGTGAGTGAGCCAAATATAGCCGTATCTTTGACGCTGAGGTAGCCTCCGTCTTTCAATATCTTCTGGAGTGTACGAACTTCAGGATGGACGAGACCGAGTTTGAGAGTCGGTATTTTCCCAACCATATCTACGAACTCTTGTTTTTTGCTCTCATTTTGCTTATCTTGTTCTGCTTTTACTTTTGCGATAGCTTCTTCGAGAGAAGCTATTTTAGCTTTCTTCTCTAGGTAGCCTCTGTGTGCTTCTTCGACCGTTGATTTTGTCACAGGTCCGTAGTAGCCTGCTCCTTGCTCTGTTGCGTTGTCGACTATTTTTCTCTCGAGCTGGAATGTGTAAATAGCATCGACGAGTCTCTTGTTATAGAGACCATCGATTTCGTAATTGAAATAGCCGAGATCTTTAAGCATTTTTTGTACTCCACGGATATCCTCAGCCTTTGTACCATCAAATACATTTGAGCCAAAGATGCTATCACTCTGAGGTGTTGTTGTGGTAGTAGGAGTTGTCGTTGTTGTTGTGCTAGGAGCAGTTGTATCTGTTGTGTTGGTCGTCGTAGGAGTTGTCGTTGTTGTGCTAGGAGTAGTTGTAGTAACAATCGAAGCGATATCTTCACTTGAGAGGAGTGATTTGAGCATTGTTCTGGTTTTTGGGCCATAGAGACCAGCTCCGTCATCGCTTCTCTCTACCACGATACCTTGTTTCTTTTGAAATTGAAAAATAGCTTCAATCATATCTTGACCATAGATGCCATCAATAGTGCCAGTGAAAGCTCCAGCTTTTTGGAGGAGTCGTTGTACGATTTTTATGTTATCTGAAGGGCTACCAGCTGTTATGGACATAGTGAATGGATCAAATGTCTTTTTTGCTCCAGATGCGAGTGGGACAGTTTGGCTGTGAGGATTTTTACAAGTGCTCGGTATGCTGTCGAGATTTGCTGTGTCTGGAATGCTCGTATTGTTATCGAAATCTACATAAACAGTTTGTACTCAGAAATTGAGTGCACGACAGAGTCCTTCTTGCCCCTTACCCATGTAGATATCGAGACGTGGGAGTTTCGAAGCTGAGTGAATTGCGCCACCTCGATCGACTATAGTACCATGGAAATCCATATTGTAGGATGTGCCTTTGATGGTGATTTTTTGAGTGATGTGCACACGTGTACCAAATGCTTTGTCTTTTGGCGCTGCTACTGCTCCTATGGCTACTGGTTTACCAGAGGCAGTCGTGACTCATTCACCATTCATTTTTATCTCAGCTTCATAACTATCATGGAGGTAGAATTCTTGTCACTGTACTGGTGAATAATAAGCTGTAACGAGGTAATATGATCACTCGGCATGTGTTATGGGGGCCATCGGTGCCACAAGCATAAGTACTGACAATAAACTAATAAAGCGACGCATAATAAAAAAGGTTAGTTGGGTAATATTGTATCCCGCATATACATATCGCAACTCAAATGTTATTGACATGAAAAACCTTCTTTCAAAAAGGCTTCTTAGTATAAAATACCTCATAAACTGTTATTTTCTTATTTTATAAATTTTGTTGTATTTTTACCTTTTTAGAGGCCAAATTCTTACCGTCTTTAGTTATTGCAATCATTCTTTTCTTATGATAGTATATGTGCAGTATGAATTCAGAAGCACTAGATTATCCGGGCGACTATTTTCGTGCATTTTTCCAAGATGATCCTGGCGGATGAGAAAATGGCGTACGTGTTGTTTCAGAAAGTGAAATTCAAAGTCACATGCAATCTGCCCATCGGATTAGTCTCACTGGTGATACGAGCAAAAATTATGCCTTATGGCTTCAGGCGAGGTACGAGGGGTTTATTTTGTGTAATACTGATTGAAGTATTCATGAGTCAGCTAGGTTCTTGGTAAAGATGTATCTTAAACAACAAAAATATGCCCTTAGAGATGAGATTTATTTTGATCATAAATCTCCAGGAGTAAAAACAGAGCGAAATTTACAAGTTTTGCTTATGCAAATGTCTGAAACTTCTGGGGTAGAAGTTACTATACCATCGCCTTATGCTGACATGGTACTCAAAACAGATTTAATTCTTGAGATTCCTGTTTCTAGAAATCAATCAAGAAAAATAGCTATTCAAATAACGACAAATAGTTTGGAGAAAGAAAATAAATTTCAATCCATAAGACAGTTCTATTGAGCTCATAATGGCGTAAAAGTTTGTGAAGATCATGAGGTCGATGATGTCTGCCTTTTGTTTATACGTGATGGATATAAAAATTTTGCCAATATTTGTGAATATCTAGTACAAGTATTAAAAAGTTTTTGTCATACATGAAATAGAGACGAAGACTGCGCAAGAGAATGGGGAGAGATAAAAATTCATAATATAAAAAAACAAAAAATCTCTCATAATTGAAAACAGGGGAGCCCCCACACTGCTATAAAACCAAATGATGTTGTACCTGTCTGAGCCTCTCGACAAGATACTGTTATGCGATTAAGTCTCCCGTTTTCTTTAGAAGATTTTACTGCTTTGCAGAATATGGTTGCTGACGCTGTATGAGATAAAAATGGTATACCGTGAAAGAGGGATGAGCGTAAAGTGATCTCTTATTTTGATAGTGGGACAGAGTTTTCCTATTTTCCTGGGCTAGTAAAAATTATTCAAAAATGGTGGAAAAAATGATGGATTTTAGCCCAAAAAATAGAAAAAATACTAATAATGCATGGACGCATGTCTCCTGATGATTACAGAAAACTCAGAGTCCTTCTTTTGGAAAATTCTCTCGATCTTCCAAAAAGAGAGCAAAAACTTCAAGAAATTGCAGAAATACTTGAACGTTGGTTCCCTGGCATTTATGAGTGTATCGATTGTGTTCTCTGTACGAACTGAACTGCTGAACAGAAAAAGAGGCTAGCATCATACAGAAAGTCTCAACCAGAAAAACCATCCCCTCCAATACCACCAAGTCCGCAACCTCGTCAGATTACTCCAGAACAAGAGGCGCGAAAAAGAGAGCGTGATGAAAGACGTCGAGCTCAGAGTCTGGCATATAAGCAGCGAATGGAACAAGAACAGATTGCTTTCCAGCAGCGTATCAAAGCAGCTCTGGGTGTAGAATCAGAGATTAATAAAAAGACTGAGTACTCTAAGATGCTTAAGGAGGTGGTTCGGAAATTAAAACAAATGTTTTCACCAAAGGAGAAAATCACTCTGAAACAGGTGAAAACAATAGAATCAACCATGACAGCTATTATGAATGTGTATAAAAAGTGTCTTGAGTTAGAGCAAGAAGAGGACGGTCAGAAAAAAATATTACAATATTTGGACGATTTTGTTCGTCGTTTTTGAACTTGAGGGAAATAATTTTGCCCTATAATTTTCACATGAGTTGATTCAATTATCGATCTCGTGGGAATGTCGGTGAGGACCTCGCAGTTTCTTATCTCGAAAATGCTGGATATGAAATAGTAGAACGTAATGCTACATTTCTCTGAGGGGAATTGGATATCATTTGCCGAAAATGAAATATGTGGAGATTTGTGGAAGTAAAATACCGTGAAAGCACTGTGTTTGGATATCCTGAAGACTCGATGACTCCCAAGAAAATCAAAACCCTGTTGCGTGCTATTGAGTTTTATGGATTGAAAAACAATATTGATTATTCAGTTACTCGTTTGGATTTTCTCGGTATTCTTCGTCTCCCAGATGGAGATTATGAGTACAGACTTGTAGAGGATGTGAATTAGTTTAATTTCTCTTGCACAACTCCAAAATACTCTAACATATACTGTATACTTTTAATCATTATTTTATGAAACTCTTCCTCGATACCGCTGACCTCGCTCTCATCCGTCACTATGCCGCACTTGGTATCGTCGATGGTGTTACAACAAATCCATCTATCATAGCTAAAGAAGGTGCCGATCAGGAAACACGCATTCGTGAAATTGCTGAGCTCATTCCTGGTCCTGTTAGTTGTGAAGTGACGACACTCACTGCGGAAGAAATGATAGAGCAAGGACGAAAGTTTGCTTCGTGGGGTGAGAATATTTATGTCAAACTTCCGATAGTACCAGAAGGTCTTAAGGCTCTCAAAGTTCTCTCAGAAGAAGGGATACCAACAAATATGACACTGTGTTTCTCCGTCACACAGGCTTGGGCAGTGGCAAAACTCGGAGCAACCCTCGTGAGTCCATTT
>DALYDS010000003.1:27470-31818 GCA_031973055.1 bacterium | reverse complement strand
AACAGTCGTCTCACCAGGCTCAGAAAATATGGACAGAAGAGAGTGGATATTCAGACAAGGAGAGAAAGCTTATCTCCATTTTTCTTTCTTATTTTGCACTTGATAAAAAATATCATGTTTTTCCACTTGGTAAAAAAGCATCACACATCACTATGCGATGTCTTTTCTTTTACGGAGAACAGACTTTGTTAGATGGTATATCTCGGAGCATACGTTCTGCTGGTTACAATCTCCTTACTTGTGTGCCTCTTCCGTTGCTTTTTTTGAACCACATTTGTAATCAAAAAACGTTTCTCAAAAATCATCTCCACATTCATCTCTGATATGATTCCACAACTGTTGTGCTCCATCTCGGAAAACATATCCAGGAGATTCAAATTATTCCCTTTGGTTGGCAATTGCTCGATGATGCTTTATCGCTTCATTTTTCACCACTAGAACGTGAATCATTTTTAATGGGTTCTGAATATCACATTATTGCTCAGAGACCTGAAGTAATTCAATATACATCATTCCTATCTGCCTCCCTCCGTGTTTTATTTGAGCGCTTTTGACTCCAGTGGAGCTTCACTGATTATAGCGTTTCGAGTGTCTGACCTGCGCAAATTATTCATACAATTGTGAAAGCAGGTGAGCTATCACCCTGGATTCAAAAAAATTCTTCCCATGAACGATTTGGTATTGATCCAACACGTCATTGGTTGCAATACTGTGATACACTTGATCCGCTCTTTTCTCTCCATCCACATCCACTCTTAGCTCTCGTTCGTTCTGTATTTATACCACCCCATGCTGAATAATTGGAAACAACCTGCGGATTTTCACCAACTCCTCGATAAACTCCGGGCCGGGGAGGATGATATGGTTATTATTGTTTCTAAAAATGCTTGATTTGCATGGTTTCATGTACAGATGATTCACGCACTTTTCCCGAATAGGAAAATCACATTTATTTCTCGAGATGATCGCGTCAAAAGAATCGCAAAACAACTCGGTTATCGTACTTTTTTATCTGTGCAGGATGTTGATCAAATCTTGCCTGAAGGTTTTGAAATTGCCCGCGAAAATATTACGACTCTTGAATATGTCCAATTTCATATTCGTCGTTTCTTTCATCGATTAGGATTTCAGGCAAAGGAGTTTATACCAAAGAGAGTTGATATTTTTACTGTGAAACATTCTTCATGGTACATGCTCGTTCTCGGTATTATCGTTATTTTGCTCATCATGATTGGTATCGTGAGTCTGACTACTCCACACGCAACGATTATTATTACTCCGCAAATCAACATACAAAATGCCGCTAAAAATGTAACTTTTGTTCCAGAAGATGAAGTCGTTGAGGTCAATCAAATCCCTATCAGACAGCATATTTTCTCTTATTCTCTTGAAAAAAAATATGCAGTGAACAGCTATGATCAGACCTCTCTCAAAAGAGCTCACTGAACTATCAAAATCATCAATTCAGGTATTGAACCACTTAATCTCCGAGCACAAACTCAGCTCGTTGCTGATACTCTCGTTTTTCGTATACCTCAGAGAGTTCAAGTTCCACCAGCACGTGATTCTAAACCAGGTGAAATAACACTCGATATTGAGGCTGATCCGATTGCTTCTGATGGTTCTTTTGTTGGTAAGAGATGAAATATCCCAGCGAATACTACTCTTGTTTTCCCAAAACTTCCACCAGAAGACCATGAATTTATTCTTGTTTTTTCTGTTGATGATTTTTCTGGGGGTGATAATGACTATAAACACATGCTCTTACCAGAAGAGTATGATTCATTAGAAAAAATATTTCGTGAGCAAGTTGCCACAGAAGCCCGCGACTCCATCATTCATCATTTTGATAATAAGGCAGAGTATATACCTATTCCTATTGCTGATATTGTCTCAACTCTTGATATGACGGTTAGCTCATCTCTCTCAAAATGAGCATATGGAGATAGCGTTACATTTTCTGGTAAGTGAAACTTTATGATTTATTTGTATCACGTACCGACGTTGCGAAAAATTCTTGTAAAGTCTGCTGAGGAGCATTTACTGGAAAAGGTAGAATCCCTGGCAGATATATCCGAAACAGTCCAGCCAGATATCATAGCAGTTTTATCACAAGTGACAGATCCTTTTAGTATCAAAGCTACAGCACAGCTTTCTCTGCAAATTCTCTATGATTTTAATAGCTCTGCTGGTCAGAAAACTCTCCAAAATATACTTTCAGACTTGCTCGAGGCTGATGCTGATAGGGCTCAGAAAACCCTCCTCAACCATCCATACATAAAATCAGTTGATGTTCGTTTAACACCTTTTTGGGCAAAGAAGCTCCCAAATAGTCTCGATAAAATCTATATCAAAGTCAAAAAAATGAATTAATTTTGTTCGTTTTCAAGAATCTCTGTGTAGAGTTTCTTTTCTTCTTTTGTGATTTTACCTGGTATCAGAATTTCGAGTGTTATAATCAAATCTCCACGTCATTTTTTTCCGAGAAGAGGCATACCATCTCATGATACCTGTATTTTTTTCCCGTGCTGTGTACCTGCTGCTATTCGGATTTCTCTGTCTCCTATCAGCGGGAATTTTATTTTTTTATTTACTCCTAAGACTGCTTCTGCAGGACTTATATGAATCGTTGTGAGTATATTATTGCCTTCACGTATGAGATTCTCATGGGATTGTTCGACATGGCAACTGATATAGAGATCGCCTGCACCATGCTTGCCAGCGTGACCTTCGCCAGTCATCCGGAGAGTCATGCCATCGTCTATGCCAGCAGGTATTTCAATAGTTTGCTCTATTTTTTTCTTTACTCTTCGCTTCCCATGACATTCTTTACAAGGGTCTTCTATTTTGACTCATTCTCCGTGACATTCATCACAGAGAACTGTCTGTTGCATGAGTCAAAATATACTTCTTGTTGCCCGTGTTACGTACCCAGAGCCATGACATGTGCTACATTTTTTTGGTTCTTTTCCATCTTTTGTTCCATGTCCTTTGCAGCTCTCACAGTGGACCATTTTGTCAAAATGAATTTCTTTTTTTACACCCGAAAAACTCTCGGAAAAGCTTATTTGAACTTCTTTTTGGACATCTTCACCCCCTTCATCACGTCTCTGCTGTCTTCCTCAGCCAAATCCCATATTTCCGAAAACAGAAGAAAAAATGTCTTCGACATTGATATCTCCGAAATCAAATCCACCCATACCTCCAAACCCTCCATTACCCCCTTCGGCAGAACCAAATTGATCGTAGCGTGCTTTTTTCTGAGCATCAGAAAGCACAGCATAGGCTTCATTGATTGCCTTAAATTCTTTTTCTTTTTCAGTATCACCTCCATGTCTATCTGGATGTGAATCCATGGCTTTTTTTCTGTATGCTTTCTTTATTTCATCAGCAGAAGCATTTCTCTCAACTCCGAGTATAGAATAGTAGTCTTTGCTCATGCGAAGGATTGTATATTTTTTCGTTTTTTAGCAAGGATTACCCGCGTTTTGCGAGTTGTTCGAGAGCTGTCTGTTTGAGTATTTCTTCTTCTGCGGCGAGATATTCAGCTGAATTTTGGAGACCATCTTTTCGGGCTTGAGCCATAAATGTTTTTGCTTCTTCCTTTTTTTTAGCTATTGATTCTGCATCAATATTTTCACCACTATCGACCATATCAGCGATAACACGGACACCGTTTTCATCGACTTCGTAGATACCAGCACCGAGAGCATAGCTCACCTCGCGACCGATATATTGGATGCGGAGAATGCCTGGTTGAGTCACGCCGAGTACGGCGAGATGGTTTGGAAGAACTTGAATCTCACCATTCATCGTGGGGATAATGACAGATTCTATCTCGGTTTTATCGAGGATTTTTTTTGTAGTGGAGATAAGGGAAAACAACATAATATTTTTACAATTACGCAGCAACAGCTTCTTTTCGGCTTTCTTCGTAAGCAGCTATAACTGCATCGATAGAGCCTTTATAGAGGAAATATTTCTCAGGGACGTGGTCGAGTTCACCTGCGACGATCATCTGGAATCCTTTGACTGTATCTTCTCGTTTGACGTAGACACCTGGAGTACCTGTGAACTGTTCAGCGACGAAGAATGGTTGAGAGAAGAATCTCTGGATTTTACGAGCACGAGCAACTGCGATTTTATCATCTTCTCCGAGTTCATCCATACCGAGGATGGCGATGATATCCTGGAGTTCTTTGTATCTCTGGAGGATTTTCTGGACCTGACGAGCGACAGTATAGTGATCTTCACCGACGACACGAGACGTAAGAACCGTCGAAGTAGAGTCAAGAGGATCTACCGCAGGGTAGATACCGAGCTCAGCAATAGAACGGTTAAGAACGAC
>DALYDS010000003.1:1508-27370 GCA_031973055.1 bacterium | reverse complement strand
ATATTGTCGATAAAGAGGAGAACATCACGTTTTTCTTCGTCACGGAAGTGTTCAGCCATAGCGAGACCTGTGAGAGCGACACGAGCACGAGGACCAGGAGCTTCGTTCATCTGACCGAAGACCATCACAGTCTTGTCGATAACGCCTGAATCCTTCATTTCATGATAGAGATCATTACCTTCACGAGTACGCTCACCGACACCGGCTACAACAGAGTATCCTCCGTGTTCTGAAGCGATGTTGTGAATGAGTTCTTGCATGATAACGGTTTTTCCGACACCCGCACCTCCGAAGAGACCTACTTTACCACCCTTGAGCATAGGAGCGACAAGGTCGATAACTTTGACACCTGTTTCAAAAATCTCTGCCTGTGTTGTGAGCTCATCGTAGGCAGGAGCTGGTTTGTGAATAGGGGATTTGTGTTTAGTGACAGGAGCTGGTTTTTCATCGATTGGTTGACCGAGGACATTGAACATTCGTCCGAGTACTTCTGAACCAACTGGCACAGATATAGGACCTTCGAGAGCGACGACATCCATACCTCTCTGGAGACCATCAACAGGATTCATGGCAATAGTACGGACTGTACTATCTCCGAGTTGTTGTTGGACTTCGAGAATAATTTTTGGTGTTGAATTTACTTCGAGAGCGTCATAAATATTTGGGACATAACCGCCTCCAAACTCTACATCGATGACGACACCGATGATGGATTTAATCTTTCCTGTGTGCATAAAGAGAAAAAAGTCAAAAGTAATACCTGGGGATTATAGAGAAAACAGAAAGAATGCAAATCATCTTTTTGCCTTTCTTATGAAGCCCTGTAAGCACTAATCCATCATTCTATGTCGCTTCGAGCTTGTTTTTGGCCTTCGTCATTTTGGAGGAGAGTGGCATAATGATTCATATCGCACTGCACTATACCGAAATCACGACATGTCTGTATGAGGAAGAGGAGAATATCATGATGACAAATATCGTGATTGATCGTGATGGATTTCAAAATCTGAAAAAGTTTCGGATAGGGGAGTCCGTGTGGAAGAAGCGTATAGAGGACAGCAACTGACCAGCCAGCGAGATCGTAGAGATTGTAATCTCCTGCCGGTAAGAAACACTTCATTTTGTAGATGTTGGTCAGTGTATTGTGTTCTTTTGTTCGTATTTGTCCTGTGAAATAAGAGAGCGTGTCGAGACGAGTGACGCTCGGTGTTTCACGGTGAAAGACATCGATTTTTCCGTATTCACTAGAGAAACATGTCAGAACTACTTTTCGTTCGTCAATACGTACTTTTCTGAGGATAATTGCTTCGAGAGGGTACATTACTTGGTTTGTAATACCTGAATCTTGTTATCTTTTATAGTTATTTTTGTGCCAAAAATACCACTTCCAGGGCTACCGAAGTAGATCTCACGCACATCACCATCCTGTTCGATCGCAATATCAGTGATGATTACTTTTGGTATCTCTATCTGACCTGCATAGGTGAGATTGCGTACATCAGTGAATCGTTTTGAGCTCGGAACGAATATCCATATTTTATTATCAGCCAGCATATACACCTCTTGGTATGATTCACCAGCGTAGATTTTTGTGATATCCGAGTCGAGATATTTAAATGTATTGATTCCCATACTATTGATAGGTATTGGTCTTCGTTCGTATCGTGGAGCTGTGAGGATTTTCTCTGTACTGAGACGATCAAGACCAGACATGAGCCATACACTACCATCGACGTCCATATCGATGATAGGATTAATTTGTTGAGCATTGTCCGTAATCACGAAGCTTCGCCCTGCGTATGAATTTTCTGCTTGTCGACGGTATTTGTAGATTTGTTTTTTGTCTGAAGAGAGGAGATAGATGTTTGAATTGTAGACACTGAGGCTCTCTGACTTGTCCCATCCACCGACCTGCTGTATATTGAGCGTGTTAAATATTCATTTATCAAAGATGTATATCTTGTCTTTGTCTGTGGAGAAATAAATTCTACCCTCTCCATCCATATCAGATAATTTGTATTTCTGACCATCAGGAAGTGCGTACTGTTTTGGTGTTTCGCCTGGGATATATGGTCCTATGATGCTTTCTTGAGTGAGGAAGAAGAGTTTTTTATCTTTTGCATAGATAGAAAATGGTACTGATGGGGTAGACTGGGGGAATGTGAATATATCACGATATTCTTCTCTCTTGAGCGTGGTGACTTTGTTGATGCTTTTTTCGAGATTTGCGAGATCATCTTCGAGGAGTTGCACGTCTACTTTGAGTACTCATGCACTTTTTACGGTTTGTATTATTTCTTTTACATTTTTTATTGCAGGACCGAAATTATCAGGTTGATCTATCATTCGTGTTGCTTCTGTGAGCTTTGTGCGGCCATCAGCGAGCATTTCTCGGTACTTCTGCGGTACAAATATCGTATATTGTGACTGCATGACGGATGTGACCACGAGGTAGAGAAAGACGATGCTGAGAATGAGTCCACCAACCATAGTCCATGTTTGAGTGTTTTTCCCGAGATGTACAAAATTTGATTGTATTTTTTTTATATTTTCAGAGCTACTTTTCTTGATATCCTCCATCCAGACAATAGGGTTGCGTTTGTCTGATATTTTTTTGGGACTCCATTTGGTTTTCTCTGGTTCGACTAAACTACCACGAGAGATGGACGCTATTATGCCATCCTTGTGTACATTGGTTCTCTCTATTCTTTCACCCATGAGTCTCATACGTTCCTCGATAGGGAGGTGCAGGAGAGTCTGGCACTCATTTCCGAGCATGTGCGTGTCTACTTTTGGAGCAAAGATATAGAGCGTTTCATTATCTCTGAGATCTCAGTGAGAGTCGTAGACGAAATGTCCTTCTCCACTATCCATATCACTAAAAATATCCTCTATGTTTTCTGCCGATACTATCATCCCTGTGAGTTCTTTTCCAAACATAGAAAAGTGGAGATGATCATCCAGGAGTAATCCTACAAATAATGAAACATCGGATTTTTTGTGGTGGAGATAGAGATTGTCGAGATCATGATTGATTTTTTCGAGAATTTCTGTGAAAACTTTCATCACATCTTTTTCTGTCGGATTGAATGCGAGTACATGGTCTGTACACATTCGGTGAATAGTATTTGTGAGTGTGCTGTTCGATGTATGACATACACAGACAAAACTGGTATTTTCATCTTTTTGTATAGAAAATCCAGCAGAACGGGGTGACTCTGAGTCACTGAGTTTATGGAGGTGGACAGCGTGCATGAGAATAGTCTATATATCTTCTGTTTTCGTCAATATCAGTTCGAGCAAAAAAACGATACATAATAATAAAAATCATGTCACTATAGTCAGAACTCCGTAGATATAAAAAATGTAGCTTACGACAGACCAGAGCGCGATGAGTAATCCATGTCTAAAAGCCCGGAAAGCTGCTATTGGATAGAGAAATCCTCGAGAGGCAATTTTTTTGCATAGAAGCAGAAATAGCCCTATGAGGGAACCGCCAGTCAAAAATACAGCAATACCCATGAGTATAATACCAGCCATGGGGTAGTATGTTGGGTCAAATCCGAAGTAGAGTATTACGCCTAATAAGAGCCCCAAAAAACAGAGGATTATCATCAGTGATATAAATACCTTTGTATACATAATATTTTATGAATTTGAATGTATCCTTTGTAGTGATAAAAGCAAGCGTTTATTCTGATTTTTTTTATTCTCAAATATAGGGCTGGAATAGGCCTATCTGTCAAGCGTACTTTCTTTGAGATGCTCCAAAAAATAGGGTACCATGAGCTTATGCATCGTTTTTCTCGCATTTTTCTCGCATTTTTCTGTATCTTCATAGGCATAGCTCACGCAGATGTCTATGATCCAGCCTATTATAATTCCCAGCAGTATTTTCATAAAGAAGAGATTATTGAGAATAATTTTTTCCCCGTAATGCGTTTGTCTGAACTCATCGATGGCTACAAGGCTAATATGGGTACTCAAGGGCAAAATAATAAATATGTGAATATCGAAATTTCACAGGATGACTGGAAAGAATTCATGACACATTATTTTAGTGACAAGCGTTTCTTGGATATTGCTGATTTTCCTATGAAGGCAACCTTTTCTCATGGAGATGGTTCTTCTGAGATTATCAATGGTACCATGCGTCATCGAGGGAATTATTCTACTCGTAGTCTCAAGGCTGGATTTCGTGTTGAGCTCAATAGAGCCATACAGCATGGAGTTTTCAAAGACGATACTCAGATTGCTTTTCGTCATCTCGTATTCGATGCCTCAGGTATTAATGAATATGTCTATTATCAGGCCTGGGATAGTCTCCACACAGATTTGCTCGGATTTACTCCACTTGTTCCGTCGACTGATTATTATTGGGTATTTATCAATGGGAAGCTCTATGGCTATTACCTCGCCCTCAATGATTCCAAGCCTGAACTTCTCAAAAAACGAGGAGAAGTCTTTGATCCAGCAAACGATTGTCTCATAAAAGCAAAAGTATGGGCTGCAGATGAGAGTGCCGATATGCATTATTCTTCTCTCTACGATACGCTCGAAGGCTTCGAGAAAATCTACGTTATCGAAGGAGGAAATCATGAAAAATGCTATCAGGAAGTCACTCAGATGATGCAGGACCTCGACAATGGTCATGCTGAAAATGTATTATCAAAATTTCGTGACCCAAAACAAATAGCCTATCAGGCTCGATTTGTCGACAAGACTGGTAATAAAACTGGTGTTCATCAGAACTATATACTCCTCAAACATAACAAACTCTGGGAAATATCGCCATGGGATGCGGATATGAGCTTTGATTCCAAATATACATTTGGTCTTCGTTTTCTCTCTGAAAATGCGCTTTTTTCTGCAGCACTCAGTCGTTACCCAGAAACTCTTCCAGCTAACCTTGATGACAATATATCAAAACTCTTCTATGCAGCTACTGCTGCTTATATTGATCAGATACGTATTGATCGAAAAATTTGGTCTCGGTATCTCCCAAAACGTGACTCGCATATTTCTGATAAATATATACAGTATATCGACCCTGAATATCAACCAGATTCCATTGATACTATAGTTCTGGAATTAGTTCATGCGACGTATCAAAATATTCTTTCATCACTCTTTTAATTTCTTTTTATGGATACCATTGCTGCTACAAATCAATTTTCACACGCTCCTGGCATTGAGCTCGCAAATATAGTATTTGCCGTTCTCTTTGCTTCTTTTTTCTTCTTACGACACAGACAAAAATATGATGCTATCCTGATAGCTGTCGTGGGGGTAATGGTGGGTATAACTGTTCGTTATTTTGTTGATAGAAATATCGGTGCAGGTACCGGTTTTGGTCTTTTTGCATTGTTTTCACTCATTAGTTTCCGTCGTAAGTATAGCAAATCTACTTTTCTCTATCTCTTCATAGCCCTCAGTATAGGTATACTCTCGAGCCTTATGCCTCAATCTGAAATGATAGTTTTTCTGGCTTTTGGTACTGGCTCACTCGTCTTGATAGGTATCGCAGAATGGCTCGTCAAGAGTATGAAAACATGTGAAATGCGAGTTCCAGCCGATGAGCTCTATTCTGCTCGGGAGAAATTCGAATCATATATGCCACATACACGAGTCAAAAACATCGAAGTTGATGAAATACGTGATGGCATGGCCAAAATCACTATATCGTATCTCGATCTCTGGAAGTAGTTTTAGAGACTAAAAAACTCTTTGGAGTTCTCCCAGAGTTGTTGTTCGATAATTTCTGGAGACTCTTCTCGGATTTCGCATAATTTTTCAAAGACATAGAGAGAAAATGCCGGTTCGCAGTAAGTCGCTTCTTTTTTTATTTGAATAGGGATTAAATAAGGAGCATCTGTTTCTATCATCATTTTTTCGAGAGGCACCTTTCGAGCTACTTCTTGTATTTCGGTAGATTTTTCATACGTGAGTATGCCTGTGAAGCTGATTTTGGCTTCTGGCGAGATTTGGAATATAGATTGTGCGAAATCCCAGTTTTCACTGAAACAGTGAATCACAAATTTCTGAAGTCCAGACGTCCTGAGTTCTGAGAGTGTTATCAGGGGGCAATTTCTCGTATGTATTACGACAGGTAAATCGTATTTTTTTGCCAAACCTGCCTGGGCGTGAAACCACTCTATTTGACGTTTTTTTTGTATTTCTGCTGTTTCTATATCAGAAGAGAGATGATAATGGTCAAAGCCTATTTCACCGAGCCCTACTACGTAGCTTTGTTCATTTTGAATCATCTTCTCGAGCTCAGCTATTTGTTCTGGTATTTGTTCAACAGGAATGTCTTGAGCCTCGCAGGGATGTATACCGACTGTGGCTCGAATAATCGGGTATTGGTGAGCCAGGTTTATACAGGCATGAGAACTCTCTATACTTGTACCGATTTGGATGGTGTGTGAGAAATTTCTCTCCTCCAAATGTCTGAGTGCTTCTGGTATGTGATTTTGGAGCTCGCCGAGATAGAGGTGAGAGTGGGTATCTATAAACATTTTTGATTGTTAATTAAGAGAGATATAATTCTGGATTGAGTGATGCGAGATAGGCTATTCCGAGAGCATCGGCAGCATCATCTGGTTTTGGTACTTCGTCGAGCTTGAAGAGGAGCTGGACGGCTCTGCCTATTTGTTTTTTTGCTGCTTTACCATTCCCACAGATAGCCTTTTTGACCTGGAGAGGCGTGTATTCATAGAGCTTTATTCAGGCTCTCTCGAGTGAGAGGAGTATGACTCCACGACTTTGTGCCACATCAATACCAGTTTTGAGATTGGTGGAAAAATAGAGTTTTTCTACAGCTGCATGGGTAATATTGTGTGTTTTTATGATGTCTTCGAGATCAGTGGCTATTTCGAGTAATTTCAGACTCTGAGCTACATTTGGCGTCGTATGTATAACGCCAAAAGTAATTATATGTCGTGTGTTTTTTATAGTTTCTACCACTGCAAAGCCAACATCAGTTGTACCAGGATCTATTCAGAGGATTCTCGTCATGGGTATACTCTATTTGAAATACTGCATTTTCAAATATTTTCTGTACCTTCTTTTATAAATGCTTCAGGAGGACTTTTAGAAAGCCTTCTTTTTCAAAATTACCAGTGATATTTTCTCTGAGGCGTTGAATATCCTGGAAGCTGATTTTTCCTGCGTGGCGTTTTTCTCCAAAAGCATGTGTTTCTATGATTTCTGCGAAAAATTCCCAAAACAATGGGTCATCGATGGCTCCATAGAGAGGGAGTTTTTCCATTGATGTATGAAATAGGTGTACCAAATCACCAGGTTTTGCATCTATCATACGTTGAAAAATCTGGAAGAGCTTTCCGAGAGAGAGCCTGAAATTATCATGGATAACTTTGTAGAGAGTTTTTTCTATGAGGTCATTTTTGCTCGGATGTATGTGTGTTTTTTTGTGGATACTTCTGAAGTGATGAGTGATGTGCTCTTCGAATATATCTTCGAGTATTTTTTGATAGAGGTTGCTTACCATGATTCCGTCGAGGTTTTTCTTGCGAATGAGATGAGAGAAATTAATCTCAGATTCGACCAGGAGTACGACATTTTCTGCTGATAAGTAGGAGAGAGAATCGCCCAAATACTTCTCTATACGTTCTTTTATCGCTTCTTCTGACTCATAGAGTTCTCAGCGAGTTTTCTTGAGCATTTCTTCTTTTGTTCGTCGCAACTGCATATCACTTATCTCACGACCTATCCATTGCTCCGCTATAGTGAGTTTTTCACGGAGTTTTTTGTTCTCTTTTGAGAGTTCAGTAATGAGGGGGAGGGCTTGATTCATGTTTTCCCACCCAGTTTACCATGGTTTCTTGATTATTTCAAGAATTTATCTGAAATAAGTATTCAATTGATATGATCTACCTCATGTTGTATCACCCTTGCGCCAAATCCTGCGATAGTTTTCTTCATTTTTATGCCTTTTATATCGTACCATTCTACTTCGAGTGAGGTTGATCTTTTCACTTTTCCGACCATACCAGGGAGGCTGAGACAGCCTTCCTCGTCTATATCTGTTTCTTCTCCTAATGAGAGTATGGTCGGATTAATCATGAGTACTGTTGGATAGGTTTCATCTTCTCGTGTTTTCGGGAGTCAGACAACTATCATCCTCTTACTGACGCCGATTTGAGGTGCGGCGAGGCCTATGCCTTTATTTTTTGGATTTTTTACGTATTTCACCATCGATTCGCCGAGGAGTCGTAGACTGGCTAACTCAGATGTCTTTATAGGCTTTGCTATAGCCCGGAGTATGGGATTGTTTTCGCCTGTTTGGAGTGAGAGTTTCATGGGTTATGAGTGACAGAAATTGAGGAGGGCCATCAGAAAAGCCTCTTTTTTACCTGGTAATTCTCCTGATTTTTCAGCAATATCAACTGCTACGATATCATCATAGAGTTTTTTGACGTCATATTTTATAGAAACGAGTTTTTTACCAGCTCTCTTCTGAGTTTCACTTATGGTAGGCAGTTTATTGCTCGCATCTGGAAATACGCTGATTATGAGAGTTTTGCGTATCATGGTGATAATTGATGCCATACTGAGCTCATGATCAGCAGTTTCCATGAGATGTTGAAATACGCTATTCACCTCTCTTCATTGCCTACTCCAGAGAGGATTCATTATTTCATAGCTCTTCTCTTCTCGATAATCAGGCAGTATTCTCATGAGTTCTTCATCTGTCCATGTTTCTTTTTGTGCGAGAGTGAGTTTTCTGACCTCTTGTACGACGAAATCATAGTTATAGTTGAGTCTATCTGCTATACCCATGGTTTGTCTCGCTGTGACTGAGAGATTTTTCTGGATATACGCTTCGAGTTCTTCTTGATTTGGGTAGGGGAAATCGTGAATAGTGGCGTTTTCTATGAGCCATTTCTCGAGATCAGTGATAGGTTTCGTATTTCATATGAAGAGTATGAAATTTTTTTCTGGGATTTTCTCTAGCATCCCTATCCACTGCTCGTCACTACTGGATTCTTTTTTCTCGTTATGTCATTGTAGTAACTCATCGAAATCAATAGTTTTACCGGCATTTTCTGATTTTTTTAATTCTTCTTCATATTCTCTAGCTTCTTCTTCCTGTATTTTTTTGATTTGTTTGTCAGTTTTGAGGAGCATATCTCTGAATATGACCATACGAGCACTCCCCATAAAGCCTTCAGCCATACAGTCTGTTATGATTCATTCGGGCATGTTTTCGCTATCAATGTCGAGCAAATTCATGTCACTGTATTTTTCGACAAACCTCTGTTTCCATGATTGCACAGTTTTTTTGAGGTCCATCGTGTTTGCCCCACGAAAGAGAAGGATGTTTTTCTTGGGCGACATGATTACCGTGTTTTTTTATTTATTTTATTTTGTACTCTCCATCGAGATATACCAGAGTGGACAGACTCGAGCCAATGTTTCGTGAGAGTGGGCTTTTCGTCGAGAGTGTAGGTGATTATGTCATCATTTTCTAATACGGTGTGAAATGGCACCTTTTCATGGTTACGAAAAATTTCACTCACATGATCAAAATGGCCAGGATCCAAATATATAACAGCATCCAATACTGTTGATTTTATAGGCATGTAAAACAGAGGACGAATTTTTGCATGTACTGGTATTTTTCGTGCCAAGACGTGCTCAGATACGCTCCTCATAAAATCTTCTGAGTTTGATGCCGTTGCTTCGTTGATGAGATCAAAATCACGGAAAAGTACAGGACCATATACATCACCGAGCTCATTAAATGTTTCATATTCGAGGACTTTTTCGTACGTTTTTTCGGTGATAATACGGAGTTTGATACGGGTAGTTCCCTCAAATACTGCATCAGTGTGGAGTCCTGTATATCATGAGAGTCGAGGATGATTGATGAGATCGCTGACTCGTCCTATCTGGAGGAAGTTCTCATCTTGTCGCATGGCTATATCATGAAGTATAGCATAACAATCACTCGCTTCACGGACTACGACCTGTATAGCATACCATGATTCCATCATATATTCTCTCTTCAATTCGATAGAAAAAGGTGAAACAAAGTCGGTATCAAAGTGGACAATCGGTCGTGACCATGTCTGTTTTCGCATGTATCCATGTATGCGTTTTGAATGTTCGACCATGTCTGCGTGTTTGTTGGTAACAAAGGTTTCCATTGTTGCCCATTTCTCTGGCTCTAGCACTTCTGCCGTGAGTCCGTGGAGAAAATGATACATCTCTCTGAGACCAGCACGTTTTGCGAGAGGTATATAGACATTGTGCGTTTCTTCAGCCATTCTCTGCCTTCCCTCTGGCGACATAGCATCCACCGTTATCATGTTGTGAGATCGGTCAAAGATTTTGAGGAAAAGTATACGGATGTCTTTTTGTGCTGCGACCAGGATTTTGCGAATGGTTTCAAATCGTGCTTGTTCTGATGAGAATCCAGCAGGATCATCGCGTGATGCTGAGCGTATCTTGGTAGCTCACTCTACTATATTGGCTATGTCGGGATGAATGTCGTAGATACTCTCATAGCTCTCATCAGTATCTTCGAGGACGTCATGGAGGAGTGTCGCACTGAGGAGCATGGGGCAGGGTCGATAGGGGAGCATCATGCATGCTACAGTCAGAGGATGTGTGATATAAGGCGCTCCAGATTTTCTGAGTTGTTTCTCGTGTCATCTCTTTGCTATTACGTAGGATTGCTTGATGAGGTCTTTGCCTTCTCCAGAGATATAATCACATTCGGTCATGAGCTCTTCGAATATATTATCAGGAGTACGTTTCTCATACTCCCTGTATTTTTCGACATAGGCAGTATAATCAGCGAAGTAGTTGGCATTCTGTGTCACCTCAGTATTCTCTTCTCTAATGCCAAAAAATCAATACAAAAGCAGAAAAAAAGTACCTTTTTCCCTCAAAAAAATTGGAAAGACTGATTTTGTCTTGGGCGTGGATGAAGCAGGCAGGGGAGCCTGGGCTGGTCCCGTCGTGGCAGCATGTGTCGTCTGGACTGGTAAAAACCCTCTCAAAAATATCCTCCGAGATTCCAAGAAAATGAATGCTCAGATGAGAGATGTAACGTACGAAGAAATACTTCAACTCGCGGAAAAATGAAAACTTTCCTACGGTGTCGGAATTATACCCAATACCGTCATAGACACTGTTGGGATTCGGGAGGCAAATAGATTGGCGATGAGCGAAGCTCTCTCTCAAGTGCAAAATAATGGTACATACAGACTCCTCATCGATGGTCGAGATAATTACATTTTTGATATTGTGGATTTACCTCAGCCAGAATACATAATAAGAGGCGATGATATTGTTCCTCAGATTATGGCTGCATCAATAGTGGCAAAGGTCACACGAGACAGGCTCATGGTAGAGTATGAAATAACTCTGCCGTGATACTGATTCGAGAAACATAAAGGGTATGGAACAAGTCTCCATCAAAAGGCACTTAAAAAACTCTGAGTTTCTCACATTCATCGGAAAAGTTACGCTCCGATAAAACTTGCGACTTCTCGAAAGGGGCTATAATGATATCACTATGATTATACGAAACCCTGAACAACGTGTTGCCGTCCTCGTCGATGTGCAAAATCTCTATTACTCAGCGAAGAATCTCTACCATTCTCGCGTGAATTTCAAAAATATTCTCGGACTCATGCTCCAAGGGCGCAAGCTCACTCGAGCTATTGCTTATGCAGTCGATACAGCAGAAGAAACCAACAAAGTATTTATCGAAGCTATTCATGAGAGTGGATTTGAGATAAAGACAAAACCAATTCAGACATTTGTTGATGGTTCCAAAAAAGCAGATTGGGATGTCGGCATTGCTATGGATGCTATCCGTCTCGGTTCAAAAGTTGATTCTATCGTGCTCGTCTCTGGTGATGGTGATTTTACTCCAGTGGTGAATTATCTCCAGCAGTCACAGGGTTGTCTCGTAGAGGTCCTCGCATTTGGTCGTACAACCAATAAAGACCTCAGAGAACTCGCGGATGAATTCGTTGATATAGAGGACTACCCAGATGATCTCTTATTTCAGTCACGCAAGTCGGTCCGTCCTCAGAGAAATGAAAAAAAGTCACAAAAACCTCAGACACAGAAACCCCAGCATCCGAACCAACAAAACCCTCAAAATCCTAAAAAATAACATGGTTCAGTACGATGATTTTGCTGACACATTTGGTCGTAGCCGTGATAATCTGCATTGGCCAGAACTTGAGCGAGTACTCACGGATTTTACCGCTCATTTTGCTGATGGAGATGAGTGGCGAATAGGGGATATAGGGTGTGGGAATGGTCGACTCTTGGAGCATATTGCTCGAGAGCCTTTTGTGGATATTTTTACATCAAAAAAAGTTTCCTATACAGGACTAGATCTCTCTCAGAATCTCCTCGAGCAGGCTCAAAAAAAGACACAATTGGTTTCATCGTTTGAAAATATCTCGTGGATACAGGGAGACATGCTCGATATTGGTACTCTGTGTTCGGGGAAAATCTTTGACGCCCTGTTTTTCGTGGCGAGCTTTCACCATCTTGCAGATTTCCAACAGAGACTCGCAGTCCTTCGTGATGCTCAGAATCTCCTCGCTCCTGGAGGACGTATTATGATGATAAATTGGAATCTTCTCCACGAAAGCCAAACCCGTTATAGTTCGTCTCTCATACAGAGTTATGAAAATGGGAGTGCTGATTTTATGATAAAAATTGGACAACATCAGCGTTTTTATCACGCATTTTCTGAGCAAGAATACCAATCATTGGCTCAGGAGAGAGGGCTTTCTCTTTCTCTATTGGATTTCTGAGAACGGAATAGTATCTGTATTTTTTCTCTCTAAAAAATCCTCTTTTTACAGAGGATTTTTTATTGATTTTTAGAATCAGCTGACTGCTTTATCGGGTACATCAGCTTTTGCTGCTCATCCCTGTACCTGTGCTGTGATATCACTGAGGAGTGATTCTCACCTCCATTTTTTTATGAGCTTGCCAGTGTTATCTACCTGAATAAAAGTGTGTTGTTCAGTAACACCATATGTTTCTCGGAGTTCAGTTGCATCATCGAAATTCACGCGGAGGATGGTGAGATTTTTTGGTATTTTTTTGAGGTTTTCTTCTATATTTTTATTGACCTTGATACAGGTAGGACACCAATTCGCGTAGAAAAAGAGAACAATATCTCCCTTCGCCTGAACTACTGCTGTACTGGTATACGGGAGGTAGACACCGCCTTCGGCGATGGCTTTTGGTGTGTCACTCGGGAGAGCACCATTTGTTGTTTCTTCTGGCATTTTCTCTGGAGTTACTTCTGGTGTTTTTGGCTCTTCTGTCTTTGCTGGTTCTGCTGGAGTTTCTGGTGTCTTTGTCGTATCTGTTGTATCTGTCGTGGTGGTCGTTGCTGGCACAGTTTCTGTTTCTGCACCACCCATACCAGGTATGCTACAAGCAGAGAGTAGTACCGAAGAGAGCATGATGAGCATCGCGAGTTGTGTTTTTTTCATAGATGAGGTGATGTGAAATAAGATAGTACTATGTTAGGGAAAAAATACTTTCTGTCTATGGTTGTTGCTTTACTTTTTGAGTTCTCTTTTTACGGTTTGCTCGTATAATTCTCTGTATTATATGCTCGCTGAGACACTCTCTATGCTCCAGAGAAAACCAGAAACCCTCGAGAGAGGGGATATAGACGTGCTTCGACAGATGGTCGAATTTCATAGGCATCAATACTATGAGCTCGATACGCCTCTGATTACGGATGAAGAATTTGATAGACTCTACGCGCTCCTCGTGGCCACAGAAGAAAAATTTCAAGAATCGCATGCATCGAGTCCAACGCAAAAAGTTCAGGACCTCGTGGATAATCATTTTACCAAAGCTCCACACCTCCATCAGATGATGTCACTCGATAATACGTACAATGCGGAGGATTTGCGAGAGTTTGAGACACGTATACGTCGCATACTCAGAGAAGCATGAAATGAGAGAGAATTGGAATATATGATAGAGTACAAATTCGATGGTCTCGGCATCGCACTGCGTTATGATAATGGCCAGCTCACTCGTGCTCTGACTCGAGGTGATGGGCAGATAGGAGAGGATATCACGCTCAATGTGGTGGAGATTGCCAATATCCCACACACCATTGCACATACAGAAACTATCGAGATTCGTGGTGAAGTCGTGATGCCTCGGAGCGCTTTTGATGACCTCAATAATCGACGACTCCAAGCAGGAGAAAAACTCTTCGCGAATCCTCGTAATGCTGCGAGTGGGAGTCTCCGACAATTGGATCCGACGGTGACACGAGAGCGCGATCTCCTCTTCTTTGCTTATTCTTGTCCCGATCTCGAAGAGATTCATAAAGCTGATAAAAAAGAAGAAGGTACGTACTCAGCCCTGATACAAAAACTCGGTACATGGTGATTTAATACTTCCAAACAGTGGCAAAAAGGTGAGCTCTTTTTTGAGAGAAAGCTCGGTGTAGAATCCATCATTGATATGATTCATGCGATGGGCAAAAAACCTGTCTGCCCGTTTGATATCGACGGACTCGTGATAAAGATAAATGATCTCCATCTCTGGAATATCCTCGGCATGACATCGCATCATCCGCGCTATGCTATATCATTCAAATTCCCAGCGGAATATGCTCGAACAAAGATTATAGAAATAGAGCATTCTGTTGGTCGTACGGGGACGATTACTCCTGTGGCACATGTCGAGCCGGTGAATATCATGGGCGTCACGGTCCAGCATGCGACACTCCATAACTACGATGAAGTTGCCAAAAAAGATTTGAGAATCTGAGACCAAGTGTTTATCCATCGAGCGGGAGAAGTTATTCCAGAAATTATCGCACCAATTATAGAGGCGAGAACAGGTAAAGAACAAATAATTATTCCACCGACGCACTGTCCTATCTGTGAATCACCGACGCATAAAGAAGGTGAAAAAATCGCTCTCCTCTGTAGCAATCCTCACTGTCCAGCTCGTGAGATGCAGGCACTCGAATGGTTTGTTAGCAAGCATGGTGTCGATATCGATGGATTTGGTCCGAAACAAATAGAGCTCTTTCTCGAACTCGGCTGGGTGACCGATATGGCGTCTATCTATGACCTCTGTGATTATCGTGATGAGTTTCTCCTCGTCGAATGATACAAAGAAAAATCCGTCGATAATCTCCTCACCGCTATTGAGGATAAACGCACACTCCCGATAGATCGATTTATTGGTGCGCTCGGAATCCCATGAGTTGGCAAGCGTACAGCGAAACTCCTCGCACCACTGTTTCAGAGTGTTGAGGATATTCTCCATTTCGATTTTAGCATAGAGACTCTCGAAGCTGTCAAAGATATAGGACCTGGAACAGCATCAACGATTAGTGCCTATTTTCAGACACACAAACATTTGCTAGAGCGTTTACTTACTCGAGTCACTGTGACTTTTCCAAAAGTGGCGGGAGCTTCAGGAGTACTCACATGAAAGACGTTTTGTGTAACTGGGACATTTGAAATCTCTCGTGATGAAATCCATGCGATGGTGGAGGAACACGGTGGGGAAGTACGGACTGCTGTCTCAGGCAATCTCGACTATCTCATCGCTGGAGAATCGGCTGGCAGTAAGAGAGAAAAAGCCCAATCGCTCTGAGTGACGATTATCGATTATCCTGGATTTCTCTCCCTCATTGAATCAAAATAAAACTCCAATTGCTGGAGTTTTATTTTTGAAAATTTATTTGGACTTTCAGACTATTTTCATGATGTTCACTCCCATGACAAATGCTTCGCCACGTTTGATATTCTCGTGTGGTCGAAATGGATTGGTCGTGGAGATAATTCCATTGTATTTTGCTGTAGCGATGACATATTTTTCCCAATCAGTGGTATCAGTATCAAAGCTATATTTACTAATGTCTTTGATATTTTTGATTCCAGCTCCTTTCATAAACATCGCGAGGACTTCTGCACGGGTGGCTGGACGACCAGGGAAAAATTTCGGATTTTCTGTACTGATGAGTTGTTTGTCGACAGCGTTTTCTACGATACGACATGCCCAATAATTCGGACTATGGAAGTTGATATCTTCAAAGAGATTTCTACATTCATAGTCGGGAGGGTAGGTGACTCATGCCATCACGAGAGCCATACCAGCAGCTTCTTGTCTCAGCAGAGTACGATTAAGTTCGTAGTATTTTTCGCTCTTTTGATGTTTAATGAGTCAGTAGGCTACTGCCTCTTGGGCGAAGGGGAGAAAAGGACTCGCTGCCTCGACGATAGCTATACTCGCGAGGAGACTGAGAGCTATAATTTTATTGAGTTTCATATATTAGTAGACAACTGGTACGATTTTTTGTTGAGCATTGCCTGGTTCACCTGATGGATTCTCAGCATCGAATACGAGAGTGAGAGCCTGTGGTGATGATGGGAGAGTAGCGAGAGTGATAGTCGCTGTGAAATTCACTGGTCCTGCTTGCATCCAATTATCTGTCGTTGTGAGTACTGCTGTACCGAGTGTGACATTGCTCGCAGTCTTGAGTGTGACTGTTCCAGCTTGTCACTCAAACATGGTCCAATTACAGTGATTTTCTCGATTATCGACAACGGCTTTGATATTGAGTGGAAATGCTATCTTTGTAGCCTCGACAGGAGCTTCTAATTTGAGGCTCTGACCATAACATTTCTTACCGACTGGGGTTGTCGGTACTTCTGCTACAGGAGGTTTTTGTTCTGGTACATTTTTTGTAATTTTGAAACTATCATATATACCCATCAGTGTCGCCATGATACCGACGATAATACCTACCACGAAAATGAGAAAATTGCGCATAGGAGTGAGAGTAAAAAATAAAACATAAAAATTGTATCAAAAGAAAATGCCTCCACAACTCTTCTCACGTGACAAAGTGATAAATCATTTTGTGTGAAAATTGATTTTCTCATGGTTTTATATATAAATATATCATGCCTGAAACGTCAAATTCTCTCCCAGAATGAGCCCTTCAGCTCCTTAAATCTTATGCTCAAGGTGAAAGGTGTGTCTGTGATCTGGCTATTAATACTCTCAATCGACTCGAATTAGCTCTCCAAGATAGTGGTGTCAATTTCACAACTCCTGGATTCAATCCTGGTGTTCTCACTCGACAGTATTCGCGTGATAGTGTTCTCCGTTTTCCTGATACGAATGTTCGTTATGTGAAATATCCTGATCTTTTTCGGAGAGAAATTTTATCAGCAGATAGTTCTCTCGATCCTCAATTACGAACGAAATACCTCGACCGTGTTCGAGCTCTTGTCCCTCGGGATAATCTCTATACTGCACCTGATGCTGCGATACGCAAAGCTCATCTTGCATTTATTCGTGAACTCCTCGGTGATGACTGAACCCGAATCAAAAATGGTTACGTAAAACGTCTCATAGATAGACCAGAAGTAAACGAACAACTCATCCGTTTTCATATTGAACATCAGACCGAAAAACTCACCACGCTCCTCCGAGGGGGTGATTATGAGTTTGGTAAACAGAGGTATGATTTTACACGTAATCGTGCGAGACACTTCCAAAAAGCGACACTTGATTCATATATTTCTCGTGCCTTTGGCTCTGATGACTTGTCTGCTATTCGGCTAAAACAATGAGCAAAATGAGATGCAGATTTTCTCATAAAAATGATAGAGACTCTCCCGATAGATCCAGAGAAAATATCAGATGAAACTCTCGAAAAACTCTGACTCACTCCAGAAGATTTCTCATCTTATACGCCGGGAGCACGTAATCGATACAAGCTCGCTATACGAGAGAAATTTCTCTGACTTTTTGCCCGAGCCAAGCCTGTGAATCGTAGGGGAGAATGAGCTACGACAGCACGTATACTCACTGTACCACATGTCGTAGAAGGGGAGAGGATAGCTATATTTCGCACTGTTACTGATAGTCATATCCATACGACGTGACAGCGTAATCCACGGAGACGATTTCACAAAGTTTCTCGTGTTTTGTGTAGTATCTTTGAAACCAGAGAAGAAGCTATGCGCTCTCAGGGACATGCTCTCGGATCCATCTATGAAAAACTAGATGAATATATTTTCTTAGGTGATGCATTTGGACACTATAATCGTATAGTGGATGAAGATACTAAAAAAACACTCATCGCTGAAGCTCTCGAAATCTGTGGTAAACAGAAGAGCTTTTATGATTCCAAATTAACACTCTTATTCATTCAGCTCTTCGATGCGCCCAATAATGCCCTCATACTGCGACATATAGTGATGACCTTGTCTCAAGCGCAAAATGACCTCACATGAAAACAAACAGAAATTAGACAAGTGCATGATATTCTCAGTCAATCCTCCGAAGAGAAATAGATTTATTTTCACATTCAGCCATAAGACAAGGTATCTTAATTTTTCTGCAGCAATCCGTCGAGTACTTCTTCTATAATAGGTTTTATAGTTGGGATAACTTCTCGTTGTCGATGTTGGAAATACTCAACAGGATTTCATTCAATATTTGCTTGAGCACCACCACTTACGTTTCTTTGCACAGAGCTAGAAGATCGTCCATAGTCATAGGCTTCTCGATCGCGTGTATCAAGTTTTGACCAGTATTCTCCCTGGAGTTGATGCTTTATTGCTTCATAACGTTCTGCTGGTATTCGGTGTGTATTTCTGAGACAAGCAGAGCCGAGCAAGAGCTGGAGAGCGACATCTTCTGAATGTCCGCAGAGCATATTGGTTGGTCTCTGAATACATTTTCGAAAATCAAACACGTCTCGTTCATGACGAAACCCACAGAGATGGGTTTTTATGGAGGCAATATGTGTTGTAAGGTCACCAACAGTTTTACCTCTCCACTTATCTACTAGTTCTGCATCGTAGCTCTCAAACTCAGAGAGATCTACCACTTCTTCGAGAGGTTTTTCGTGTAGTCGTTTTGTCATATGAAAATATTATAAACTATATATTTTATGTGTCAAATTGAATATTTCACAACCAGCCACGCATGCATGGGGGAAGACAGTGAAGTTTCTCGAAGAGAATCTCAAATAAACTCATCTAAAAAATCCCTCCAGTTTATGCGGAAACAGGGGACAAGCAATGTCATTGTGAGGTTGGGAATTTTGGAGGAGAATTTGATTTAATCAGCAAGTTGCTCAACTGCATTTATAATCTCTGTTATCGATCGGTAACGTTTTTTGGTATTTGAATTAGTACAACCTTCAACAATTTTGCTTAAATTCGTTTCATCAGAATTAAAATTTTTCTTACCAGTAAATATAAAGTTTATTATAAAGCCCACACAGTATATTTCATTGACTAAATCATAATCTTTAAAACTTGTAAGAGATGGATCTATTATTGTTCATTTAATTTCTGTATCAGTTTTGGTAAAATCAGATCATTCATTTTTTATCAATCAAAAATCAGATAGTTTTATGGTAACAGCTCATTCGTATTTTTTAATTAAAATATTATTGTAGCTAACGTCTCTGTGTAAAACTCATTTCAAGTGAAGATAATTTAATGCATATAAAAATTGTTGTGCTATTCTTTTTCTAGAGGCAAATTGTAACTTACTATTATTTTCTGAAATATATTTCGATAAACTTGTATCACAATACTCCATTACATAACAATTTTTTTCGTTATCAAAAGAATACACTTCCAAGATATAAGGGAAATTAAGCGATTGTAGTACTTCAAATTCTTTCTTGAATCTTTGTTTCTCCCGTTCTGAAGATCATTTTTTTAGCCTTTTAACTGCATAATACTTGTTATAAACAGGATCTTTGTATCTAGTTACAATTGAAAAGGCTCATTCACCAATAACTTGTAAGTCTAGATTTTGTCGCGTAGTTTTTACGGATATTTTTTTTGAATCAGTAGAAAAAATTGGCTCATAATAAATGATGCTAACTTTATTGAAAGATTCAGGAATCTGACTTCCGCGAAAAGGGCTTAAAAATTTCTGAACCTCTTCTATTATTTTCTCATATGGAGCATCAATTGTAATAGACTCCCCGTAAGGTGAAATATCTCTATTTAAAGTTTCTAAATCTTCTATTATTGATATTAATCGTCTGCTGTCGTCTGCCAGATAGTAACGACTAGTAACTGTTCTTCTATTTAACGCTTCAAGTAATATATTTATTTCTTGATGTAAATAAGCAAAAACTTGTTTGAAATTTTGTTCACAATCTTGGTAAAGATCTAAATATAAATCTTTTATTTCTGCTCATTGTGCTTTACTGAGAAAATGTTTGAGTACTTGCTCTATTTTTTGTGTTGTCATTAGTCTAGATTGTAGAGATTTTAGAGTAAAGATTATCTCCAAACCTTCGGTCTCTGTGTATTGATTTTCTCTTGCATAGCTTGTTCAAAGACATGACCGACCATGAGGACTTTTTCTTCTCCGAGTTTTGGTCCCATTATCTGGAGACCGACAGGGAGTGAGAGAGATGCGTCGTCGGCAGGTGCGGCGTAGCCAGCTGGGACAGAGAGTCCAGGGATACCAGCGAGAGCACCAGGGACGGTGAAGATGTCTGCCATGTAGTTAGCGAGTGGGTCATTGTCCATCTTACCGATTTTCCATGCGACCATAGGGGAGACAGGTGTCGCGATGACATCGACTTTTTGAAATGTTTCAGCGAATTCACGACGGACGAGTTCTCGGACGAGAGACGCGCGGTGGTAGTAGGCATCGTAGAAACCAGATGAGAGCGCAAAGGCTCCGATCATGATACGGCGTTTTGCTTCTGCTCCGAAACCTTCTGAGCGAGTATGACTGATCCAGTCCGCGTAGTCTCGGAATTCTTCACCCGTGATATGTCCAAATCGTACACCATCAAATCGTGCGAGGTTTGAAGAAACTTCCGAGGGGACGATGACATAGTAGGCAGCGAGAGCGTAGTCAGTTGAGGGGAGAGAGACTTCGATAAGTTCAGCTCCGAGATCGGTGAGCGTTTTTTTGGCTTGTTCGATAACTTCTCGTGTACCAGCTTCGATACCGTCGCCGAAGTATTCTTTTGGGAGACCGATTTTTATTCACTTTAAATCTTTTTTATTCCATATCTCTGGAGAGACTTCGATTCTGCCATCGAGAGATGTTGCATCGAGAGGGTCGTGACCCTGCATAGCATCCCAGACGAGGTGAGCATCTCGGACAGTTCGAGAGAGGACGCCCATAGTATCAAGGCTTGAAGCCATCGGGATAACACCGTAGCGAGAGACGCTTCCGTAGGTTCCTTTAAATCCTACGACACCTGTGAGTGAGGCAGGTTGACGGATACTTCCTCCTGTATCAGTGGCGATAGAGGCAGGAGCCATACCAGACGCGACAGCGACAGAGGAGCCTGAGCTACTTCCACCAGGGACACGAGTCGTATCCCAGGGATTTCGTGAGATTCTGAGTGCTGAGTTTTCACCCGTTGCACCCATCGCAAATTCATCGTGATTCACCTTCCCGAGACTGATTATACCAGCGGCCTTGAGACGTTTCGTCGCTGTAGATTCGTAGGGAGCGATATAGTTCTCGAGCATTTTGCTGGAAGCCGTCGTCGGAACACCTGTTTCGCTGTAGACGTCTTTGATAGCTATAGGTAGACCTGCGAGAGGGCCGTCAGTTGCTTCAGGCTTACTTGGCGTTCTGAAATTATACGCCTGGAGTTCTGGATCGAGCTCTGTCGTGATATGGTCGAAGTGTTCCCAGACTTGGGCTTGGGTGACTTCGCCGGATTTAATGGCTTCGAGGATTTCGACGAGGGAGGCAGTAGAGAGGTTCATAAGAGAGACAATAGAAAAAGGGGAGAGACTCCCGCACGAGATGGGCTTAGTATAGGAAATTTTTATAAATGTAAAAAGCTCATTCAGCAAAGGATTTCGTATATTTATTGACAAATATAATAATCATGTAATATGGATATATGAAAACAACTCTTTTTTCTATTGTTGCTGCAGCCACACTCTCGAGCTGTGTTGTTCCACCTCCTCAGCAGATTAATTATACGGAGCGGGGAGACATCTTCGCTGCAGGGCGTCCCGTGCATTGAGTTATGGATAATATCCCTTATTCTCCACCGGGGACTGTGAATATTCCTATTGAGGAATGGGCAAGATTTCAAAACCTCCAATATCAACAAAAATTGAGAGATGTAGAGAATCAAGCATTTGCAGAAAAACATCTTCGCGGTTGGTAATACAGGAGTATTAATGAGATATTTAATAACTGTCCGAAAGGGCAGTTTTTTGTAATGTCTAAAACTCTTAAAAGTGTTTTATAGAGGCTGAATAGTTGTATACAATAGTAGTTCAAACAGGATAACAAAATCATATATTTATAGAAAAAACTATTGCAATTTTATAGATAAAAATATACTAAATTTATAACATATTAAACCTTATTTGATAACATAAATAGCCCATATGGATTTTGATAAAATTGTGCAGAAAATGCGGAAAAAATGACAAAAACTCTGGTCACTTTCTGATATACAAGAGTACGGCGGGCTCGATGGAATCGATGTGAAAAAAGGTGCTGCATACAAACTCATACATCGTCTCGTATCGACGGGTATTTTGGTCTCGATTCGAAAAGGTATGTATCTCTGGAATGTCGGAGAAAAACTCGACCCAGAGGATTACTATTGGCCGATTGTAAAAAAAATCATCGCGGAGAATTATCTCGGTCAGGGTATTATCACGGGCGAAAAAGCACTCGCATTCTGACTCCGTGATTATTCTCTCCCCGAGACGCTCTCTCTCGTGGTTCCAAAAGACGCTCGCAAGCTCGCTATCCTCGGCCATTACATGATGGTCACGAATCATATTAGAGCTGAGAAGAAGGCTTCGCTCTATGCCCTCATCAAACAACACGCGAGTCGTATAGCTATAGAGGATACTCAGCTCCTCGTCACAGCCCCAGAACATGCCCTCCTGGAGGCTTTGACCACTCGTACTGGCTCTGATATCACAGATACGGTACTTATCGAGCGTTGGCTCAAGAAAAACGGAAATAGCCTCAGAGAGTCTGTCTTTGCTGAATTTATCCCACATCGCTATATCTCTGCCACGAATCGTCTCAAATATCTCGCCACAGATCTCGGCATGAACCAGCTCTACGAGATGATGGTACGACTCATCGATAATCAGGGGAAGTGATGTCATCTCAGTCGAGACTTCCTTGCAGGAAAGAAAAAATAGACGATAATACTCATATGGAAATCGAAACAAAGATATTTGATATAAAAAAAGTCCGTAAGGTTCTTGAGAAAAATGAGATAGAACCGCACAGAGTCTGTGATATTACAGACTTTCTCTTTGATATTGAGGATTTTTCACCTTGAAAATGGTCATACAATTTTCCAAAAGGTGGGAAATCGGCCATCCTCTCACTCGGCTCGTTCTCTGTCGAAATTCCAGATAGGGAAGTACTGGCTCTGCTCCAGGACTTCTGTGTTCATAGATATGTTTCACGAGGTTCCAAGATTCGTCTTCGTCTCGTCGACAGTGTCCCGTATATCACGATGAAATGACCGAAAAAAACGAAAAAAGGTGTGAAATCACGCGAAGAAATCGAGACTCGGATAGGCTCTCTCTCCGACATGATGCAGATATTGCTCGCTTCTGGTGCAGTGCTCGAAAAGAGTATCGCCCGTGTTCGAGAAATATACCATCTTCCAGGTTATCCTCACGCGGAGCTCATCATCGATATATTACGCTCGGCACACGGTAAGCTCGAGTATGCTGAGGTGGAGTGTCCATCAGAGGATGAGCTTCATGCTCTCCTCGACGTAGTATTTGACATGGATCACACAGATATCTCTGATTCAGGTGTGACAGGATTGCATACGAAAAAAATGGAAAAATCGGTTTCTCGCCGCCTTAAAATGTTGGAGGAACTCGTCGGGGAATAATCCCTCCAATGTACTTTTTTTGAAAAAAGTACCAAAATCATTTAGGGGAACCAAAACTCACTATAGACTGTATTCGACTTCTTCAGTATTCATCTCGCTCAAAAAGTTGTTCCCCTAAAAACCTATTTCAGTTTTATCGTCAATTTTTGAGAAACAAAAAACTACCTTTCGGTAGTGTTATACTTTATATTGGAGCGGACGGGAGCTCTGAGCAAACCTCAGAGCGAGTGACTCGAACCCGGAGATATGCCTTAATGGCATATCGAGTGGCAATTGGGTTCGAGACACAAAAAATCATCCGAGATGGATGATTTTAATTACTTTAATGGAGCGGACGATGGGACTCGAACCCACAACAACCTGCTTGGAAGGCAGGAGCTCTAGCCAATTGAGCTACGTCCGCATACAAAGTAGGGGCATTGTAGTGAGAGAGGGGATTGTGTCAAAAAATTTTGTTCGGTAATATTGACATTATAAAATAAATATAATAATAAATTTATTTAAATAACTTCATTATGGCTACTGATACTAGTATTGAATCTATTATACCACCTGAATGGCATGATCATGTTGAACCGTTTAACAAGAAAGGTAGCCATAAAAAATACCACTTTTCTCCTGGTGGGAAAGATGCTATTCATGCATCAAAACTTTCATTAGAACCTACAGATATTATTTCATCGAATGATACCCGATTTCTTGTTATGAATAGGGGGGAAGTTTCAGATGGTTTTGTTTCTGTCTCTACAGACGTGCTGGGCGTTCTTGGTTTGCTCCAGGGTGATCTCAATAGAACTAATCGATTTAGAACATCAGATTTAGGAAAGAGATCCCTCGATGCTCGTCCTGCGGATATGGGGGTTTTATATTCTCCAAAACAAATCAATATAGAAACACTTCTTGTAAAATTGAACGAAATGTGACTCAGACTCTCCGATATCGGTCATTTACTCATGGCAGCTAAAATGCCAGTTGTACATACAGCTATCGCAACTCGACTCAGGATAGCGTGAGTACATGAAGTAGTACTTGGGGCGAGTTCTGCAAATGAAGAGGAATTTGTTTGATTTCATCATCCAGAAAAGGGAAAAATGTCGATCGCGCAGCTCATATATGGTCGGCCATGAGTAGTAGAACTCGATGTTACTCACCCAAAACCAAATGGAGAGGGGTATAAACCTCACGGGTCATTGTGGGTTGTAGAAAAGAAAAATCTGATTTAAAGTTTTTCGGAATTTGTATGTTGCGAGTCATACAAAATTCCTCGAATCTTTATGAGTCCACTGATAACCATCGTACTCTCCCCAGCTATAGCTCAGAGTATGATTAACAGGATTTTGAGCTGGATATCGTCTATAGAGACAGAAGAGACAAAAAATACGAGAGCGATACAGAGTGCTAGACATTCCCGAGAGAGGAGCCACTTCGTTTTATCAAAAGCGAAGAGAGTTATGAGGATGAGATCATAACCATAGGAGATGGCTGCGAGGAGGAGCATAAGCGGCAATATGAACCAGAATTCAGGGAGGAAATATCGTTCGTGGGTCACGAGCTTTAACATGGTTGGTCCCAGCAGAGAGCCAGCTATGACAACCAAGACTCCAGCAGAGGCTAGTATTATAATAATTCTTGAATAGAGCGTGCGGACTTTTTGCCAGTGTTTTTGGTCGATATATTCTCTGAGACCAGGAAGTGCAGAGAACATGAGAAATGTCGACAGCAGACTCATAATCTGAGCAATACGAAAAGAAATACTAAATGTCGCGAATTGAGCCTCAGTGAGTGCGATATGGCTAAAATAGTCTGGCAGGAATCGGAAATAGAGACTGTTAATTATGTTTATGATTCAGAAGGGGAGTCATGCCTTGAAAATGGTCCACATGAAATCTCTATCTATTTTCCAGTGAAGATGTATTTTTCTGGTTACAAAATAGAAACTCAGAACAAAGGT
>DALYDS010000003.1:0-1481 GCA_031973055.1 bacterium | reverse complement strand
ATTACCAAAAATGAGAGTAGAAAATATAGCTAAAATACCTCCAAAGTTTACTTCCATACCTGGCGTGTGAGTGAAGTGTATTATGCTATAGAGTGTCAGGAGAGTACATAGGCGACCCAATATGAGCGCCCATGTTGCTCTCCCCATCATATAGTTGGCTTGGAGCATACCATCGCATACTGAAGTCATGAAATCGAGGAGAAGTGCTCCAAAGAAAATCATGGTACAAAATACAAATAAAGTGTTACTTCCCATAACCAGTAAAGCAACCACCCCGAATGCAAAAAATACCAATGCAGTGATTATTCGGAGATAGAGGGCATTAACGAATGTTTTTCCATCTGATGGGTTGACGGACATCCTACGAATGATATTGGCAAAAATTCCGAGGTTGGCTACTACAGAAAAAAAGAGTGCATACTCAGTGATGGTGGCATAAATTCCATAATTATTTTCACTGAGAAAATTGGAAATAAGCTTGATGGTAAAACCTGCGATGACTATCTGTGCAAATCTTCCCACATACTGTATCAGGGTGGAAAAAATTATTTTTTTACCAAGGAGCTGAAGTGTAGGATTCGGAGTTGTCATATATTACGGAATTTGAGGAGGGAGGACTTCGAGCATTCTCTTTTTTCCACTATCCATCGGTATTGCGAAATCATGCATAGCTGATTCGAGGACATCCCAAGTATAGATATAGTCAGCTCCATTTCTCGTTCCAACATCATGAGCGATGATTTTATTGGGATTTTTGTATCCTTTTACGAGCACGACATGATAGACAGGTCCACCATTGGTAAAGTTTGGATTACCCAGTTCTTTCCCTGCAAAAAACATGATAATAAAATGTCATTTGTTGAGTATCTCGACGACGTCTTCGTAGGTTGGATTTTCATGAGTGATAGTTTTGAGCTTGAGGTAATCATTCACAATTTGAGCCGTTTGAGCTACAGTCGTATCGAGATAAGTACCAAATTTTTCCTTTTGCCATTCTACCATTTTGAGTATTTCTGTATTGAACTCTTCACGCGTCCAATTATGTTTCCAGTACACATTTGCTGCCAGGAGTATACTGGCTTCTTCGCAGGCTTCTTGCCATGGATAGCTCCAGTCACCGAGAGGTGCTTGCGAATAAAAAGGAGCAGCGAGATTAATTTGAGTTGGTAGTGGTTTTTTTGTGACAGGGGTAATTGTTTCTTCTTCTGTTGTGGTAACTTCAGTTTGTGTAGGTTTTTGTGTATTTTCTTGTATTTCTGTAACTGAAATAGTCGGTATCTTTTCTTTTTGATTTTGTAAATACAAGTAGAGAGACAGTAGTACCACAGCTGAGACTCAGATACTCCCGTATACCAAGAACCCGGGCGTGTTTGTATTTTTCATAAGACTTTAATTTTACATTTGTAATAGATACTGTCAAACAATAAGATGAGACTTCCTAAAAAGAGAGTTCTTCATATACTCCTGCTCTATGTCGCAAA
>DALYDS010000002.1:0-36980 GCA_031973055.1 bacterium | reverse complement strand
TACCTATACGTGTCCCTGATTTGATTTTTTTCAGATATTCCATGACGTCTTTGTGAGTTTTTTTGGTCATAGCTTCGCCATCATGTGGACAGATACGAGTCCCGAGACTGAGGAAGAAAAGACGATAAAAGTCATATATTTCCGTGATGGTACCGACGGTTGAACGAGGATTATGCGCAACGGTTTTTTGTTCGATGCTGATAGTAGGAGTGAGTCCCCGTATTTCGCGGACTTTTGCTTCTTCACTCATGCCACCGATGAACATACGAGCGTAGGTAGAGAGGGACTCGAGATATCTCCTTTGTCATTCGTTGCAGAGGGTTGTAAATGCGAGGGATGATTTACCTGATCAGCTCACGCCTGTGAGGACGGTGAGGGCGTTTTTGGTAAAAGACACATCTACATCTCGTAGATTGTGGGTGGTGACTCAGAAAAGATCGATAGTATTGGACATAGATGAAAGCGATATGAGAGTATAGAAAAATATCCCATTGTGGCAAGCTTTTGACAGAGAATATATTTTAGAGTAGTATATGAGCATGACTTCTCTTCTGCCGGAAATAAATAACGACCCTTTAAGTCCTTATTTTTGACTACCGAAGCCCCCTATGCTGCCACCATCAAAAGCCACAGGAAAAGTACAGCTTAGAACGTCTTCGGAAGTTGAAAAGGCATTATTTCCTGCTGGCATGAAATCATATTTAGAAGAAAGGGGTATTAATTTAGATGTGTTGGAGGAAGATGGTGAAAGACTCCTTATTGAGTCTGTTCGTGGCGGAATTTTGGACACATCTTGAGAAAATTCTGGAGGAAATTTATTTTTTCTCTTACGCGGTATTCGTGTGAAGAATAATATTGTATTAAGTGTTGTCGGCGCTCCGAGTGACAGTGAGATACAAAAAGGCCATATATTCTATGATATTAATGAATTATGAGAGCTGATGTCAGATCCTGCTTCAAAAATGGTTTTATATCCCATACTCTCTCTCAGGACTGAGATTGTAAAGTAATTAAACTTTTTCACTGGCGAGAAAGTATCCCACAACCTCTTTTGCCCCAGCCTTTTTGAGGAGTTTTCCGAGTGTGTGAGCTGTATAGCCTGTCGTAATGAGATCATCAACGAGGAGGATTTTCTTTCCTTTGATGTATTCTGTATGTTTTCGATTCAACGAATATTCGTCTCTGACCTGTGTTCTCTCTTCTCTCGTTCGCCGTGACTGATGACTAGAAAATATTTTTTTGCGAAAAGGGGAAATAATTGGAACATCCTGAGCGGAGAAATATTGAGCCAGGATTTGTGCATGGTTTGGTCATCTCAGAACTCTATCTCTCAGACTAATTGGAGGGTATACTATGACGTCTGGAATATAGGGGTATTCCTTTTGTATTTGAGCAAAAAGCTCTCCAAAGTAGACATTGTCGACATGATTGTGGACAAACTTGAATCGATGGATTTTTCGGCGCATTTCATCGTCAAAATACGTACCTACTATCACAGCATCGAGTGAAAAATTCGATATATATCGTTTATAGTGCTGCGTTTTTAACATACGATTGTCGGTGAAATATCTCGTATGCACCGTACCAGAGGAATGATTGGAAAAAGAAGAGAATCGAGAGCTGGAAGAGTCCGTAATCCTGGAAAATCATGACTAAGTCTGCCACGCACAAAAATATCACACTGCCTCCCGCGAGGATGAGTTCTTCGGTTTTGTTTTTGTAGTTCATAGACGAGAGCAACAAAAGTCAGGCAAAAATAAAGAGACAGATAGTAATCACCCAGAACTCCAAAAATAATCCACTAGAAAAGAGGAGATAGGAGTACAGAGTGCCTGTCACGATAACCATACCTGAGAAAAAGATGGGGTTGTGATCCTCGGAAGCATATACCCATGCCCAGAGAGCAAAAAGAAGCAAAAAGCCTACATACGTCACTAGGTGTGAATATTCTGGGGAGAGAAAGAGAGCCCAGGAAAAATAAAAGAAACATGCCCATGAAATACCGAGGACAAAATTTGAAAAATGCCAGGAGAGGAGTTTGAGATATCATTCTCTGACAATTTTGGACAGGAAAAATGGAAAAATAAGATAAAGTGTGGCGAGAGTAGCAACGACAAAAAATACAGAAGTGCTGATCTCTGGTCGTGTAAAAGAAAGTAGTGCAAGCACCAACATGCATGAATAAAAAACAAAAAAGTAGACCGTGAGAATGTGTGTATTCTTGGGTATTGTCCTGTCGAGAATGATGACTATCGCCATGCCGCATGTCAGCAGGATGAGATTGATGATCATCGTAATACCGATGTAAAATAAGCCGAAGAAGAGCGTTCCGAGAACCATGCCACTCACTATAAGTCCGGCGAGGATAGTATGAGTTCGGAAGAGGAGAAAAGCGCTCGGATTTTTCGGATAAAAGAGCAGATATATGCCGTAAATAACACTGGTGAGAAAAAATACACTGTAATGAAAGAGTTGTAAATCAACAGATATATTAAAATAATCAGATATTCCGAGTGATATACCTATGAGAGCTGTGTAAAACAATATTCCCGAACTGAGGTAGAGGGATTGCTCGAGAGTTTTATTATCTGGTGTTTTGGAGAGGAAAAAAGCAGGCCGATGAAATATATCAAGTGGGGTAATGATTTTGGAGAGGAAAAAAGTATAAACCAGAACAATAACTCACATTTCTATATATCTCCCGAAGAGGAAAAAAATGGACGCAAAAACTATATGTATCAAACTCAGGAGGACAAACATGTAAAAATTATACAGTCTGGTCCAGAAAAACAAGAGAGGAGAACAAAAGAATCACAAACATCACAAAAATCTCTGTTGAAAAGAAAAACAAATTGTATTTACCGAGGAGAGCTAAAATACACATACCGAGAATAAAAACAACAAGGCTGGTGTGGAGGATTTTTTGGAGGATTTTTGAGGATTTTTTCCCGAGGAAAATAGTTGGTTTTTGTCGGAAAAGCGCATAAAAATAAGCTTGTCTTTCTCGTATATCGAGCAGATTTATGAGACTAGAGTGATATTTTTGATGAAGGAGCTTATTGATGTGTGGGTCTTTTTGTATCGTATCATGGGTTACCTCTTTTTTTATCTCTTTTGGTGAATAAGTACTGTCGGAAGGATGGATAAGTGGTGAAAAAAACTCAAATATTTCTTGGGTTTTTTGTCCTAATCTCCTATAGAGAGGTGGTATGAGAAAAATATGAAGATCGTTTGCTATTGCTTTGATGGTGGGGTGAATTTTTTGTTTGTTTGAGGTGTTTTTATATATTTTTTTTATGGTACTTCTGAGTGTTTCCTCGATGATTGAATTATTATTTATTTGATCTAGTTTTTTGAGTTCTTGTATTACTACTTCGCTGTCTGAAAGGGTTTTTTCTGTCTCAATATAGGTTATAAGTGCTTGTATGTTCTTTTTATTTTTCTGAATTTTTCATTGTGAAGAGTCTGCTTTCTCTACTTTTTTCTCTACTTTTTTCTCCTGAAATGAGAAGAGGAGTTGTTGAAATATTTTTTCTTGTTCGGCAGGGTTTTCTATTTCAGAAGGATAGAGTCGGCTCAGTCCATAATTATAATCTCTCGTTAACATCTCATACGCTGTGAAAATATTTTCTGCTGATATTTTTCCAGAAATAAAAGAATTATCTGCAGGTTTTCTTCCTTCGAAAGAGAAAAATTGTATACCTTGATCGAGTTGTATCTCCTCAACAGAGAGCACTATATGTCCTTCTCCTGAGAGTTTTTGTTCCACAGAAGAATCAGAATCTCATTCTATTATAAATGAGAGTTTTTTATTATCTTTTAAACTATGTATCTTGTAAGACGGCATACTCGTAAAACTATAGTACCATATCTAAACACAAAATACAAATATTCTTTAGACTTTCTTCTTTGCGACAAATCTTTTTTCTGTAAGTAAAAACAAGAAGTTTTTTACAAATAAAAAATGTAAAAAAAAGAGTAGCAAAAAAGAACTATTTTACGATAATGGGTTTTACTCTATGAAAAAAAACCTCTTCTTCTTTTTTACAGGAATCTTCCTTTCCTTTTTGATCTTTCTCGGACCAGGTATTCCAATGTTTAAAAGTCCCGCAACGGCTGTATTTAATAAGGATAACATACCTTACTCAGAATTGCAAAATATCCTCGATACATACCTCCCAAAACCATCAAACAACATCGTACAAAATCATCTCATCTCCGGATTTGTGAATTCTTATGGTAATAGATTTACAACCTATTTCCCTCCAGACGAAGTTCTCGCCTTCCAAACCATGATACAGGGCGACTTTGAAGGCATAGGTGCTTATATTGAGAATAATGCGAGCGATGTATATATACGTGGCGTTTTACCAGGATCTCCTGCACAAGAAGCATGACTGTTACCATGAGATCTTGTCCAAAAAGTGGATGGTGAGGTTTTATACGGAAAGACGGCAGAATATGCTGTTAAAAAAATTAGATGACCCGCAGGGACGTCAGTTGTAATTCAGATTTTCTCAACAGTTCTCGGTACCAAAAAAGACGTTACTCTCATACGTCGACACCTCGAACTACCAATCATGGAAGACAAGCTCGAAGGCGATATTCTCCACATAAAACTCTTTTCTTTTAATGATTATTCTGGTCAAGATGTCCAAAAGTCACTCAAAAAATATGCAGGCAAATATAAGAAAATCCTCCTTGATTTGCGTGAAAATGGAGGCGGTACACTCCAAGCAGCCGTCGATGTAGGATCAATCTTTCTCAAAAAAGGTTCTATTATTGCCTCAGTGGAAGGCAAAGACAACAAACAATACACATCTTATGGTGAAAAAAACACGACCACCCCTCTCTATATTCTCGTGAATGCGAATACAGCTTCGGCTTCTGAAATCCTCGCTTCCGCTCTCAATTTTTATCTCAAAGCGCCTATAATCGGTTCGCAGACATATGGAAAATGATCTGTCCAGGAACTCTTTGAGCTCAGTAACGGAGGACAACTCAAAGTAACCACAGCTCATTGGAGAACAGCAGGAGGACAACTCCTCGACGGAGTAGGTATTATCCCTGATTTTATCATTATCCCAACAGCTCGTGATATAACAGAATGAACTGATAATCAAGAAAAAGAAGCACTAAAAATCGTCAAAAATGCCATTTCAACTCAAAAGTAATTATCAGCCAACGGGAGACCAGCCTCAAGCGATTAAAAAACTCGTGGAGAGTATCCAGTCCGGCAATCGATTTCAAACACTTCAAGGTGTGACAGGCTCAGGAAAGACTTTTACCATGGCAAATATCATACAAAAAGTCCAACGACCGACGCTCATCCTCGCTCATAATAAAACCCTTGCCGCTCAATTGTGTCAGGAATTTCGAGAGTTTTTCCCAGACAATGCTGTCCATTATTTTGTCAGTTATTATGATTATTATCAGCCAGAAGCCTATATCCAAAAGACCGATACTTACATCGAAAAAGATTCTGCTATCAATGATGAGATAGACAGATTGCGACATGCTGCGACCGAATGACTCCTCACCCGCGAGGACGTCATCATTGTCGCGTCTGTGAGCTGTATCTATGGTATCGGTAATAAAGAAGAATATCTCGGAGGCGTTATGTCATTCCGTGTTGGCGAGAAATATGTCATGAAAGAGCTCATTGATAGGCTCGTATGACTCCAATTTGAGAGAGGAACACTTGAATTTAAACAAGGCATGTTTCGTGTTCTCGGAGATACCATTCAAATATTTCCCGCGAGTCATGAACTCTATTATAGTCTCGAATTTTTCGGAACAGAACTAGAGAATATACGCGTTGTTCAGCCAATTACTTCTCACGTTCTCGAATCAATTAACTCTGTTGATATTTTCCCAGCTTCGCATACTGTCACGAGCCCGGAACATGTCAAAGCTATCAAACCCGCTATATTAGGGGAGCTCGAAAAACGAATAAAATATTTCAAAGAACAAGGCAATATCGTCGCTGCTGAACGTCTCAAAACTCGTGTCGAATATGACCTCGAAATGATGACAGAAGTTGGATATGTCAAAGGAATTGAAAACTATTCTCGATATCTCGATGGTCGAGAACCATGAGCTCCACCCATGACACTACTAGACTTCTTCCCTGAAAATTATCTCGCCTTTGTCGATGAATCTCATATTACTCTGTCGCAAGTACGAGGTATGTTTGCTGGAGACAAAGCAAGAAAAGATATGCTCATTGAAAATGGTTTCCGACTCCCAAGTGCCTACGATAACCGCCCTCTCTTTTTCGAAGAATTTGAATCAAAAATAAAACAATTCGTCTGTATTTCTGCAACTCCATGACAGTCAGAAATAGAACGTGGATGACCTCTCGTGGAGCAGATAATCCGACCAACAGGTCTCCTCGACCCACTCATAACTGTGGAACCAATGGATAAATTGGTTGAAAGCCTTCTCGACAATATCCGCAAGGCTGTCGAACGTGGCGAACGTGCCCTCATCACGACGGTGACAAAAAAATCGAGTGAGGATCTCGCTACATACCTCCGTGAACACGGCGTATCAGCACACTATCTCCACTCCGAAATTGATACTATAGAACGATTACGCATCCTCAAAGACCTCCGTACTGGTAAAGTAAATGTCATAGTCGGAGTTAATTTATTACGAGAAGGACTTGATCTCCCAGAGGTGTCATTTATTGGTATAGTCGACGCACACAAACAATGATTCCTACGCTCTACCCAATCACTCATACAAATCGTCGGTCGTGCCGCTCGAAACTCCAATGGTTACGTCGTATTTTACTCGCACGAGGGAATTATTTCTCGATCTATGGAGGAAACGATGGATATCACAGCCAAACGACGCCAAGTCCAAATAGACTATAATACCAAACATAACATCACTCCTACCACTATTATTTCAAGCATCAAAGATCTCTGATTCAAAGATAAAAAAGAACCCTCTGAAGTGCCTAAATGAGTCAGCCTTGAGGCGTATATCAAGAGATTGGAGCTCGAAATGGATGTGGCAGCTGCTAATCTAGATTTTGAAAAAGCTGCTAATCTGCGTGATAAAATACTGGAATTATCATTTGAGAAAAACTAGTTCTCCAGATTTGCACAGACTGATAAAATAGTATACACTGTTTCTATGAATGATTCTTTTAATCTTTATTATTTTCTTGGTTCTGATTGGACACAATCTCCCTGGGTGATGGGATGACAGCGTCTTTTGCTCGGAATGGGCGCTTCTGTGGTAGCCTATTATTTTATTGTTTGGTTTCTCCATTCAACCGGTTTAGAAAATCTCCTCCATCGTTTTTTGTGACATGGAACAAAAATTGGGAGCGATCCTCTTCCCAAAGCAGTTGGTAAATATATCGCTGTCTCTATTTTTATACTTTTTCTCCGAAGTGCGGTAGAGCTCGCAGGATACACAGAAGTGGAAAAATTTCTCAATAGTGTTGTCAGTTACCTTCCTTATCTTTTCTTGGCTGTATTTATCACATTTCTTGGAGTTCAAACCTCTCGAACCATGTACAATATTGTCTTTAATACAGTCAATTTCGAAAACCCGAGAACTGCTGTTATCATTGCTAACATCACTGTTGTTTTGTTTTTGTTTTTTATCTTTGCTATAGTTATTAATCTCATCAATACTGGTCCCATTGAGATCATACCTGAATATCTCGTTCGTTCTATTCTGATTGGTTTTGTGTCGGCAGTGAGCCTCGCTTTTGGCCTCGCTTTTGGCCTCGGAGGTCAAGCCGCAGCGTCAGAAGTTATCCGTGAATATCTCAAAAGTAAGGAAGAAAAAGCAAAAAACTTGAAAAACGAAAAATAGTCTTATAGTACACCATACAATGCCCAGGTGGCGAAATTGGCAGACGCACTACCTTGAGGTGGTAGCGCCGCAAGGCATGGAGGTTCGAGTCCTCTCTTGGGCACCATTGTTTTACTTACATACATCGAGGACCTCAACCTCGAGTTACTCAAAAGCACTCAAATAATGGGTGTTTTTTTGATTTTAGATTTAAAATACTGTATATTAAATTTATAATTATTCTTCACTATGGTTAAACATGTTATTCCAGGACAAGGTCTCAAATTTGATTGTTCCAACAGAATTCTCGATATTGTAGCCGCAATTTCTTCTTATATTTGTATTGTTCCGCTGGTTTTGATGGATATATTTTTGTATCAATTCCAAAATATTTATTTTCGTATTTTCGAAATACCATTTATAGAGAGAAAAAAATATATTGTTTTAGATCGTTATAAGTTAGCACGACTGACATTTTGGCAAAAATTTAACTGTCTCTACTGTGAATACGCTAATGGCTTGGTTGCTTACGCCAAGGCTGTTGTTAATCAAATGGAGCTCTATAGTTGTGCCATCAAACACGTTCATCAACCTCTCGGACAAGAACATCACCGTGATTTTTTTGAGAGAAAAGATTTCGAGTAGAAAAATATAACTTGACATGTTAAATTATTTATGCTAAGTTATGCTCATAAATTCAAAGCATGACTTTTATCGCCGCTCACAAACCTGCTCTCTCACATCATCATAAGCACCACATCCATCAATTTAGCCGTTATACCTTTGCTGGTTTTTTGATGTTGGCAGCTAATTTGATTTTAGTTTGGTTTTTTACGAGATTTTTCTGAGTTCATTATCTTCTTTCTTGTGCAGTTGCGTTCATTGCGGAATCATTTATAGGGTTTTATGTGAATAAGCGATGGACATTTCGTTCTTCTGTGCATTTCAAAAAAGGATACCTACGATTTCTCATCATAGCTCTCTATTCTCTGATAGCCATTCTTTTTATAACTTATGGCCTCATACACTATCTCGCGTTTCATTATGTGTGGGCTCGTACTATTTCATCAGTTGTAACGGGTATATTATGATACGTAGCTGACCTCAAAATAACTTTTAGAGTATAATTATGTTAATACGAGAAATACAACCGGAATGTAGGATTACGTATAGTACTTTTTTACAAGCCTCCACCCACTGTCCATTTTGTGGCGGTAAAGAAAAAATTATACTTGATTCCCAACACGCTTTTTTGACATACGCACGTTCCCCATATCATAAACACCATTTACTGGTCATACCACATCGTCATATTGGACAAATTTCAGAGCTGAGCTCGGAGGAAATGTCTGATATATTTTCTCTTCAAAAAGTAGCTATCAAAGTTTTAAAAAATCTCGGATACGAAAATATCTCTTTGCTTGTTCGTGACGGAAATACCAAAAATAAAAGCGTTTTTCATACTCATTTTCACGTTATTCCTGAAGTAGCAGTGGGTGATTTGGATCATTATCATACGACTAGATATGTCATGACAGAAGAGGAGATAGCGGAAACTCTTCGAGATATCCAAAAAGCTCTTAGATAATTCATCAAAGGGCTAGAATTCTCTCTATTTTGGATACAATGGAGGTATGTTTACTTGTTCCAATTGTCACCATGCTCAGCTCAAATGGTCAGGTCAGTGTCCTCAGTGTGGACAGTGGAATACTCTTTCTGAACAAGAAGTCGTCAAAGTTTCATGAAAACAAAAAGTATCTGGGAAAAAAGGAGATGTCGTAATACTCAATCCTCGTTCGACATCCCATACTCGTCTGAGTGTCGAAAGTGTCGAACTTGCTTCGGTCCTCGGAGGCTGATTGGTACGCGGAAGTCTCACTCTCCTATCGGGTGAACCCGGTATTGGAAAGTCGACACTGACCCTCCAACTCGCTCAATGGTGTGCCTCTGAAAAAACTCCAGTTCTCTATGTCTCTGGCGAAGAATGAGAGGAGCAGATTGCTGGCCGAGCTCACCGTCTCGGTGTTTCTAATCCCAATATCCATTTTTTTCATGGAGAAATACTCGAAGATATCATTGCCACTCTTCAATCTGCCCCACACCCTATTGTGATTATAGATTCTGTGAGTGTCCTCTACTCTGAATCTCAAGGTGGTTCCAGTGGTGGTATGGCCCAGATTCGGTCTATTGCTGAGACGTTTATGCATTTTGCGAAGAATACCAACACCGCTGTTATTCTCATCGGACATGTGACGAAAGATGGCGATCTGGCTGGCCCAAAGACTCTCGAACACCTCGTCGACACCGTTCTCTTCCTCGAAGGAGATCGATACCAGAGTTATAGAATTCTCCGAGCTATGAAAAATCGTTTTGGTCCGACAGATGCGATTGGACTCTTTGAAATGGGTGAATTCGGCCTCCTCGATCTCAAAAATCCAGCCGAAGGTATGCTCAAGACAACCCCTCAAATTGGCTCAGCTCTGACGATAGCCCTCGAGGGCAATCGACCAGTTATTATGGAGATAGAAGCTCTGACACATTCGACAAAATACCCCTATCCAAAGAGATCAGCAAGAGGTATTTCAAGCCAAAAAGTAGAGCTCCTTTTGGCGACTATCGCCAAATTTGGCCGCATCAATCTCGATTCTGATGATGTCTATGTGAATGTCTCTCACGGACTTTCGGTTGGCGAACCGGCAGTCGATCTTGCTATAGTGGCAGCACTTCTCTCTTCTGACCAGAAAAAACCACTCGACCATGCCCTCTTTCTCTGAGAAATATCTCTGACAGGAGTTATCAAGCCTGTTGCACAACTCGAAAAACGTCTGGAAGAAGCAAAAAAACTCGGATTTAAAACCATTCATATCCCAGCATCACAATCAAAATACCAAGAAATAAGCGGACTGTCTGTCGTGACACATAACTCTCTTACTTCACTCGTAGAATGGATAAAAAGTCATTAATTGACTTCTGAGTATCAGACAATACACTCCAGCGCATGAATTCTTTTCGATTTGCTACCCTGGTGACATTTTTCTGTGTCATACTTATCATCTCCAATATTGCTTCGACCAAGATGACCCAATTTGCGGGACTCACTCTCGATGCAGGTACTATTCTCTTCCCTTTGTCATATATTTTTGGTGATGTTTTTGCAGAAGTGTATGGTTGGAAAGTTTCCCGTAAGGTGATTCTTCTCTGATTCGCTTGTATCGTCCTCAATGCTCTCATTCTCTATATTGTTCAAGTACTTCCAGTAGCGAGTTTCTGGGAGAATCAAATAAGCTATGAGACTATTCTCGGACTCGTCCCTCGTATCACTCTCGGTAGCATATTTGGTTACCTGGCTGGTACTTTTTCTAATGCATGGACACTTTTGGCCATCAAAAAAATAACTGGCACAAAATGGCTCTGGATGAGAACCATTGGTTCGACACTTGTTGGACAGACCTTCGACAGCACAGTCTTTTGTTTGATAGCATTTCTTGGCACCATGGGGCATGCTGATTTATTTGCCCTCGCACTTTCAAATATCATTTTTAAAGTCGCCATCGAAGCCCTCTTTACTCCTGTTACCTATCGTGTTGTCGCCTTTATGAAAAAAGGAGCCTAATAGTATTTGATGATTTCTTTCGGTGGTGCTCATTTGAGGTCTTTTGGTTTGAGGTCTTTTTTTTCACACCAAGCATACGAACTAATACACTTCAGAGAATTCACGACACTGCCGTCAGGACATCATTTTTCTGGTGTCAGAGTTGCTTGAGCATCCTGCATGGATTGGACAGAGCTGATACAACAGGTGATACCATCTTCTTTTCAGAGACATTTTTGAGCGAGTTCAGCATATTCTCCTGTGAATTGAGAGAGACGATCTTGGAGTTTTTTGTTGTCGAGGTATTTGTTTGTACCAATTATGACTCATCCGAGGATAGCCATAGCTCCAATGGCGAGAAGGAGTCGAATCAATATTATTTTCATATAAATATTGTATTTTTTTCTTCGTTGCTGTCCACTTTTATCGGATTTCTGGACGTATTTTACGAGAAAAATCTTTTTCTTTATCAGCACCGAGAGCACGTTCGTTGATGGTGTAATATTTGCGAGCTTCCTCGAGAGATAATTTGGTATCAATAAGTCCTAGATTATAAGCGATTTCGTCAGAGTACTTGGGGAGGAGTATTTGTTTGCTCCAGGGTATTTTTTTATCGTCTGGGAGGAGGAGATTGGCATGATTTTGTATTGCTGTTGTACAGGTATTGGTAATCGTATTGTACCATTCTGGCTGTACTGAGAGTCTCTGTGCTCTTTCCATGACAGAGTTAAAAAATTTTGGGAGATTGTCTGGTTGGATTTTGAGAGGGTACATAATGACGGTATCTCGCCTATAGTTACTCCGTAGACCGATGAGATCACGCTCATCACCTATCATATAGACGAGCTCGTATTGTCGTAAGAGTCACTTGAGAGCATCAAAAGATTCTCCTTTTTCCTTTCGAATTTCTGCTGATACAGCCACGTGTTGTCCATCACTGAAATCAAAAGCGAGCATGGTGTGTGCTGGTCCATCTCTCTCACCAAAGGGCTCAATGATATACCATGCACGGCTCAATTTGGTTGTATCAAAATGAGCATCATAGTAATCTATCGTGAATTCTTTTTCACTTTTGTAATCAAAATTACGACCATTTTTGAGTCCAATTTTTGTTCCATTAAATGATATTTCGGCGAGTATTTTTTGATCATCATTCCAATCACGGTCGAGACTTGGAGCTTTTGAAAAATACCAGAACGAAAAACCTCCTCACACCAGGAGAAGTACTATTAATAAGAGTCGAAAGAAGCTGCTCATTTATGATTTTATTTCGATAGTACCTCCTTTTTTGGCGAAGTTTTTCATCATAGCCTTCCCTTTTGTGAGCGCATCAGAACCATATTTACTCTCAATAACAGGAGCAATGAGAGAATAAAATTCATCGAGCTCTCCAGGCTCAAATATGTTTTTCTTTGTTGTTTTGACTATGTAGAGTGCTATTCGTTTCAGATTCTCAGACTCTCCTGACTGAACTGGCTTTTCATTTGGAGAAGAGAAAGAAACACTTTTGATGTTTGATATATTGAGCCTCAGGAGTATGTCTTTTATGTTTTCTTTTTCTGTTGCACCGCCTTGAAAGAGAAAATCTCTCTTGAGCGCTCCGTCACCCATCAATTTTTTGTAGAGCATAGAGAGCCCTATTGAGACTATACCGAGGAGCATAATGATTCCTATTCCCACATAGACGCCAGATCCTTCATTTGAAGAAAAAATACGTCCTAAATCAACGAAAAGTATTTTGGCGAGTGTGAGGAGGTAAACCATGAGTCCAAGCGAACGTAGGATGGATATCTGGCGATTTATGCCTATCGTGAGGAGTCCTCCGATCCAGAGAGACCACCAGATGGTGAGCATATATTGATTGGCGAAGTGACCATCGACCCAAAAGCTCGATACAATAAATGTCCCTATTCCTACTATGAGCCACTGCATTTTCGCGAAAATACCTGGTTGTTTTTTTGCAAAATAGTATTGGGAGACAAATAAACAAAAAGGAGCCACAAAATAGAGCCACTTATCTCCGTCCATTGTTTCTATGAAAACTGTCAGGAACATAATTGATACAACCATGAGTCCTGAGAAATATACTTTTTTGAATGCATGAGCGAGGAGTATTGTGTGGAGCATGATGAGAATCTCTGAGACAATTATGAAATCTTTTGAAGACCAGTTAGCTTCAAAAAGAAGAGCCGTATACCAGATACATGTACTGATAAATAATACGATTTCTGCAGCCCATGTTTTGTCGGTAGCGATATTTCGGAGTGACCAAATATTCCAAAATGATGAGAGAAATACCACAGCAAATACAGCCATATCTTCGGGTAATTCTGGTCCCATAATGGCGAATTGGCTTATACCCACAATCTGTACAAGGATAGCACCGGTGAGTACCCAGGGGTTTGTAAATCGAGCATAGACAGTGAATATCAGAGAGGCTTCTATGATCCAGGCGAGTGTCTTGGCGCTTTCATAATCAGAGAAGAGATAGGCAATCGCGAGGGTAATAATACTTGTAGCAATCGCGAGATACGTGACGGTCATATATTGTTCCACTTTTTGTTGCAGTGGTTTCAAAAATACCATAAACGCTCAGATATAGACAGCTGCTACGACGAGCAATATTCAACCCAGAGCTATTCACCAGTGAGCCTGAATAGTTCAGAAATACAGGAGCGTCCCGACGAGACTTGCAGCGCCGATAATTGGTACGAGTATATGGTCGAGAGAGCTCTGAAGTTTTTTGTTATAAGCATAAAAACTGATGCCTATTGTTGCCAATGTCAGGAGAGATACTGCCAGTATTGCCCAGAATGGAGCTGCGCCAGGACGATTGAGCGCGAGGAGTCCGAGACTGGTCAAGGTATGAATAATAGGAGTGACTGATATATTTCTCTTGAGTGTAAAATAATGTCCAAATGCGAACAAAAATACACCAATAGCCATCAAGAGATAGCGAGAAGTCAGACTGATATCGACAAATAATCCTGGAGTAAAGAAAACACCCGCTACACCGAAGAGTACGAAAAGAATCGAACTAAACCATGAAGGTATAACTGTAAAAATCATCAGCAATACTGCATAGAGGAGTATCATGCCACCAAACGCTATAACGGGAGTAAACCAAAAACCAGTAATATATCATGCCACCCAGAGGACAAGAGGTAAACTAAAAATAGTTATCAACGTGCCTACACCGAGCTTCATCTTATATTTTCCGAGCATTCCAAAAATACAAATCATACTAGCGCCCAACACAATTGATCAGCTCAGGGTATTATAAATCTCAGTTCACAACATCGTCAAAAAAAGACTCACACCTCCAGCAATCAGAAAAATACTGAGAGATTTCGTACCTTTCAAAAAACTCGCTCCCCAACTCGTTGCCCCCGTCAATGCTACTATTACGACCAGGACGCTATTAAATTCATAGGCAGTATTTGTGCTGACCCATCCGATGAGGACGAGCGATCACCAGAAAGCTATGTGGAGAACTATGGATGCTAGAGAATCTTCTTTTTTTTGTAAAACCAGATATAGAGCTGTGGCTATAGCTCCGCCAGAAATCAATATGATATAGATGAGAAATTGAATGGTAGAAAGATTTGCCCCAATCAAAAATGGGTTGATATAGGCTAGGGCAATCGAGAAAGTAAAGAGAGAAGTCGAACCAAAAATCATACCCGTCATTGATCACCATATCACTGCTATCGTGAGAAGTCCGAGAACAATATAGGGTAAGTTTGCACCAAAACTTTCCAAAAATACGGGAACTCGAAATATGTAGAGAAGTGAGAGATAAAGCGCAGCCACACTCACACCGAGAACAATCTGAGATTCATGGACAAAGCTTTTTTTTGAAAAGAGATAGACACCAACACCGTAGATACTCAGGGATACTCATATACTGATAACGAGTCGCCCCACAGGTCCGATTTGAGTATAGATGACACTCAAAAAAGCTATAATCGCCAGAAAAATAAGGAGCCCTCCGACTTTGGCGAGTGTGTTTTCGGCAAACCAGCTCACAAGGGCATTTGGTTTTCGTGGTTTTGGTTTTTCGTAGATGACAGGCTCTAGTCTTTCTTTTGCTCGGGATTTTTCTTTTATTACGACAGGCGATATATCATCTATCTTGGGTTCGAGTTCTTCTTTTATTACTTTTTTAGTTCATGTTCGAACTGAGAGACTATCGAAAACATCTTCAGGGAAAAATGCTAACTTGATGAGTATGCCAGCCAATACTCACACCCAAACAGAAAGAAATCATCCCCATTCTATATACCCAAATGAGAGCGATATAATAGAATTTCCCACTGGAAATCCAAGGGCGAGAGATGCTGCCCAGGCGAGCTTATTGAGAGGATTTTTCATAAAAAATAAAAAATTAATGTGACGAAAGAAGTTTTTTTCCGAGAACAATTATACCCGCGAGCATACCAATACCGATGAGTGCGAATATCGCCACAAAGACGCCCTTATTTGACTCTAGAAATCGGTCATCTTTTTCATCACACCTATCACCTCGTTTGTCATTGTCTGAATCGAGTTGTTCCGGATTGTAGATATAAGGACAATTATCAATCGACGCACGTATGCTGTCACCATCTGTATCGTCACAGAGGTCGCCAACTCCATCATTGTTTTTGTCAGCCTGGTCTGCATTACTATCGAGAGGACAATTATCCTGGTATGATTGTCGACCATCGCCATCCATATCTTCACACATATCCCCTTGGTTGTTCTTGTTGATATCAGCCTGGTCGTGGTTTTGGATATCTATACAGTTATCACAGACATCGCCAACGCCATCATAATCTCTATCTGGTTGCATAATTTCTTCTTTGCCAGTTTTTGCATGCATGGCTTTGATTTTTGGATTGGCAATTTTTGGACAGCTGTCATCCCAATTTATGACACCATCTTTGTCATCATCATGAGATTTTTCATAGAGTTCCCATTCACTACAGACATCTCATTTTTTGTCATCATTCTCGTCTCTCTGGTCTGGATTGTATCGGTTACAGTTGTCACAGAGGTCGCCTATTCCATCAGAATCTGAATCTTTTTGGTCAGCATTGGGAATCGATGGGCAGACATCCATGATATCAAAAAAACCATCCTTATCGCGATCGGATTCACAGACATCGCCTATATTGTTTACGTTCACATCTTTTTGGTCCGCATTTGGCACACTCGGACAATTGTCGACAGAACCGAGCCATCCATCACCGTCATCATCACTACAAGCATCTCATCGTCCATTAGAGTTTTCATCTCTCTGGTCAGCATTTCTCGTAAATGGACAATTATCGCGCTCATCATCGACACCATCAAAATCGCTGTCTCCGAGGAGAGGATTACGATTTTTTGGATCGACATCACAGACATCACCTACGAGATCTTTGTCTGTGTCTTTTTGGTCTTTGTTTGATTTGAGAGGACAGTTGTCTACATTATTTGGAATACTATCGCCATCTTTGTCCGCATTATAGTTTTCATTTTTACTCATCATCGTGTCTACTTTTCTCGTATTAATACTAGTGCTCATTTTTGTTGTTTCACCTTTTTGATACGCAGCTGCAAGTTCCTTGTTTATATCTGCATTTTCACAATTGAGCTGTGTATAAATAGATATTGGTTCAGATGAATTACTCTTTACGAGGTATGTCTGGAGTTCTTTTTTTGAAAAGAGAATATCTCGAATTTTTGTTGGTGCAAAAAGAGTCGTTTTCGAATTTTTGAGCGTGTCGACAAATGATAGCCGAATATATCAGAATGAGAAGTATTCTATATCAGAGAGGAGAATGGCTTCGAATTTTTTTCCATCACTAGAAATTTCTATTTCTGCCAAATCAAACACGTCAGCATCAAGAAAAAAACTAAAATCTCCCGCTGTTACGGCTGTATCGAGTTTGAGAGTGATGGACTTAGGATTTTCTGAAAATTGAATAAATGTTGCAGGGTTGTTATCTGAGAGGTATGATCATGTCGGATTCTTTAGTCCACTCGATTTGACGATAGAATAGTCATAATACTCTGTCGCGGAATTTTCATTGAGCAGTTTGAGAGGCGCTATTTCTATTCACTGTACTGGGTATATCTCAAAGTAATTTTCTACCTCAACGATTTCTCCTGGAGATACAGTGATAGGCTGGCTCTTAACGAGTAAACACGAAGTATCGAGCGCAAACGTTTTACTCAAAAAAATAAGAGTAGCCACAACAAAAAACAGTTTCTTCATACTGTATATGATAGACTCAGCCGTCTTTTTGCAACAAATCCCTATTTACAACTGTATTCTGATGGTTTGACAGAGGTTTTGTCTACTATTTTGTCGAACATGTCGACTATGCTGCATTTTTTGTTTCCACTTTGAGGTGCAAGAACGGAAGAAAGGATTGTAATTTTGCATCTTTTAAAATACGCATCGCCGCTTGTTTTTTATCTACTACTAATTGCAGAGCAAATCTCTGTCCTCGAAATAAATCAGCCTCTCGGTTTGCATGATTAACATGGAGGATTTTGCCCTTCAACCACGGTGGCAATGCATCATCAAATTCTGCTAATTGTACTATAGCTGTTCCTTCTATAAAATTTGCCTTATCTCATCGAAAAAAATCAATTACTCTCCCAGTTTGTTCGGCAGTATCATCTGTAATTTTTTTGACACCCACAGGCTCTAATGTTACGAATGGTGCAAATTCTTCGTATTTTGGATGATTAGTGATTTTATTTCGCTCTTCTATTGTACTGAATTGTATTTCGAGAATGTATGTATCACTTACTTTTTGGATAACAATATTTAGTTTTCTGAATATTCTTTTCAGTTCTGTCCTTTTTTTAAGAGCCTCTTCGAAATCTATTTTTACTGATTCTGGTGTTGACGGATGTATTGCTGGATCGTGCATAATATTATATTAAAAGGCTACAATTGTGATTGTAGTATAAAATTGTGTTTGTCAAAAATTACTTAAGTGTTTTTATGGAAGCGAGACTTCCCTCAATAATGTTTGATAATTCTCTAGACAAAGATATTTCTTATCTATACTCTCATAATTCTTTATAAATATTTATTTTAATAGTAAAGTATGGGAGAGCAGCTGTTACAACCCAATGGACATGTCAGCGTCGAGCTCTTACCTCCAGATAGTCTTGCGGATTGAAGTCGATATGCTGCGGATGTAGACTCTATTTCAGGACTGATTCGTTCCAAAACGGCAGATACTATTATTACGACAGCACTTCCTCATTTTCCGGCGCCAATCGTATTTTTGGCTCGCAATCTTCGGTCGATTCTTCAGAAGTCAGTTATATTCAAGGGAATGCCACAGAAGCATAGAGATCTCACCATATCACTCCTCGCTGAGATAACACACCGACAGCCGAGTCATGCAGTAGCATCATTGGCAGAAGATGTCGAATCCAGACATATCCGTACCATACCAGCGCAGATGTATGATCGTGAAACCCTGAGAGGACACCTGTGACAACTTAATAATCCTGCTGGTTTATTCGTGGTGAGTGGTGGACATCCTCTTCGAAAATTGCAGAAAATTCTCGAAATATATCAAATTCATATTCCTCTCCTTGAAGATTTTTTGATGGATGACTGTCACCAAGTCGATGTTCGAGAACTTATGGACGATGCAAGAGGCGCCTTTCCCGGAAGGTCTATCCTTGGTGCCTGGAATTTTCATACAGACACTCCTGACTGTGTTGCCGGTAAGATGCATCATGGTATGTGAGCTATGATTTCACAGCCAGCGTCATTTATGCCCGACACATTTTATCAGGCTCTTATGCAGCTTCGCTCGGCTCCCGAAGGCAAAGAAATTCCTATTCTGGTCGGACTCCCTCATGTGACGAGTTTAGCAGCGCTCAAATTCTGGTTTATCCTTATGAATATAATTCCCGAGAAGCATCCAGAAGCGGCATTTCTCCTTGAGAAATTTGAAAAAGCTAACAAGGATGGTTATGTAAAAGTCTTTGCCAATCAATTGACTAGAAATTGTTTGGAATGGGCGTTGTCACTCGCCGGAGCTTCTGGTATACATTTTATGGGTTCCAAAGGAGAGAGTTTTTCGCTTTTGTGAGATGTAGTCGGTATGGGACGACATCAAAATGGTTTTGATCATATCGCCCATAAAAATGCTCAGGATGTTCATCGCGCTGAACAACTCTATCATGCTGAAGGTATGAATGTCATAGTTCCACCTGGACTCTATTCGAGTGAGAAAAAGCCAAAAAGTGAGGCACAGTATTCTACTGAACTCCTCCCACTTTTGACCCCCGTGTTAGAAAAAATGAAACAATTGAAAAGAGAATATATCGATCATCCATTTTGGAAGAATTGTGAGGTGTATTTTTCTCGTATGTCAGCCAATAACCATGCTCATATTTTGCCAGTTGAAATTATTACGAGTGATGAAGGAGGGGTTCATGAGATTCGTATCGATGTCAGATATAATTACAGCGATATTGCTCCATTTCTCGATCAACTGGAAGTATACCTGAGAGCCCATTTAGAAAAAAAACCTCTTCCTGGAGTTGCCTTGTTTGAAACAAAAATACCGAAAGAATGACCACTATTGGAACGTCTACAAAAAGATAGTTGGGATTGGTTCTGAGCCCTCCAAGCAGCACGCGGAGAATCCGGTGATGCCGGTACAGAATCTGCGAAAAGTCCTGAAATAATTCAGGCATCAGCTGAACATATCATCGAGGCTCTCGAAGAAGCAGGAGACCAGCCTGAGTATGTCATCCTAGAAACTGGTACCTGGCATGCGAATGGTATACCAGAAACATTGGCCGTTGTGGAGAATCTTCTTATAAAACATAAACAAGCGTCAACCTTGAGGGCACGTCTCCAGAGAACTAAATACATCTGTGTCGATATCGCTGTCGAAGGTGTCGAAAGTTGTCGGGCGGTTCTTGGTGCAACACATGAGCAGCTCGGTATATGATTTGAGTATATTGCGGCCGACCTTATGAATGACAACGATATCCGAGCAATTCACGATAAATACAAAGGCAAAGTGATCTTTGCTCGGTCTATCAATGTCCTCGATGCTCTCCAAAATCGTCAGTATGTCGAGCGTCATCATAGGATGTATGATATGAAATATGCCACTGGTATACTTCGTGCCGACCTGGAGAAAATCTGCTCTTCAACGATTGAATATACTTCAGATGGATCTAAAAAACCTCTTTCAATAAATATCCCGGTAGATAAAATTATATCATTTTTCTCTGAATCTCGTCCGGGGCCTGATGTGAATGAAGTAGAAAGTTTTTTGAATTATATCGAAAAAATACACCATATTCCACAGGCAGCAGGTCTTATTCTTTTTGAAAAAATAATTCAAGCCATGAAAAAGAGTCATAGTTATCATTATGACAAAAGAGCTGATGATATAATACAACGAGTAGGGGCTCATCATCCAGACTCACAAATACCTATGACAGATTCTCATCAGGCTACAACCTATTTGATGGCCTTGGCTGATATGTTCGCTCCGAATGGTCGATGATTTTTTACCCAACTTCAACGCACCCTCGGCACTCATACGAAACAATCCCACAAAGCCAGCTGTGCACCACATACATACCATATTACGCCATGTCAGCCACTTGCTACCGAAGCTGTCCAAGTTGTTGCCGCGAAAAGATGATTTACTGCTCAATCTCTTCCTGGATCTGTACTTGGTCTCCGGGATTCTTCTGGTGGTCTCGTAATTCGTCGAAAAAAAGAGAAAAATAAATAGTCCTTCAATTGAAAAACTATTGAATATTAATTTTCTCTCCTTCAAACTTCACCTTGACTGTACTTCCTTCCTCGAGACTTCCATCGAGGAGTTTTGTCGACAGAGCATTCACAATGTATTTTGTGATTGCACGGCGGAGAGGTCGAGCGCCGAACTGAGGATCGATGCCATGTTTCATGAGGTAGTCATGGACGGATTTGTCCCAAGTGACGGTGATATCTTTTTCAGCGAGCATAGTAGACACCTTCGCCAATTCGAGGTCGATGATAGAGCGGAGGACTTCGTCGCCAAGAGGTCGATAGACGATGATGTCGTCGATACGATTGATGAGTTCAGGACGGAGGTAGTTTCGGAGTTGTTCTATCATCATATCATTCAATGCCTTCATCTGAATATCATCAACATTGTGTCCACCTTTTTCCGCACTAAAGAAATCCATAATCTTCTCAGAACCGATATTGCTGGTCATGATGATAATGGTATTTCGGAAGTCGACCGTTCGACCTTTTCCATCCGTGAGTCGACCGTCGTCGAGAATCTGGAGAAAGACATTGTAGACATCAGGATGAGCTTTTTCTACCTCGTCGAAGAGCAATACTGAAAAGGGTTTTCTACGGACGGCTTCCGTGAGTTGTCCACCTTCGTCATGTCCGATATATCCTGGAGGAGAGCCGATGAGACGAGCGACAGAATGTGATTCACCATACTCACTCATGTCGATTCTGATAAAGGCACCACTATGATCGAAGAGAGCACTGGCGAGGGCTTTTGCTGTTTCAGTTTTACCGACACCTGTCGGTCCGAGGAAGAGAAAGCTTCCAATTGGACGATTCTTGTCTGAGAGTCCTGCCTTTGAACGCTGGACGGCTTCTGCCACAGACTTAAGAGCGTGGTTTTGTCACTTCACAGATTCCTCTAAGTGTTCGAAGAGATTGAGATATTTGTCATTCTCGGTTTGGATAAGTTTGCCGACCGGTACTCCTGACCAGCGAGAAATAACCCCAGCAATATCTTCGATGTCGACTGTGTCTCGGAAGAAACTCCGGCCATCTTGTCGACGTGCCTCAGCGATAGATTCGAGCTTTTTTTGTTCTGTGTCGAGGGAAGGGAGTTTCTTGTATCTGATTTCAGCGACAGCTGCATAGTCAGCATCTCGTTCGAGTTGTTCTGCTTGGAGCATGAGCTTCTCTCGATCCTCACGGATTTTCTTCAGATCCTGCATCATTTTCTTCTCATCTTCGTAGGCCGCATGGAGTTTTTTCTGCTCTTCTTGGAGGTTCGCGAGTTCTTTTTCTATGTCGACAATGCGTGTCTTGTTTCCCTCTTCTGGTCTGTCTTTTTGCTCACGCAGAAGAGCTTCTCGCTCGATTTGGAGGGAGTGAATTTTTTTGTCTATCGTGTCTATCTCAGCCGGTTTACTGGTGGAGCCAATTTTCAGAGCTGAGGCAGCTTCGTCGATGAGGTCAATGGCCTTATCCGGGAGTTTACGATCCGGTAAATACCGTGTCGACATATCGACTGCGGCGACGAGCGCAGAGTCAGTAATCTTTATGGCATGAAAGGTTTCGTACTTGTCCTTGATGCCACGGAGAATCGTCAGCGCATCTTCTCGATTTGGTTCGTCGACCATGACGGTTTGAAAACGTCGTTCGAGCGCAGCATCTTTTTCGATGTATTTTCTGTATTCATTAATCGTCGTTGCGCCGATGACCTTGATGCGGCCACGGGCAAGAGCGGGCTTCAGGAGATTGCCAGCATCTGTCGATCCTTCACTCGCGCCAGCACCAACAATGGTATGGATTTCGTCGATAAAGAGGATGATTTCGCCATCAGATTTTTCAACTTCATCGATGACAGACTTCAATCGTTCCTCGAATTCGCCACGATACTTCGCTCCAGCAATCATAGCTCCGAGATCGAGCGTGAGAATTTTCTTCGACAAGAGTGCATCGGGGACTTCGCCACTGATTATTCTTATGGCTATACCTTCGACAATAGCAGTTTTACCGACACCTGGATCGCCAATCAGGACAGGATTATTTTTGCTTCGACGAGCCAGGATTTGGATGGCTCGACGGATTTCATCATCACGTCCGATAACGGGATCTATCTTCCCTTTCTTTGCTTGGTCGATGAGATCTATGGTGTATTTCTTGAGAGACTCGTAGAGATTTTCGGCAGTATTTGAAGTGACCTTCTTACCATTGCGGAGTTTTTTGACAGCTTCTTCATAGTTCTTCAGTGTGATTCCTGCTGTCTTGAATAGTACCTCAAGTGATTTCGCTGATTCGAGGAGTCCTATCATCAGATGTTCCTCGGTAGTGTAACTATCCCCCATTGTTTTCATGGCTTTCTCAGAACTTTGGAGAACCTTCGCTAACTCCTGAGAAGCTCATGGTTCTGATGTATTTTCACTGACCTTCGCCAACTTCGACAGGGCATTGTCGACATCGGATTTGAGCGCTTGAATATTCCCCCCAGCGCGCTCGATGAGTGATTGATTAATACTCTCAGAAGCATGCAAGATGCTTCGAAGCAAGTGAAGAGGTTCTATCGTTGTATGTCCAGAGCTCTGAGCGAGCTGGACTGATTCGTGTAGCCTTTCTTGGGCTGCCATGGTGTAGTTTTGATTCATATTCTAAGGTGATAAAATATAAAATTAGCACCTACATTATATAGGTGCTAATTTATAAATCAAGAGATTTTATTTCATGTATATTTCTAGATTCCCGTATTTCGTATTATTGCGCAAATCATGGAGCACAAAGAGCTCGAGGAAGAGAAAACCGATAATGAGAATGACAGATGGTATCATAATGTTGCCTGTACCAATCATTATATTGTAGACACCGTGAATAAGAGAAGCGCAGATAACACCAGCCCAAAAGCCTTGAATGGTTTTGAGTTGAGTAAAACCTTTCCATCAGAGAGCTTTCTGAGTAAATGAGAGATTCCCTGATTGATCAATATAACGGAGAAATGCGAATCTGCCACGTGCGTAGAGAGATACACAGACCATACTAAAAAATATATGTGAGAGGTATCCAAAAACTGAACGGAGAATAGCATTTTCTTTGATAGCCTGAATATCACCATGAGAGGCGGCACTTATTTCTATCATATATTTGATATTTTCTGCAAAGGCAAAACCAGCGGCCACGAGAGCAATGCTGTAGATATAATCAGCAACGCTCACTGTACGCAACGGAGCACTGAGCATGTACCATAAGATTGCGCCGACTATTATTCCTGCTACAGTGAGCCCTCCGAGAGTGCTACTCGAGAGAGATGCAATGCCTCCCATTTTGTGTATGAGTCCGTAGACAAGAAAGAGATATATGATCATGATAGGCAGTCGAAGCGATTTACGAATTGCGAGAATGAGGAGTCCAAGCTTTGAAAATTCCTCCAGAAATGCGAGAAAAACGGTAATGATATCTGTCGGGAGACTCGCACCACCTTCGTTATATCGAGAAAAATATCATTCAATAATAGGGATGTATTCATTTTTTGAGAGGAGATTTTTGAGGATGGCGATAAAGTTATTTCCTTCGACATTGATTTCAAAGAAAAAGAGCGAGACCTCTCTCCCCGTTCCAGAATTTTGAATAGACCAATTGAACGGCAGAAAAATACAGGTTATCACAATAATACCGGTAAAAAACATCGTTAATACTTGGACGAGAGGTATTTTTCCGAGGAATTTGATAATCGTACAATAGATCAGAGCACCTGTGCTGATAATACCTAATGGTACTTGATACGTTTGTAAAAAGTGAAATATATCGGTGAAATTCATAGGCTTATTTTACGATGTATGTGATAGTATCGGATTCTTCTATACCAGAAGCGTACTCAACTTTGACGTTGATAGTATAGGTGCCTCCAGTTCTGAATACGTGCACGACATCCCGACCATGTGCAATATCTGTTCCGTCCCCAAAGTTCCAGGTAATTATATTTTCAATCCCTTGGATTTTTGCTGAGAAAGTGATTGGTAATTCTGCTTCCCCGAGACCAGAAGCTATACTCGGTTGTATATCGACTGTTTCTTGTGGTTTTTTGAGAATAAGCGTGTAGGTTCGTGATGCTTTTTCTCCTTTATTTGTGACGGCTGTGACAGTGATTTTGTACTCACCGGGATTTTTGTATTTGTAGGTGGTGACGATACCCTCCCCTTCGTGTTTGTTACCGTCGCCAAAATCATAGATAAATTTACGGATATCTCCTTTGAGTGTCTTGGAATCAGAGGCATCAAATCGAACAGATGTTGGTGCATATGAGCTTTCAGGAATTATTTTCACGCGAACATCGAGTGATTTTTGAATTCCGACAACAGCGATTTTGTCTATATGGATAATTGGTATATCTTTTCCATCAACAGAAATATCAGTAAAGGTATATTTTGCCCGTATATCATATCGTCCTGGTGTTGGGAGATCTTTTTCGAATGTGAGTCATTCTGTCTCAAATACTCCATCCCCATCTCCATCCCATTCAACTTTTTTGAGGCTCAGACGAGGAGAATCTGCTCTAATTCCTGTCGCATCAAATGAGAGCGTTCAAGGTACTGGAAAATCAGGGAGAAGATAGGACATTGTTTTTTTATCGTAGGTGTTTTTTGAAACATCGACGTTGTTTTCATCAGCGATTTGGAGTTTATATCCTTCTTTGAGATCCACGAGCTCGGCGGTGAAAACAGGATCACGACCGATACGGACGATATTTCCAAAACTATCTTCTATTTCTGCTTCTATTCTATAAGTGCCGGGATCGTGAAATTTGTAATCAAATATTTTTTCTGTTCCGGAATCAAATTTACCCACATAGAGTTCACTATCGATATACCATCGTACGTATCTCACTTCTCATTGGAGCGTCGTTGGTTCGACCATGAACTGGTATTTGAGGGGGTTGATAGGGTCTATCTTGGTTTTTATATCGGGATTCTGAATATTGCTCTTTGTACTTTCTTCTGTGACAAACCTCCAATCACAAGGAGCTGCAGGATCTGGTTCTATACCATTAAATATTTTGAGACAAATAATCGTAGGTGTCGTAAATATGCTCGCAGGCGAGTATTGTGTGTCAATAATATTTGAGCCTTCTCGTCCGAGAATACTCCACTCAAGTTGTCCTCGAGAAGTGAGATTCTGATCAGCTTTGAAAGAATACTGGATCCCACCATTATCGAGATTGGTTCGATCGATAGTGACTATTCCTTCGAGACTAATCTCGGGCATATCAATTTCGACAGTAATTGGTGCACCAATCGTGTTTACGCCTTTTATTATGGCTTTTGGTTTATAGGTGCCTACCTTATTATACGGTAAATCGGGAGTGATAATAGGGGCTTTACCGCTGGCTATACTATTTTCAACGCCATTACTATCTCCTGATCATCGATCTGGTCGTGCGTCACCATCATAATCAATTTCAAATGTGTAAGGACTGTCTAAGCGAAGACCTGTTTTTATTGATTCCCTACTTATGTATCTGTTTAGATCATAACGAACATGAATGGGACCAATATTTTTCTTGGAACTGATGATGGCCTTACTGATATCTTGGTTTTTACCGAGATATTTGAGGTATGTATTATCATAGACAACGATATTACTATCGTCATTGAGAAAATTTTGTAAGAACCAGTTATAAGTCCAGGCGAAAAGTGCTATATTTCCGAAGAAAAGAATTCCAAAAAGTCCCGCCAAAAGAGTAATACTGAGATGTTTCCCTCTCTTGTGTGTCTTGATGGTCATCGCTCGGTACCAGAAAAATATCAGACCAATGGCCAAGACAATGGCAAAAATGCTATAAACAGTATATATGGTATATTCAAGAATAGTTCGGAGAACCAAGATATCGATTTTGAATACCCGTATAAAGAATTGTGCGAATTGAGGATTGAGGAGGATGTAAACACACAAGAGGAGATAGAATGTCACGAGGACAATCAGGAGAGCCTTGATTCTCTTCCATAAACTCACTGGTTTTACAGCCACTTTTACTGTTTTTTCTCGTATGTCTGGTACGTAGTTTTCGTCATTAGCTGCAAAATTCAAAATCCGCCCAAAGAATCCTACCTTTTTTACTGGTGGAGTATTGGTTGGGAGCGGAGTTTTATTTTTGAAGGTAGGCATGAGGAGTAATTATTCAGATTTTGAAGTATTTTGTCATTCTGATAGCAATGTGTCATGTGTTGGACCTATGATATGTTCGGCTGGTCAGAGAAGCCCGGGTGCTACTTTTTTTGTTTCCTTTTTATCTTTCATGGTTTTTGTTTTTTTAGTGGTGGGAGCTTTTTCTGTGTCTTTTTTCCAGTGAGTATCACTTTTCCATTTTCCTTTTGACGTTTTTGGTATTGTCCCTGTCTGAATGTCGTCTGACTTTTCTGTGAGAGGACTTTCTGGAACGTCATCGGGAGTAGCGAGTCATGTATCCACAGGAGGAATAACAACATTATCGTTCTTGTCTTCACTCTTTCAAGCCTCTACGGTTGACTCTGTTGCTTCTTCTGCTCCTCGCAACCAATCTGGTATATCATCATGATCGAGAGAGACTGGAGTGGCTGTTGTTGGAGCGAGTCCTGTTGTATTTGTTTCAGGTGTAAAAATCTCATTCACTGTTGGTTCAGGGGAACTCACTGACGTTGTTTCTGGAGTTTGTTCTATCGTTGCCACTGGTTCTGGCATTTTTGTTTCTTCTTCATGTGCTCCGGCGAGCCAGTCTGGGAGATCTTCTTTTGTTGTATTTGATGTTGGTGTTTCTGTAGCAAGAGCTGGTTCAGGAGAGTTCTGAGGATTGGTATTTGCGGCAGGAGCTGGTGTGCTATTATCTTCATGGAGCCAGTCAGGAATATCGTTTTGTGATGTTGTTACTGGAGCTGGAGTCTCTTTTGTTTGAGTTTGTGTTGGTACTGGTGTTGTTGTTTTCTCATCGTGGGAATCATTGAGCCAATCAGGGATATCTGAAGTGGTTTTATTTGTTGTGGTAGGTGTGGGGGTTACTACGGTTTCGCTTTTTTTATCAGAAATCGAAGACTCTTTTGCTAATACATCTTCTTCTCCAAATGGTGACCCGGCTTCTTTGAGCCAGTCAGGTGCATCACTTGAGGTAGTTGCGGAATCGTCTTGGTGTACTCCTGTATCGTGATCGTCATGGAGCCAGCCTGGACCGTGTTGAGGCTCAGCAGGGCTTTCATTATGTTCATTTGGAAAATCAGGAATTCATGAATCTGAGCCTCTTGAGCGTCATCGGAATAAGCTCAATACTACCAAGAGTCCTATAATAATAGCTAGTATACCACCAGCGAGGAGACCATATTTATCAACATATTCCATGTAATTTACCGATGTTGCAGGATTATTATCAACAGGTGGATTGTCTGGATTGGTTGGGTCTTTTGTCGTTGGATCAGGTGCGGAACCAATGAGGATTTCTAGATTTGCCTTGATTGCCTTTTTGCCTTCTTCAGAAATATTTGCATCAGTGAAGACATACTCATCGTAAATCTTGGTAATGAGAGATTTATTTTTGTCATAGTATTCTGGATTATCGATGATTTCATCGAGTGCTCCTACCTTGTTACCGTCTCCAAATATCTGCTTTTTGAATGGGCTGTTAGCGAGGAAATCGGCTATGATTTTTCGAGCGAGAATTTTTTGTTCTACGTCTTGTTCTCCTTGTGTATAGACGAGTTCTATAGCTGTCTCGAGACGTTCTTTGAGATCAGGAGATATATTTTTGTTTGCTTGGAGTGCTTGTGAGAATTGGAGGAGTGTCTCTGCTCTGTCAGCTCTATCATACCAGATATCACCGAGCTGATCTATATACTTCGTAAATAATTTTCTCTCTGTTTCTGGTATTGTTTTGACGAGAGCGTTGAGTTTCTCAAGTCGTGCTTTGTCTTCGACCGTGAGATTGTATTTTTTTGGTGTTTTATCATCAGTCACGACAGGTACTATCTCGATAGGAGCTATGAAATCACGAGTGACACGCATCTGTCGAGACTTCCCTATTTCTTCACCATCGGCACCGAGGAGTCGTATCTTCATAATTGTCACTCTCTGTGTCCCAGCTGGTACCTGAAATGGTCTACCTATTCTGTATGATGCTGTTCATTTATTGTCAGCATCGTCATCCTTGCCCCCTGATAAATCAGTGTCTATGTCGACATCGGTGTCGATAATATAGTATTTGATATCGCCCTGAGATTCTCCGAGATAGATAAAGAGCGGTTTTGTTCCATCAGTCCATACGATATTATCGGATGCCTCTGTAATGGTGCCATCTGAATTTGTGAGGACGACGAGTTGATTTTTTATTTGTTCGACGATAGCTTTGTTCTGAGTATTTTTTGCAATATTAAATATTTTTTCTTCTGTTTTTTTACCGTCTGATATCTGTATCTTGAGAGTTTTTGGGAATGTCCCACCAGATGCATCGTAGTAGAGATATTCTTTATTTTCTGAGATTTTTTTATCATCAGCAAACCATGCAACACTCTCAAATATACCAGTTGATGTATTGTAGGCTATGATTTTTTCTCAGATAATCTGGAGATCAATCTGAGGTATGAGCCGATTGACGACTTTGATATTGAGTGATTTGGTTGTCGAGAGTCCTCGATGAGTGACTTTTACTTTTGGATGGTATTCTCCAGGAGTGGTATATTTGTATTTAAATGTTGGCTGTGTTGTCTTGATATCATAGAATCCATCTCCATCGACATCCCAACGAAACTCAGAAGCGTCAGCTATGTTTTTCTTGAAGACGTCTTCGACTGTCACGTCAAATGTTACTTCGTCACCATATGCTACTTCGTTGCTACTCACACGGAAATCTATCACTGGCATCGCGAGATTTTGGTTGATGAGGAGGTCTGGAGTTGAGAATCTCATCTCAGAAGAGCTCCGAGTATCCACTCTCATACCATTGGAATCCTCCATGATGACGAAAAAGTAATATCGTCCTGTGAGTTTTTGTAATACCAAACTTGTCTCTGGTTTTGTGGTAATCCTAAATCCGAGAGGTTCGTCCCCATCTGGATTAGTGGCATAATACCATGTATAAGAACGGATAACTCCATCAGGGTCTTTTGCGCCCTGGATACGGAGATTGACCTTCATCGGGTCCATATCTATATTTTCTACAGACACTTCTATATCAGAAAATCTCGGAGGTACGTTGACGACCTTTATCCATTCTTCTGTTGTATGTGTCACACCAGTTTTTTTATCTGAGACCATGAGGGTGACTTTTTCACATCCGAGCTCATCAAATGTATGGCTGAGATTTTTCTGAGTAGAGGTTTTATTGAGGCCTACTTTCCAGAAATACGTGAGATCACTCGTTTTGCCACCAGCGTTGACGCTCTTATCTCCCACAAATGAGACCGGAGAGACACGATCAGCAATGAGTGCTTCTTGTCCTTCACAAGCATTTTGCTCGTATCCTGAGAGGAGACTCTTGGATGTGACATTCATGATGGCAAATGGTTCTTCACCATTAACGACATAGATTTTGCGTTTGAGCATGTTTGTGTCGCCATTTGTATCTGTTACTTTTATGGTCATTGGGTAGGTCCCTGATTTATCGAACGAGGTGATGAGTTTACCAGTTTCTTGTATGACCTGTTCCTTACCTGCTATATTCCATTCAAATGTTTCGGCATTTGGTGCTGTCGCAGAGAGGAGTACACGTTCACCACGCTTGACGACCTGAGGTCGTATATTGAGTTGAATAGAGAGGAGATTTTTGATACTGATTGTCTTCTTAAATATTCATTGTTTACCTTCTTTATCAGTGACATGAAGCTCGATTTGGTATGTGCCTTTTTCTGGGAAAATATAATTTCCACGACTATTGCTCGAGTTGGTGTCGACTAATTGAACAGGCTTGTCATTGATGAACCACTCATATTTCATAGTCTGATCATCAGGATAGTCAGGATCGTAGCTGGCTGTTCCATCGAATAGATAGATATTTGGAGTCTCAGAACTCTCGACTTGTGCATCGAATCGTACGACTGGCACCTGAGAATCGATGAGGATTTCTATGCTTTCTTTGTCGCGTATATCCCTCTTCGAAGATATGAGATCAACAGAATAACGTCCTACATCGAGGAATGCATATTCCATGCGTGGACCGGTTGCTGTGGCGAGGAGGCTATTTGAGCCTATTTTTCTGATTTCCCAAGCGTATGATACACCATCCTGGCTTACCTTCTTAGCTTGAAAAGTCACCTTTTCACCCTTGTCTGGCTGGAGCTTGCTCGCAAAAATTGAGGCAATAGGATCACCCACTTTGAGAATAATATTTTTGGTAAATACTTCATCATCGTTTCGTGTCAGTTTTAATTTCACGATGTATTCTCCTTCTTTGTAGTCTTGTGTTTTGATGAGAGGAGCTCCATCGACAGTATCTGTTTTACCATTACCGAAGTCCCATTCTGTTTTTTTGATAGTATAGCCAGAAGAAAATTTGGTATGAGAGGCATCGATGATAACCTTTTGTTCTGATTCTCGTGATGACAATTTCACATTATCAGTAGCGAGTTGATCATTGAAAAAGACCACAAATTTTACTTTTGGTTGTCCTACTTCTATTGTGACACTGTCTTCGAAGTTGATAACATCACGGAATCCTTTGCTATTTTTACTCGCAGAGTTTACTGTCAGATTGACGGTGTAGGTTCCCTCATCCTGAAATATATAGTTGATAGTTTTCCCTCGTCCAATAATTTTGGATCCTTCAGGTACCCGTACCCACCATATATAGTTTGTGTCTGGTATGAGTGTACCACTTCCGTCTTTCATGCCTTTTGCTTCCAATGTTACAGAGAGAGGTGCGTCACCTGTACGAGGCGCTGCTGATACTTGTCCTTCAATCGTAAATGTTTTACTCTGTTGTAAGAATTTATCGAGAGCATTGTTGAGCGTCCCGAGATCGATACTGTCGTGATGGAGATCGTAGTTTGTTATCTGTGCCTTTACTTTATCATAGTATTGCTGATTGACGTACATATCACCTCTGTCAGGGAGGTGATCAAATGCGCCATCGACGAGGATAGAGAGTTCGCGAGTAATGTCTGGGCTGTACGTGGAGAGTTTTGTCTTGAGTGCCTGTATGCGATTACTGTAGGTCGTGAAATCTACTTCACGAATTTGTGTCTCTGCTACTGCTCGGGGTATCCACGTATCTGAGAGAGCCGCTTTATTATTGAGTATTTTGAATATGAAATTCACTATCCACCATGCGAAGAATATCACAAAAAGTCCGACAATGACTGATATAATAATTTTTTTGGTTTTTTCGCTTGATTCCTCATCAGATGGGAAGAGGAGCATCTGTGCACCTGCCCACATGATGTAGATAACAGAGATAAGTGCGAGAAATCCCAAAAAATAGATGATAACGTCCTGTACAGCTTCTGCAATTCACTTACCAGTGATAATACCAGAACTCTTACCAATAGTGTTCCCAGCGTAATCTACGCCTGCCTTGAAACAATTGTTTCCGCTACAGCTAAATGACCAGTTTTGGGCTAAGGCATCGAAACAAACGAATGCTGTGAGCGAGAGAAATATGATGAGAATTGCCTTTTTCATGAGTTATATACGACCATCGTACCAGATTGTTCATGAGAATTCAAAGTTCTGACGCACTCTTTGTATAGGGAAGAGTATTGACAAATATGATTACTAATTATCAAATACTAATTTGTAGACACTCATGACCCTCCGAGAACAAAAAAGAGTGAATTCACTATCCACCATGCAAACCAGATAAGGGTTAATCCGACAATGACTGATATAATAATTTTTTTGGTTTTTTCACTGGAGTTTTCATTTGCTGGAAAAAGCAGCATCTGCGCGCCTGCCCACATGATGTAGATAACAGCAATCAAACTCAAAAATGAGAGGAAATATTGAATAATATCTTGTATTGCTATCGAGAGAGGCTTATCAGCTATGAGACCGGCATTGGCTATGTACTGTTTTATTGCATCCACTCATGCTCTGAGACAGTTACCATTTGGACAATTTATGATTTTCCAATCTGCAAAAGTAACAGGAGAAAATACTGTCAAAATACTTGCGTAGGGTATTATTTTTTTCATAGAGAAATTATAGTGGTAAATCCTAAATATCTAATTTACCATTTACCACTCGATCATCCACCCCAGCCACTTCCTCATCAGAAACCACCCCAGCCACCACTAGAGCCGCCTCACCCGAATCATCCACCCCCTCACCAACGGTTATTACCCATGCTTCTGAGAAAGGGGATTCTCCCGTAAGCATATTTTGAAAGAAAAAAATCGAGAATGAGCCCGAAAATCCCAATTAAAAAAACTCCTATTGTTCACATCACAAAAAATCCGATTATTGCTCAGAAAACTCCTCCTAGCCACCATGATTTCGATGCAGAGAGGACGCTCAAGAGTCACCATCCAAAGACAGCAACTATCATCAAAATACCTTGTATATCATCAATATTAGAGACTTTATTTTCTGGGAGAGTGACGACTTCACCCCTGAGAAGCGGCGCCATACGATTGATGCCTTCAACGAGACCATCACCATACTTTCCTTCTATGAAATGAGGGGTGAAATTCTCATCGATAATTCTCCGGGACATGAGGTCTGTTATCACTCCCTCAAGCCCTTTTCAGACCTCTATTCTCATCTCTCTTTCTCATACTCAACCGACAGGCATGAGGAGTATGAGTAGGCCATTATCGAGTCATTTTTGACCGATTCACCATCCTCTCAAGATTGCGAGTCAGGCTTCTTCAACCGTTCGGCCTTGGAGGCTCTTGATAATTGCTATACCAATTTGATGATTGGTTTCTTTTTCGAGTGTGAGGATTTGTTGTTCGAGGGCTGTTTTTTCTTCAGACTTTAAAAGCACAACTTCATCATAGACAGGAGTAGAGGGGAGAGGGGGAACTATGAATTCAGCAAAACTTCCCTTGAAAGAAAAAAGCAGAGAGCAGAGAGCAAAGAGGAAGATTTTTTTCATAAATGATTTCTTGTTCGTCATTACCGCGGAGGCGGGTATCAAGCCCAGTTAGCTGATTCGTTTGATACTTTTGATTGCAAAAGTATCCAAAACAATTTAGGGGCAAAAAACTCGCTCTCCAATTCCGCAATTGTTTTTCTGTTTTCGTGACGCTCAGACAGTTTCGCCCCTAAAAACCCATTTCTATTTTCTTGCTAGAAGGTTTATTTGTCCAAATTAAACTCTACTTTTGGAGCATTCTCTGAGCCAGGTTGAGCATCGAAGAGAGCTGCCTTGTCGAAACCAAGGAGACGAGCGATAAATACTGTTGGGAAGCGAGAAACGGTCACGTTCCAGGTATTTGCCACGCCATTATAGTCAGACCGGACATTAGCGATGCGGTTCTCTGATCCCTCGAGCTGTGATTGGAGGTCGCGGAAGCCTTGAGTGGCTGTAAGAGTCGGATAGGCTTCTACTGTTACGAGAAGACGAGACAGTGCTCCTGTGAGTTCTCCTTGTGATGTCGTAAATTGTGCCATGCTATTAGCATTTGTAGGATCGACTTTGACCTGTGTTGCTTTGGCACGAGCTTCGACTACATCAGTAAGTGTTTTTTTCTCAAAGTTGGCTGCGCCTTCGACTGTTGCGACGAGCTGAGGTACGAGATCTGCACGACGCTGATAAACCACCTCTACATCACTCCATGCACGATCAACTCCAGCACGACCAGAGACCAGTGAGTTATATTGTCCGACAGCCCAGAGAGCACCGACGACGATTATCGCGAGGATAATAAAAAGGGTTTTTTTCATAGAAGAAAATAAAGAAATAAAATTATTTTTCGATTGCTGCTCGATCTTGCGAAGTTATCGTGATTTCACCAGACATTGTTGTTCTGATTTCCATGATATTTTTCGTAAATCTAAATACTTCAGCTCTCGAAGCAGAGTTATTTGGATTATAGCTAATATCATCTTCAAAATTTTCGCCTCACTCCTGAGTATATTGGTAAGATTTATTAATATACGTCCAAAATACATCACGTTGCCAAGCTATTTCTACTGCTTTTTCGAAAGCAATTGAACCACGCATATCAGTTACCCCAGGAATATAGGTGATTTTTTCTAATCCACCTGCCTTTTCTATAATTGCCAATGCCTCTGCTCTTGTAATCTTGTCCTGTGGTCGAAATGTTGTATTGGTCCGAGAAATAAATCTTGCATCAGCAGCGATCTCGACGGCTCGACATATCCAATCATTTTTTGTGACATCGGAGAAGTATTTCCTACATTGATAATTTTCTGGCAAATCTATTCACTTCAATTTGAGAGCTATGCCAGCTACTTCAGCACGTGTAATGGTATCATCAAGACGGTAACTAGTTGTCGCTGATTGGGTGGTAATAATTCCTTTACCAGCAAGGTAGGTCGCGTTATCGACATCTACTTGTGTATAAGCGAAAGCGAGAACACTAGTAACAACGAGGGAAGAGAAGAAGAGTTTTTTCATATGAGTAAATTATAGGTTATTTGGCCAAATCTCAGAATCGATATTTTGTTCTTTTCCGGCCAGGTCATATTGATGATAATTATCTTTGCAAAGATTTCCGTACTTTTCTAGATCATAGCAGGAAAATGAGGCAACATCTATATTTGGCAATATTCTACATTCATAGGCTTCATCATAGTTTGTACAGAGGTAAACATTGTAAGCATCTTTGATATAATTGTAGTTTAATATTTTCATACTTTCTTTGTCAATTCATGTAACTTTATAAGCCATATTTGAAGTGGCGTCATATTTATAAACACCATCTTTATCTTCTATGAAATCTTTTAAATTAATCCTGAAAGATGAAGGGTCAATATTGGGGACAATGTTATTATTCTTGTAAACATAGTTTTCATCCGTTGTATAGCTGTATGAATAACTCAAAAAGGCGCTTTCAGGGTTTCACACTAGTCCAATACTTACACCATATGTATAAGTATTTTTTGCAAACTCAAATAACTCAGCCCTGGTAGCATTACTAGTGGGTCTAAATTGACCAAATGATACTCCAGAACATGTTCTTGCGTCTCAAGATGAATCACAAGGTGCTTCTGTAATTATATTGAGAGTGTAAGCTCTTGATATCCACTTTTCTTCCCAGGTTCATTTTTTTACATCGGTGAATGGAAAGGGAGAAATGACTGTTTCTTCTCATCGTGTACCCATAGAATTCATCAGTATTGCTAATGCTTCTACTCTTGTAATAGGATCTAGTGGACGGAATCTAGCATTTTCCCGAGAGACAATACCCGCCTTAGCTCCTAGTTCCACAGCTCTGCATATCCAATCATTTTTTACTACATCAGTGAAATACTTTTTGCAAGTATAATCCTTGGGGAGATTTTCTCATTTCATTTTCATAGCAATTCCTATTACCTCTGCACGTGTAATTGTATCATCGAGACGGTATTTGGTGGCAGATGATTGAGCTTTGATGATACTTTTGCCCGAGAGATAATTCGCATTTTCTATATCAACTTGCGTGTAAGCAAAAGCAAACATGCTTGTTGCCAGGAAGGAGGAGAGGAGGAGTTTCTTCATCTGGAAATAAATTATAGATTGTATTTACCTGGCGCAATGTTATCTGAGTCGACAAATTTTTGAAAGTTCTGTAATATCTGCTTCAGTCAATGTTTCGCTCTCGTCTTGATTAAGTCTGTACATAATAGCTCGAGGATCATCGACATGCATGAGTCAGAGGGCATGCCCGAATTCATGAGTGAGTACACGGATGAGCTTCGTAT
>DALYDS010000001.1:0-48147 GCA_031973055.1 bacterium | reverse complement strand
ACCTCGCCGCAGAACAAGACCTCGAACGCTTCCGCTACATCAATGACGACGGTACTGCTCAATGTACTCTCCACATCAACTACAAGACGATACCGGTGAATGAGCTCCCAGAAATACTCGTGAAGTCAGGAGACTATAGTGGTTGTAATTTCTAGTTTATTCTATGAAAATCCTTATTACTGGTGGAGCTGGTTTTATCGGCTCACATCTTGTTGATGCATGTATAGATGCGTGAAATAATGTGTGCGTTGTGGATGATTTTTCATCTGGAGCACGTGCCAATATTGAGCAACATAAAAACAATACACGTCTCCTCGTCTGTGAAGGAGATATATGTGATGTTCATCGTATGAAGAGCATTTTCCATTCTTTCCAACCAGAGGTAGTTTTTCATCTTGCTGCGCAGATAAATGTGAGAGAATCTATCAAAAATCCACAAAGAGATGTTGAAGTAAATATTCTCTGAACTCTGAATATCCTAGAAGCAATGAGAGAAGTTGGTTGTGAACGTATGATATTTTCTTCGACTGGTGGGGCTATGTTTGGCGGAGATACTCCACCATATTCTGAGGAACATATCGCCAACCCTGAAACACCTTATGGAATCTCAAAACGTTCAGTAGAGTTTCTTCTTGGTTTTTATGAGAGACAGTATGGTATTCAGTCAACGATATTACGCTACGCAAATGTGTACTGACCAAGACAAAATGCTCACGGTGAAGCAGGGGTTGTTTCTATTTTTCTCGAAAAAATAAAAAATAATGAAGTGCCAACTATTTTTGGAGATGGAGATCAGACGCGTGACTTCGTTCATGTGGATGATGTCGTTTCTGCCAATCTCCATTCACTGGAGAAAAATCTCACAGGTATATATCATGTTGGTACTGGTATCGAAACATCCGTCAATGAGCTCTGGAGTATTCTTGCAGAAACTACCAAAACTTCACTTGCTCCTCAGCATTCATCAGCACTAGGGGAAATTCAACGAACTGCACTTGATTCAAATAAACTACAACAAACTGGTTGGAGTATTACGAACCAGCTATCGGATTTTACCAGTCCAATGTAGATGGGAAAAAAGCAGAGGCTGCAAGACTATTATCAGGCAAATATAATTTTACCCCCTCTGTTCCCAAAGCAAATTCTACAAAATTACGTGACACAGTTGTTAAACGATCGACAGGATTACTTTTCCCTGCATCGTACTCAAACTTTTGTCCTCATGAATTAGGAGAATGAGTAAATTTACCGTTGGCAGCATCGAGATGAGCAGTACCTTTTTCAAATTTTATTGTAACTTGCTCATATTTCTCTGTGGATTTCTTGTTGCCACCAATAGTAAAATGAACACCACCAATCCATCAGTAACACGAATATTCATCAGCCGAACTTTTTGTTATATGTATTTGGATATCTTCTATTTTTCATGTATATCAGAGTATTTGCATGACAGTCGTAATTTCATGAGCAATATGATCTTGCCCAGCGAAGCCTTTGTTTACGTCTTTATTGAATCCAAAAGTATGGGATATCTCCGTAACATCACCATAGAGATTGATAAGTTCTGACATACCCATAGTGAGATGTCGGTATGGTGTATCTGTGAGACGGGGGAGACAAGACATGATTATCTGTCATTGTTCTTTGGCAAGAGCGTAGAGTCTTTGAAATTCTCTATAATCATCAGCACTTAGTCCTATGGGTTTTTCTACGAGAATTACCCTTACTCCTGCTTCTATTGATGCTCGTAAATCTGCGATATGACATTCATCGGGTGTTGAAATTAGTACTCAACGAGGTGTAGCTATTCAGCTCTTAAGATATTCTGCCAATGTTCACTGCTTATGGGTAATTATTCATTCACGTTCTTCTTTGATAGGTAAAATATCGAGTGACGTAGTCGGTACTCCAAATTGTACCAAATGGGCTAGGTGATTACCGCCATGATTCGGTTTTTCATTGATTTTGTTTCTTCCTCATACAACGATAATTTCTGAGCTTGGAGCATTCATATTTTTTTGTATAATAACCACTATAAATTACTCTTTTTTTGTATTTGTCAATTCGCCATGTATCACAATCTCAATACACTCACGATTTTTCCTGACAGGTTTATTCATAATCTCCAAGTACTCTCAGGACTTCACAATGGTGTCTTAGCTGTTCCAGTTGTAAAGAGTAATTCGTACGGCCATTGAATCAAAATTCTGACTCCTTTCTTGACGAAGTATTCAATTCCTTTTATTTGTGTGGACTCTCTCTACGAGGCATATGAACTCGAAAAATACGGTTATAAAAAAGATATCCTCATCATGGGTTATATTGACCCACGCGATATACCTCGGAGAAAAAATTTCATCTACGCTGTTTCTGATTTAGATTATGCCAGTGCCGTGATTCGGAGATATCCTCGTGCCAGGATACATCTTTTTGTTGATACAGGCATGCATCGAGAGGGCATCCAAATGCTCGACTCTATTTTTGCAAAAGATATACTCATAAAAATACGTTCAAACATAGAAGGACTCATGTCCCACCTTGCTACACCAGAAGATTTTGTTTTCACAGATAATCAGTTAGCAACATTTCAGAAATTTCAATCTCTTCTCGAAGACATAGACATACATCCGAAATATAAACACATCTGTGCATCAAGCTGACTTATTCATGCTGAGAAATATCATTTTCCTCTGGGGAATATCGCACGTACAGGGCTCGCATTTTTTGGTTATGGTCACCCAGATTTACAGCCAGCGTTGCGTTGTGCCACGAAATTGATTCAGATAAAAATGATACAGCCAGGAGATGTTGTTGGGTATGATGGTGTCTATTGTGCTGAGAAAAATACGAAAATTGGAATACTACCAATTGGTTATAATGACGGTATCGATAGACGATTTTTGAATACGGGTGTAGTTTTGATAAATAATATTTTATGCCCAATTATTGGCCGAATATCGATGAATCTGACTACTATAGATATATCGCATGTGATCGATGCAAAAATTGGAGATGAGGTGGTTATTATTGATGAAAATTATGAGTCTCCAGTGAGTCTCGTACGACAATCAGAACGCGCACAGACTATACCGTATGATATGTTAGTTCATATGAATAAAGAGATGTTTCGTAAAATTCAACAGTAGTACTTATTGTTATATAAACATAATTTATTATAATGTAAAGTATACTATATTGCATGAATGTACCAGCACACATATGTAAAAGAATTTCTAAAAAATGAGAGAATCCTATTTGTCGTGGAAAATGTACTCATTGCCCCTGTGTTGGAATTGTGAGGTGAGTGTATAGTGTACTTGGCGGAAACCCAAAACATGACGTGACACTTTCTGAATTGCCAGAACTAGTAGGAGCATTACTAAAGGCCAATGGGGACAGGGTTTGGCTTATTTTTTCAGCTGGAGGAGAAATTGTAGAAGGTGAATGATTTGATGATGGATGCTGACATACGCAGATGGCTTTTAGTAGAAAACTCCCAGAAGGTTTTATGGACACAGATGACAGTCAATTGTAAGTATTGAAAAATTAATTTGACAATTTTGACACACTTACTATACTCCTCCGCATATCACATATATCCCGATTTTCGTGCACGAACCAACTAGATAACTCGTCCGTGTTTATCGCATAGCAAGTATGCGGTTTTTCTGTGTCTTTTATCTCCTTTTTTTACGTTATGAATGCGAAAAAACTCACCAAGCCTGCCAAGAAAGCAGGAGGTAAAGTGTCTGCAAAGGTTGTGAAGAAACCAACTCCAAAGAAAAAAGAAGTCGCAAAAAAGGTGACTCCTAAGAAAGTAATTGCAAAAAAACCAGTAAAGAAGGTTCTCCCAAAGAAGCCAACTCCAAAGAAAAAAGAAGTCGCAAAAAAGGTAAACTCAAAATCAACTAAATCTCCTAAAAAATCTCCTGTGAACTCCAAAAAAAAGCCAGCTCCAAAAAAAGAAGCTCCAAAGAAAAAAGAAGTCGCAAAAAAGGTGACTCCTAAGAAAGTAATTGCGGAAAAAGCAGAAAAAATAACTCCAGCTCCAAAAAAATCTAAAAAACCAGAAGTCGTAAAAAAAGTAAAAGAGCCTCGCAAACAACTCTCACTCTCTCCAGTGCCAGCCATTACACATACTCCACGTCTCGAAAAAGCAACACACGGTGCTCTCTATGTCCGATCTGGACGTCACTTTTTTACAGAAGACCGTGCTATTATCGAAATGCCTGAGCTTATCGCAGCACAGCTTGATTCTTACCGATCATTTATTGAGCACGGTATTAATGAGGCTCTCGAGAGTGTGTTTCCTATTTCAGACTTTTCTGAAGAGCGTGTAGAAATCCACTTCAAAGGTATGGAGCTCGAGGCACCTCGTTACACGAGCAAAGAATGTCGTCGAAAAAATCTCAACTACGAATCATACCTCCGTGTCAAACTCCAAATGTTGAATAAGGAAACAGGTGAAATTAAAGAAGATACAGTATTTATGGGCGGTATACCTCTCATGACAGAGAAGGGAACATTTATCGTGAATGGAGTTGAACGAGTTGTCGTTCATCAAATTATCAAGGCCGACGGTATCGCTTTTGAAGTAGATGCTGGTGTCTACAGTGCGAAAATCAAACCAAAAAAAGGTGCATGGCTCGAATTCTCGACAGATCGTCGAGGTATGATCACAGTTCGTATCGACAAGAAACGAAAAATGCCAGCGACGACACTTCTCCGAGCATTCGGCGTTGAATCAGATGCTGCTATTATCAAAGCATTCAAAGACGATAAAGATATCCTCGCGAAATTTATCCAACCAACACTCGATAAAGATAAAACAAAAAACCAGGTAGAAGCATGGCACGCACTCTATAAGCTTATCCGACCAGGAGATCTCGGTACTGATGAGCGAGTTGAGGATCTTTTCCGTACGACTTTTTACAATGCAAAACGATTTGACCTCGGTGAAGTCGCACGTCTCAAAATGTCTCGAAAACTTCACGTCAATGGTACATACGAAGGTGATGGTCGTTTTCTCTCAACGGATGATATCGTAGAAACACTTCGTTATCTCATGAAGCTCCAGATGGATGATCCGAGCTGTACACCTGATGATATTGATCGACTCGATAATCGTCGTATCCGATCAGTTGGAGAGCTCGTACAAGAGAAATTTCTCGTTGGTCTCGCTCGTATGGAGCGAATTGCGAAAGATCGTATGACCGTCATTAATCTCGATGAATCAACAGCACGAAGCTTTATCAATCACCGACCTATTGAAGCAGTAGTAAAAGAATTCTTCAGTAGTTCACAACTCTCACAATTCATGGATCAGAGCAATCCTCTCTCAGAGTTGGCCCATAAGCGTCGTATTTCTGCGATGGGTCCTGGAGGTCTCACACGTGAACGTGCATCATTCGAAGTTCGAGACGTACATCCGACACAATATGGTCGTATCTGTCCTATTGCTACTCCAGAAGGTCCAAATATCGGTCTCGTTCTTCATTTCTCATCATTTGCTCGTGTTGATCAGTATGGTTTCATACAAACTCCATATCGCAAGATTAGCCATTTCGTAGCAAATGACGGACTCTCAGCAGTGAATCGTATTACACTCGAGGATATCGTCGATGAAAAAGGAAAAGTCATCGTACCAGAAAAAGTTCTCATGAAAAAAGAACACGCAGAACTTCTCAAAAAATCATACAAAGAAAAAGAAGTCCTCGTTCGTGGACATCTCACTGATGCGTACGAATATGTCGATGCCTACGTAGAACGTGATTTCACTATCGCTGAAGCCAATTCTCCAATTGATATATTTGGTAATTTCGCTGAGACACGTCTCGGTGCTCGACAAAACAGTGAAGCAACTATCGTCTATGTTCGTGATATTACTCATATTGATATCTCTCCAAAACAAATCGTTTCTGAGACAACATCACTTATTCCATTCTTGGAACATGATGATGCGACTCGTGCGGAAATGGGATCAAACATGATGCGTCAGGCTGTTCCTCTCGTTCGTTCGTCTGCGCCTATTGTAGGTACTGGTAATGAAAAAATATTTGGTGAAAAAAGTGGTTACTGTATTCAGGCTGATTTTGACGGAAAAGTTGTCGGTGTCGATGCGAAACATATCACTGTTATGTACAATAATGGTGAAAAACGAACCTACGAACTCCTCACATTTGAGCGTTCAAATCACGACATGCAAATCCACCAATATCCTCGTGTCTCTCATGGACAAGAATTCCGTGCTGGTGATATCTTGGCTGATGGACACTCTATGGAACAAGGTGAACTCGCTCTCGGTCAAAATCTCCGTGTTGCCTATATGCCATGGAATGGATATAACTTTGAAGATGCGGTCATCCTCAACTCACGACTCGTAGAACAAGATTATTTCACAAATGTATCTATTAACGAATATACACTTGATGTTCGTGAGACAAAACTCTGACCAGAGAGCACTACCAGTGACATCCCAAATGTCTCAAGTGCGAAACTCAAAGACCTCGATGAAAATGGTATTGTTCGTATTGGTGCTTTCGTCAAAGGTGGTGATATCCTCGTCGGTAAAATCACACCAAAAGGTGAACAAGAACTCTCTCCAGAAGAACGCCTTCTCCGAGCAATCTTTGGTGATAAATCAAAAGACGTCAAAGACTCTTCTCTCTATCTCCCATCAGGTTCAGGAGGTAAGGTTATCGATATTCAGATTTTACGAAAAGAAGAAGGTGATAATCTCGCAACAGGTGTTTTCCAACAAGTAAAAGTCTACGTGGCTCAAACTCGAAAAATCGAAGTTGGTGACAAGATGGCGGGTCGACATGGTAACAAAGGTATCGTCGCTCGTATCGTCCCACCAGAAGATATGCCTCATACAGCAGATGGTCAACCAGTCGACATCATTCTCAATCCTCTTGGTGTCGTCTCTCGTATGAATATCGGACAAGTACTCGAGGCTCATATCGGTGAAGCTGCTCGTCGTCTCGGTATCAAAGTGGCAACACCAGTTCTCAACGGTATTAATATAGATACTATTCATGACCTCATGAAAAAAGCAGGCATGGATACATCTGGTAAAGTCCAACTCTATGATGGACAAACTGGAGAACCATTCGCAGAAAAAACAATGCTTGGTACAGTCTACATGCTCAAACTCCACCATCTCGTCGAAGATAAAATTCATGCCCGTGCTGTTGGTCCTTACTCTATGATTACTCAGCAACCACTCGGAGGTAAAGCTCAGAATGGAGGTCAGAGATTCGGAGAAATGGAATGTTGGGCTATTCAGGGTTACGGTGCAGCAAATATCCTCCAAGAAATTCTCACGATTAAGTCAGATGACATCACAGGACGTACACAGGCATATCGTGCTATTGTCAAAAATGAACCAATCAAACGTCCGAGTGTTCCAGAATCATTCCACGTGATGATCAAAGAGCTCCAAGCTCTCGGTCTCAAGCTCGAACTCCTCGAACAAGGAGAAGTCGATAACCGTGGTGATGAGTATGCAGGACGTATGGGAGAGGTTGAAGTCTTCTCAGATCTTGTCAAAAATACTTCTGAGAGCGAATAATACCTTTTCATTTTCTTTTTAATCTTCGTTTATGGTCAAACAATCAAACCCAGCTGAACAAGAGGAAACACAACTCGACGCAGCCCTCGACGCTTCACTCGACTCTATGGATGAGGAGATGGTACTTCCAGAAGAAGATGATGTCGTATCATCTCCTTCAGAAGACGATCTTCTCGGTCCAGAGTTTGATGAAATCGGTGCTGAAAAAGAGAGTTTTCTCGGTGATGACAACATGAATCCGTATCTTACGGATGAAATGACAGACTTTCTCAATGATCGTATCACTGATTACTCTGCTATTTCCAAAAATGCCGGAAAACAAAATATCACAGCTGGTAAAAACCTCAACAAGGTTCGTGGTATTTCTATCTCTATTGCAAAAAAAGAAGATATCCTCGCTCAGTCTCATGGTGAAATACTTATTTCAGAAACAATCAACTACCGTACGCAGCGTCCTGAGCGTGGTGGTCTCTTCTGTGAGCAGATTTTCGGTCCACGAAAGAACTATGAATGTGCGTGTGGTAAATACAAACGTATCCGATACAAGGGTATCATCTGTGAGCGTTGTGGTGTAGAAGTGACAACTTCTCAGGTTCGACGTCAGAGAATGGCTCATATTGAGCTCGCTTCTCCTGTCGCTCATATCTGGTTCCTCAAATCTGTCCCATCTCGTGTTGGTCTCATGCTCGATGTTCCTGTGAAAAAACTCGATCAAGTCGTCTATTTTGCAGCATACCTCATCACTGATGTTCACGATGATTTCCGCAAGGATGCTCTCGCAGCACTCGAAGATAGATTCAAGCAGGCACGCACTGAAATGCAAAAAGAATTTCAAGGCATGTTAAACGAAGCAAAAATAGCACACGAAGCAGGAGAAATGAAATCAAAAGCATTTAATGAAATGGAGCGCGACTGTACAGAAAAACTCGATGAACTCGATGAAGAATACCGAGGTATGCGTGACAAACTCATCTCGCTCGAATCAGGCATGGTTATCTCAGAGCTTGATTACAGACTTCTCGCAGAGCGCTTTCCTCAAGTATTTACAGGTGGAACAGGAGGTGAAGCAATCAAGATGCTCCTCGATCGTATCGATCTCGGTAGCCTCATTCAGACACTTCAAAAAGAAATCAAAACAGCGCCAAAATCAAAAGAAAAGAAACTCCTCCAAAAACTCCGTCTCGCTATTGACCTCTTTGCGAGCAATCAACATCCACGTGATTTCATCATGGATGCTCTCCAGATTCTCCCACCAGATCTTCGTCCGATGATTCAGCTCGATGGTGGACGTATGGCGTCTTCAGATCTGAATGATCTCTATCGTCGTGTCATCAACCGAAATAATCGTCTCAAGAAACTCATCCAACTCGGAGCTCCAGATGTCATCCTAAAGAATGAAAAACGTATGCTCCAGGAATCAGTCGATGCTCTCATCTCTGGTTCAGTTCGTAGTTCACGTTCTGGTTATGCTATGGCGAACAAGCGTAAGTTGAAATCTCTCACAGATATTCTCAAGGGTAAACAAGGCCGATTCCGTCAAAATCTCCTCGGTAAACGTGTCGACTATTCTGGTCGTTCTGTTATCGTGGTTGGTCCTCATCTCGCGATGGATCAATGTGGTCTCCCAAAAACAATTGCTCTCACACTTTTCCGGCCATTCGTTATTGGTAAACTCATAGAAGGGGAGTATGCATTTAATGTGAAACACGCTGAAAAAATCATCGAAGAAAATGCCAAAGAAGTTTGGGATGCTCTCGAAGAAGTTATCAAAGGAAAATACGTCCTTCTCAATCGTGCTCCGACTCTCCACCGACTTGGTATCCAAGCATTCCAACCAACCCTCGTAGAAGGTAAAGCTATCCATCTTCACCCCCTTACTTGTGTAGCATTCAATGCGGATTTTGACGGAGATCAGATGGCTGTCCATCTCCCTCTTACACCAGAGGCACAAGCAGAAGCTCGTGAGCTCATGGCGACATCAGCGAACATGCTCAATCCGAGCAATGGAGAACCAATTGTTTCTCCAACACAGGATATGATTCTCGGATGTTACTTCCTCACAAAAGAAAACGAAGCAGGATTCAAAGGACACGTCTTTGCTTCATACGATGATGCATCTATTGCTTTCATGAATCGAGAAATTGATCTCCACACTCAAATTCGAGTACGAGATTGGACTCCGCTCATACAAGATGGTAAATGCACCACTTATGGACGTATGAGATTCCATGCAGCTCTCCCTGCTGGATATCCATTCCAGAATATGACGATGACCAAGAAGCAGCTCTCAAAACTTCTCTCCGATATTTTCGAGAACTACGGTACTGCTATCACAGCTCAAGTAGCGAATGAAATCAAAAATATTGGTTTCAAATATGCGACTATGAGTGGCCTCTCAATTTCTGAGAGTGATATGCTCACACCATCAAACAAAGGAGAAATCCTCGAAAAAGCAACAGAGAAAGTTCGTACTATCCAGTCAATGGCCTACGAAGGTTTCCTCACTGATGATGAGCGTTATGAACAATCTATTCGTATCTGGAGTCAGGCAAAGAACGTGATTGAATCTGAGATGAAAAAAGTATTCCCAAAACACAATCATATTTACCACTTCATTGACTCTGGTGCCCGAGGTTCTTGGGGTAACGTCACACAGCTTTGTGGTATGAAAGGTCTCGTAGCATCACCATCTGGTAAAACTATTGAGCTCCCAATCAAATCAAATTTCAAAGAAGGTCTCACAGCTCTCGAGTACTTCATTGCGACACACGGAGGACGTAAAGGTAAAGCGGATACAGCGCTCAAAACCGCTCAATCTGGTTACATGACTCGTCGTCTCGTCGATGCAGCTCAGAATATCCTCGTTCGAGAACTCGATTGTGGCACACTGCATTTCGAAGAAATTACTCGTGCTACATCAGGTGTCGTATTCGAAGAATCTTTCGAAGAACGTATCTACGGAAAAATTCTTGCAAAAGACCTCGTTGATAAAAAATGAACTGTCATGGCGAAGAAACAAGATGTTATCGATCAGACACTCCTCAAGACTATTGTGGCATCTGATGTTGATAATATCCCTGTTCGTAGCATGCTCAACTGTGAAACTCACGAAGGTGTCTGCCAATGTTGTTATGGTATGGATCTCGCACGTAATCGGCTTGTCGAAATCGGTACCCCAGTTGGTATTGTTGCTGCTCAATCTATTGGTGAACCTGGTACTCAGCTTACGATGCGTACATTCCACTCAGGATGAGTCGCGAAAGAAGGGGGAGATATCACAACGGGTCTTACTCGTGTCGAAGAACTTTTCGAAGCTCGTACTCCGAAATATCTCGCAAAAATCAGTCATATCGATGGTGAGGTTATCAAAATTGAACATACCAAAAATTCAGCGACTGTGTACATAAAAGCATACAAGCCTGAAACGCGAGAATATTACATCCCTCACGATCACGAACAAAAAGTGAAAACAGGAGAATCTATCAAAGTGAAACAAGTACTCGCTATCTCTCCAGAGACGAAGCAAAAGATTATCGCTTCAACAGGTGGAATCGTTTCAAAAATTGAAAATGGTATCATCTATGTCTCAGATACAGAAGCTCAGACATTGGAATATGTTATTCCATTTGGTCGTAAGCTCACTGTCGTCGAGGAGCAAAAAATCAAAAAAGGCGATAAACTCTGTGAAGGAAATATCGATGTTGAAGAGCTTATGATGATTGCTGGACCAGCAAGATCTCAACAGTATATCGTCGCAGCAGTCAAAGAAATCTATGCTTCTCAAGGTCAAACCGTCAATGCGAAGCACGTCAGTTGTATCGTACGACAGATGTTCTCAAAAGTGACGATTATTGAACCAGGGGAGAGTGAATTTTTCCAGGGAGATACAGTTGATATAGGTGTATTTAATGATGCGAATAAAAAACTCGTTGCCGCTAGCAAGAAACAGGCTATTGGTCAGCGCCTTGTTCTCGGTATCGCGAAAGTATCGCTTCATTCTGATTCATGGCTCTCTGCTGCATCATTCCAAGAAACTGTGAAAGTTCTCGTTGATGCTGCAGGAAAACGACGTATTGATCACCTCGTTGATATCAAATCAAATGTGATTATTGGTCGCCGTATCCCAACACTTCAGTACTTCCAGAACAATCTCGAACCAGACGAACAATACTATGAAGGCAATGTGACCGATGTGACAGAAGTACATTCTGCTCATGCATTGGTCCCAAATGTTGAATAGTCAGAATTCTGAAAATAAAAAATCCCCTGCCATGGCAGGGGATTTTTATTGTTAAAAATGAATCCTTAGAGAACCCAAGCAACTACAACGCCCATAGTACTCATAGTGAGGAGTATGCATCCAGCCGTGATGAGATAGAGCTTGAGGGGGCGTCTTTCGTAGAGAGCTTGTATGCCCATAGCTACACAGATCATGAGACCGAGATCATAGCCCAGGAGAAAACCACGATCAATAGTATTCCATTGGAAGTGCTTACAAAACGCTGTTATATTAGCAGCTAAGAAAAAATAGAGAATAAAATTCCATATCATAGCTTTTCTGAGTGCTTTTTTTGTCTTTATGTTATTCTTCACTCCAGTGAGGTGTGACCAAGTTTTCCCAAAAATTGAGGAATGATACCATGCTATAGTGATGGCCATGGCAACAATAGTAGCTGAAATATCCGCTTTGAAGGACATATGGCTGATTACTTCAACAACTTGGGAAACGAAAAAATTCATAGTAGGGGTTTAAAGTAGCACTATTATATCCTCTTTTATCACTCATTGCAACTGTCAATAGAGTATACATTTTGTGTCAATTAATTACGGAATTGTTTTAGAGTTTTTATTTAGAACAAATATAGTTATCAATTTTTCACTTTTTTTATACAGTTTTGAGGTCAAAAAATGTATTTTTGTTTTTTATGAAAAATATCACTATTTTTCTCCCGTCAAAAAATAGCTCACAAAATGACTTTTAAGCCTATTTATCATGTTTTTTTTCTCTTCCTATATTTGTATTTTATTTTTTGATAAAAAAGATTTGCAAAGGGTGACTTTTTTTATACAATGCCGCCACGTATCATAAATTTCGCCCATATTTCATGGTCAAAGAAGAGAAGATTTTAGCACAGGGAACCATTTTGGAATCCCTTCCAAGTGGTGACTATCGTGTTCAGGTTACGACTCTCTCTGGTCAGGAACTCGGTGAAAATGGTATGATTGTGATTGGATATGTATCCGGTCACATGCGTAAGTGCAATATCTCACTCCTTAACGGGGACAAAGTGGATATCGAAATTACCCCCTACGACACTGGGAAAGGTCGTATTATTTATCGTCATAACGTAGCACAATCTGTATGAAAGTACGCCCGTCCATAAAGCCTCGCGATCCACGTAACGATGTTATCGTTGTTCGTTGGAACAAGAGTCATACCAAAAGGTATGTCCGTATTATCAACAAAAAGAATCGTCGTTATAACCAAAGACAAGGCTAATTATCTATTTTACTATTATGGTACGTATTTCTGGAGTCAACATTCCAAACAACAAGCACCTCTGGGTAGCACTCACCGCTATTTATGGCGTTGGACCTACTCGTTCAAAAGCTATCCTTGCTTCATGCAAGATAGAACTCAATCGCCAAGCTGAATCTCTCTCTGAAGAAGAGCTCGGATTGGTTCGTGATGAACTCAAAAAATATACTCTTGAATGAGACCTTCGACGAGAAGTGATGACGAATATCAAAGCTCTCCAAGACGTCAACTGCTACCGCGGTGTACGTCACAAAAAAGGACTTCCTGTTCGTGGTCAACGCACGAAGACAAATGCTCGTACAAAACGAGGCAAGAAAAATACTGTTGCTAACAAAAAAGCTGTCGCTTAATACCTCTTATTTATGGCTCAAACTCTCCGCAGATCTAAGAAAACAAAACGTGTTGTCGAACAAGGCGTTATTTGTGTTTCTGCTCTCTACAACAATACACACGTGAGTGTCTCTGATACAGAAGGCAATGTTCTCACATGGCACAGTGGTGGTCGTGCTGGTTTCAAGGGTGCTCGTGAAGCAACTCCATACGCAGCTACTATGGCCATGGAAAAATGTCTCGAAGAAGCTATCCGTCTCTACGGTCTCAAACGCGTTCATGTTTCTGTAAAAGGTGTTGGTGCTGGTCGAGATAATGCTCTCCGAGCTATTGTTGCTGCTGGTATCGAAATCGATTCAATAGTAGATGAAACACCAGTACCATACAACGGTACGAAGAAAAAGAAAATACGTAAACTCTAATATCTCTCTTAGTCTCAATTATTTATGCGTTATACTGGTCCAAAAAAGAAACTCTGTCGTCGTGAAGGTAAAAACCTTTTCGGAAGTGAAAAATATTCACTCGATGGTTCAAAGCGAAAACTCCTCGGTAGAAATGTCGGTCGTATGGGGCTCTACGGACAACAACTCCGTGCGAAGCAATCTGCGAAGCGTATGTTCGGAGTTTCTGAAAAGCAATTTTCAAATTACTTCAAAAAAGCATCTCGCATGAAGGGGAATACTCTTGAAAACATGCAGAGACTTCTCGAAATGCGTCTCGATATGGCAGTACTCAAGGCAAACTTTGCTCGTACAATCATGCAAGCTCGTCAGTTCGTAAGTCACGCACATTTTGTTATCAATGGTCAGAAAGTAGATATTCCATCATACCAAATTTCTGTAGGTGATGTTATCGAAGTTCGTGAAAAGCTCAAAGATACACCTATCTACAAGAATCTCCAGGTTGAGTCAGAAGAATTTCTCAAAACCAATAAATCAGGGAAGGTTTCAGCGGTAGAGTGGATTGATGCTGACCCAAAAACATACAAGATTACTATCAAGCGACTCCCAGAGCCAACTGATTTTGATCAAAGTATTGATATGAAAAAAATCGTCGAATTTTACTCTAAGTAGTTTTCTTACTTCTTATCCCTTTTTATCCATGCACACACTCCATACGATTATCGGTCTCCCAAAGGTTTCTGAACAGCGTCTTTCTCAGGATGCATTTTGCATGGAATCAGTGTTTGATATAACTCCACTCCCACGAGGATATGGTGTGACTCTCGGTCATGCTCTTCGTCGAGTGATTCTCTCATCTATCCCAGGGACACGTGTCACTGGTATCAAGATACAAGGAGTAACACATGAGTATACAACTCTTCCAGGTATCCGTGAGAGTGTTCTCGATATCATGCTCAATCTCAAAAATCTCGTTCTCGAAAAATCTGATATTGGTGTTACATGGATTACTCTCAAGAAAAACAAAGCTGGTAAAGTAACAGCAAATGATATCAAGACAGGTGGTGGTGTTGAAATTCTCAACAAAGACCTCTATATCACAGAGATTGATCGTGATGGATTCGAACTCGATATCCAAATTCGTGTTGAAAAAAATGTTGGATACAAATCAATCGAGACTCTCAAGAAAGAAGATGATGATGTCATGATTCTCCTCGTCGATGCGAGCTTCTCTCCAGTTCTCAATGTGAGTTCTGACGTTACGAGTGAACGTTATGGTGACATGACAGATCTCGACAAGCTCTCTCTCACTATCAAAACCAACGGCTCTATCTCTCCAGAAACAGCCCTCAAGTTTGGTTCTCAGATGCTCCGTTCATACTTTGATATTTTCTGCGACTCTGATGTTATCGTCGAGAGTGATTTCATGGGAGATGTACGCACACTTCGTGAAAAAGAGAAAAAAGACGCACAAGCGACAGAACACCGTGAGAATTTCACACATATTGATTTCCTCGGTCTCTCACCACGTACGCTCAACGCACTCGTCAATGGAAATATCCTCTCTGTCGAACAACTCGAAAAATGCACAGAAGCAAAACTCTCATCTATCAAAGGTTTCGGAAAGAAAGCTATGGACGAAGTTCGAGCTGCTCTCGCTACTCAAAATAAAAAACTCCTCGGAGATGATTAGACCATTCAATAAATCACTTACACTTTTCACTTAATTCCCTTTTATGCGACACCGTTCCAAAAAACATCTCAAGCTCAACTGACGTGACGTTAATCATCGTGATGCAGTACTTCGAAATCTCGCTTCGAGCTTATTCCTTCACGGTAAAATAGCGACAACACAAAAGCGTGCTCGTGCTGTGACACCTCTCGTGCACAATCTCATCGGTAAATGTCTCAACAACAATACGATGAATACAATCCGTGCTCTCCAGGCTTCTCTCTATACAGAGGCAGCATGTGTGGCAGCTATGGAAATCGCTAAAAAAACTACTAAAACATCTGGTTTTACTCGCATGACTCCTCTCAAATATCGTGCTGGTGATGCGAGCATGCTTGTTACTCTTGAACTTGTTGTCTAATTCTTGTCTCTTTTATGAAAACACTTTTCCCAAATAATGTCGAAAGAAAATGGTATCTCGTTGATGCCGCTGGTCTCACGCTCGGTCGTGTAGCTCAGGGTATTGCTCGTAAGCTCTCTGGTAAAGAGAAGCCTACCTATGCTGCTCATATTGATGGTGGTGACTATGTCGTCGTTATCAATATCGATAAAATCGTCACAACAGGCCGTAAAGAATCACAAAAAGAATACCACACACATTCACAATATATGGGTGGACTCAAGACTATCACACTCGCTGATCTTCGTACCAAGAAACCATTTGAACCGCTCAAGCTCGCTGTTGCCGGTATGCTCCCAAAAAATAGCCACCGAGATCATATGCTCGATCGTTTGAAACAATTTCAAGGTTCTGAACATAGCCACGAGGCACAAACACCAGAAATTCTTACTTTCTCTCTCTAATTCGCAATTACTATGGAATATACTTACGGACTTGGTCGTCGAAAAACAGCAACTGCACGTGTACGACTTTTTGCAGGAAAAGGAAACTCAGAAGTAAATGGTAAACCTCTCAAGGAATATGTTACTCGTGATGATCTCCTCTCAAAAGTACACGCACCTCTCAAGATAGCAGCAACAGAATATCATTTCTCAGTTGTTGTCTCAGGATCAGGTGAAAGTGCTCAAGCACACGCAATTGCACATGGTATTGCTCGTGCTCTCGTCAAAATCGATGAAACATTTAAATCAGCTCTCCGTGAACAAGGTCTCCTCACTCGTGATGCACGAAAAGTTGAACGAAAGAAACCAGGTCTCCATAAAGCTCGTAAGCGTATCCAATGGTCTAAACGTTAATATTCTCTCAATTTCCTATGCCTACAATTCAACAACTTATCCGCAAACCACGTGTGAACAAGATTCGCAAGAGCAAGTCTCCTGCGCTCATGATGATTCGCAACAACCTCGAAAGACTTGACCTGCCTCTCGCATCTCCACAGAAGCGAGGCGTATGTACAAAAGTGTACACTATGACACCAAAGAAGCCTAACTCGGCTCTTCGTAAGGTTGCGAAAGTACGTCTCACGAATGGATACGAAGTCATCGCTTATATCGGTGGTGAAGGACATAATCTCCAGGAGCATTCAGTTGTGATGATTCGTGGCGGACGTGTCAAAGATCTCCCAGGTGTACGTTACCATATTGTTCGTGGTGTTCTCGATACTCAATGAGTTGCAGATCGCAAACAGTCACGTAGCCAATACGGTGCTAAACGACCTAAAAAATAATATATTATTCCTATGATTAATCTCCAGAAAAGTAAATTTATAAACTACATCATGCAAGGTGGTAAAAAGCATACAGCTCAAAAACTCCTCGCTGATGCTCTCCTTATCGTCAAAGAAAAAGGCAACAAAGATCCAGACGCTCTTCTCGCGAAAGCATTTGAGAATATCATGCCTCGTGTTGAAGTTCGTCCAAAACGTATCGGTGGTGCTATTTTCCAGGTTCCTGGTGATGTCCTCCCAAAGCGTCAATTTTTCCTTGCTTCAAAATGGATCAAAGAATCAGCACAAGGTAAAAAAGGTACTCCATTTGCAGAAGCTCTCGCAACTGAAATTATCGAAGCATCTCAGGAGACAGGAAATGCCTACAAGAAGAAACTCGATGTCTACAAAAATGCTGATGCAAATAAAGTGAATGCTCGATTCGCACGAACAGCAAATAGTAATCAGAACAATTAATTCGTTCTTAATTTTAATTTAAGTATATGGCTCATAAAAAGGCGGTCTCCTCTACCAACAACGGTCGTGATTCACAAGCAAAACGACGTGGTGTGAAAGTGTATGCTGGTACTCCAGTTATCGCTGGTAATATCATCGTACGTCAAAAAGGTAACAAGATTTTCCCAGGAGAAGGTGTTATGCAAGGGAAAGATTTCACTCTCCAGGCTATCACTGACGGCGTAGTTCGATTCTATGAAAAAGGTCGTACACGTTTTGATGGAAAACAAGTACGTTCAACATTTGTCACTGTTGATACAGTAGCACAGAAATAGTACAATCCATATTTCCGTCTATAATCAATGACCCTTTTGGGGTCATTTTTTGTACTTTTAGCATTTTCTCATTATGCTGAGCGTTATGATTGGTTGCATACTCCGAACATCTTGGACACACATGACCCGCATGAGAAATGCCTCTCTCGGTATTATGGGTATTTTGACGGTATTATTCCTCACGATTTTTATTGGTATATCTATGGTGGGGTTTCTTCGTTCACAACGAAATCAAGTATCAGAGAAATTTACGTACCCTCTTTTCCTCCAAAAACAAATTAGCCTCGAGAGTCCTCGGGTAAATGCTTTTATAGAGAGTCTCACAACAGACAAAATCACATCGACACAGGTAACGACTATTTCCAAAGAAGTAGCACTCGACGCACAGATACAGCGCGATTCTTCCATACTCTCTGTTTTGTCAGGTGAGAATCCTCTCCCTGATACACTGATGGTTCCTCTCTACGGTACAGATATAGAGCGTTTGTGGATACGGGTGCTCGAGTATCGTGACATATTTGAACAGACATCATCGATTGATTCTGTACGTCAGCATCTCCGATCATTTGAGTCATCTCTCAACACTATAGAGCGCACAGTACACGCTGTAGTCTTTTTCTTGGTGTTAACGGCCATTGTTATGATACTCCTGATATTCTCAGTGTTGCGATATCATGTTCGACTTTTTTATGACGAGCTCGTCATCGGACGATTGGTTGGAGCGGAGCCCTATTTTTTCTGGGGTCCACATGTCGTGAGTATTTTTCTCTATACTGGAGTTGCACTGATTACTTCAGGCATGCTCTTTTTATTCTTACAATGGTTTTTTTAACGAGAGCCTTGTGATGTGTCGCAAACCAGACCAATCAGCAAATACATATAAGAGCAGTAATGCCTGTCGTATAAGGCCTGATTAGTTCTGTATTATCACCAATAAAATATCCCAATACGATAAGCACTGTTAGCCATATTGTTGAGCCAGCGAGCGAGAGTAATATGAAACGAGGGAAATACATATGTGCCATCCCAGCAGGGATAGAGATAATTTGCCGTATTACTGGCACCAGCCTACCGAAGAATGTGTAAAAATTTGCATCTTTATGGAAGAGGGCCTGTGCATGATGGTACGATTCTTTTTTGATGCCGAAATATTTCCCATACCGTTCTACGAAAATATCACCAACGAAATATCAAATGAAATAATTCGCTGTAGTACCAACTGTGACGCCACAGAGAGCTACGAGGAGGCCAATAAGAGGGTTCATATCACCGTGGTAGCTCTGGATACCCACAGCGAGCATGGGTATTTCAGAGGGGAAGGGGATGATAGAGGCTTCAATCATCATCATCAGAAATACTGCAGTGTAATCTATAGTCTGGAAAAGATGATAGATATATTCGTAAAATGGATCGAACATAGTATTTATTTAATTCTGTTAACTATTTAGAGGAGCCTCAGTAACCACTTTTATCTTGATTGGAATTGATGAACCATTTATCTGACCAGTTCCGTCCAATACTTCTGCAACAATGATATTCTCACCTACGGTAAGACCATTAACTGTTATACTAAATAATCATAAAGAATTTGTTTGTGTCGAAGCAACCTGTTTACCATTGATGATTATATTTACTTTACTTGTTCCTTTGGAAGTGCCACTGATAGTGACTGAATCTGTAGATAAGGTAATATTTGATGAGGGTTCTGTTATGGTTATATTAATTTTTTGTAAACCACCTCTCTGTATATCGACAAGTTCCACAACAAAAGTATTGGTCGTTATTTTCCCGCCTGTTCGTGAAGAGATAGTGACATTTTTTTTATCTCCTATTTTCATAGTTCTCACTGCTTCATCCACCTCGGTCAAAGTATTTTCACTATCACCAACAGTAAAAGTAGTGGCAACATTATTTATTTTTACAGATACTTTGTCTCCTGTAGTAGGCGGAGTAGTGAGAGCTGCTTCACCGCTGACGGTCGTACCTGGTGCTGGAGGAGTCGTAGTCGCAGGGGGCGTTGTTGTGCCAGGTGTGGTGGGCGTATTTCCAGTTCCAGTAATGGTTATTTCTGCGACCATACGTGCTGTGAGTATATTACCGAAACTGTCTTCAATTTTTGCTTCAATAGTATATTTTCCAGATTCAGTGAATGAATAAATATAATTCGTTCCCGTTCAGAGGCTTTTACCGACAGAAGTATCACTCGTTTTTTGTATATACCAATTGACACTCTTGACGACTCATTCGAGTGTTTTTGGTGCCACAGAAAAAGTATACTTGAGTTTCTCGACAGGATCTTGTTTGACGGTGATGGTTGAATTGAGTATATTTTTTTTAGCTGCTTCTGTATTTTCTTGTGGTGCTGAGTTGAGCGCCTGAGGTGTCGTAATAGTGCTGAGTTTATATTCACCAGTAGCATATTTCATGTTATGCGCGAGTCAGAGTACCTCTTTTCTTTTGATAATAGTGTTTGGCCCGCGTCATTGGGTAGTAGGTATGATTTTGAGCGTTACAGCTCCTTCCATGACGTCTATCTGCCATTGTGGCATACTTGCAGGATTTGAGCCACGTGCGATATTTTTTGAATAGTTCAGTCCGTTTGCTTTCAGTAAAATTGCGAGTGCTTCTGCTCGCGTTACTACATCCAAGGGACGTGCAGTATTTTTATCTGAGCTAGGGGATCGGATGAGTTGATTGTCGAGAGAGAGTTCAACCGTTCTGCATATCCAGTTATTATCCGTGACATCAGCATATTTTCCTTGGCAGACGAATTCGTCAGGGAGTTTCACACCCTTGATTTTGAGTGCTATGGCCATAAGTTCGGATCGTGTGATGTTCTCATTGAGACGATACAGTTCAGGATTTTTTGAATAATCGATGATGATACCTTTTTTCGCAAAATTATTCGCTATCTGGAGTTCTAACTCAGTATACCCTTGACTGGTCGTGACAGCGGCACCAGCTATGAGAGTGAGACAGAGGAGAGAGAAGAGATATTTTTTCATTTGAAATAAAAACTAGAGACCGATAGATGACATAATTTTGATAGGGAGGTCTTGAGCAAATTTCTGATATATCTTCCCATGAGGAAGTGAAATAAGCCCATGCATAATTCCCCAACCAAGAAAAAAACCGACGAGTATATCGAGAGGATAGTGTATGCCAGCGATAACGCGAGTAAAAACTGTCAAAAAACCAACCACAAAGAAAAACCATGTGATATGTTTCCAAGGAGTGAGCTTGTGGAGTGCCCACCAAGAAGCACCGAAATACATCGCGTGTCCAGAAGGAAATGAATTATCGGGGAGATGACTAATGAGAGCTGGTAAACTTGAAACAGTCTCAGGTCTCGGACGCATCGGGAGGAGTTGATTGATAATCCAGTAAATGCCAAACGCTATGAGTACGTGCCAAAATAAATCCAGAGAGACATGTTTGATGCCTTTTTCTCTCTTGATTGTGCCGTAGCCCCAGAGCCCTATCAGCAAGAGACTGAAGAGGAGTGGTTCACTATCGGCAAAGAGAGTAATAACAGTTGGAAACCATGAAGTATTCAAAGTGAAGGTTGTTCGTATCCATTCGAGACACTGAATGTCGAGATTGATGAGATTTTGGAGGGCATTCATAACTTGCTAATAGTATAATAAATACACAAACAGGTCAAAAACTAATCCTTTATAAAATCACTTTTTTCTTTGTACTGTAGTCGTTTTACTTGTGTTTTATATCCGGTACAGGGTCGAGGCCGCCTTTTGACCAAGGATTACAGCGTAGTACGCGCCATACAGTGAGTTTCGTCGCACGGAAAAATCCGAACTTCTCGAAACATTCTTTTCCGTACATGCTACAGGTCGGATAATAGCGACAATGGTGTTTCCCGAGAGCTCTCGCCCAGAAGCTATGGTCAGGTGAGAGAAGGAATTGGTAGGCTTTGATGAGTTGTATAACGAGAGAATTCATAATGCGTGTTATTTTTAATAAACCAACTTACGATAACACTCTTCACATACTACTCTCTCTGGTCTGTCTGGTGTATAGGTAGTTATGATATCTTTGTGACATTCAGCACACGTACGTTCGAAGAGTGTCCGTGGATTTCTCATATCCATTCTTTCTTTGTGTCTCTGGTCTGGATGTTTGGTAGGAATAGGGAGATGGTGTTCTATGTAGAAAGCGAGTTCTTGTTTGATAATCTTAAATGGTTTTCCTGTTATCTCACACTTCACTACTCATGCGAGGAGAGTATCGATGTTTTTCTGAGCTGCTTCGAATCAGACAGTCTTCTCATCGTACTCGGATATGCTGAGAGGTTGGAGGGTCCCACCGTCAAAGGACTTCTCTGGTGCATTGTACCAATTCCATCCACGAGACTTCACTTCAGATTCTGTCAGAGGGAAGTATTCTTGAGCTACTGTCTCATTGTAACCAAAGGGTGATAGTTCATGAGGAAAGAACTCTCACCACTCTCCTGTAGATCTCATATGGTCTATGATGTGGCCACACAATTGTTCGTATTCGGCGATGGAATAAGGTTTATTGAATATGCAGTGATGCTCATGAGAGTGAAGTCCGACACATCCAAAACAGTCAGAGCTATTTTGGCAGTACGAAGAATAAAAAATATCCTTTACATCTTGAAGAACTGAAAAACAAAACAAAATATGATTGGCATTATGTCCAAGACTCGAGCACTCATAGGACCATTCCGGATGCCATCCAAATGATGAGATATCCATACAATCATTTCCTGTTTTAATTGTATCGCAGTATCTCAAATTTTGTGATTCTGAACATTCAAAACAGTGATAACAGTTATTGGTATTGACGAGGTAGTTTCAGAATGAATTTTCTGTTTTGAGAAGGTGCAAATCTTTTTTTATTTGCTTGGAAGACCACTCTTTTGCAACATGCGCTATGTCTAGGCTTGTGTTTTTTATTTGCGATATTTTTTTAAAATATTCTGTTTTCTCATAAGTTTTATTTGCTATGCAGTACTGTTTATTTCTCAAATTTGAACAGCTAAAACAATTCTGACACCCAACGCATTCGTCGCAGTACCAACATTCACTACAATGACTACAGTCTTGTGAATAGAAGCACGAATCGCAATTCTCACTGTCTATACACATATAGCAATTTCGTGAATCAATGAGAAGTGTTGAGTCTATGCATCCAAAGCATCTCTTAAATCAGTTGTTGTAAATCATCTTTTCTGAGTTTCATCCGTTAGAGCAAAGATAGCAATCCTTGAGGTCATTACAACTACTACAGTAATCTGAATTTATGAGATTGCTCACAGATCGAGCAAAATGAGGGACTGAATTATTGAGTTCGAGAAATTGTTCATGAAAGGATTTATTCATGTCAAAAAATTTTCCAAAAGTACTAGGGGTCCATGTATCACTGTAAAAAGTTTCATTATCATATACAGGATAAGGTTTATTGGGAGCATATTGGCTAAACATTGTTTCACCAGTTGCATCACTTTTTCTAAGATAAACACTTCTTGGATTTCGAAAAGCAAGCCTTCTTTTCATTCTCTCTTCAGGGCAGAGTGAGGGTGAAGGAATTTCATATTTCTTTCCACAAAAAATAGGCGAGACTTTATCTATAAAATCCCTATCTCTATCGGTCACCACAAACTCTTTGCCTGTTAGGCGACATTTCTTTGTTTCAACAATATTTTCTCCAAGGGGTAATATCATGATGGTTATTATAGTAAGAGAAGCTAAAAACCAATAAAAAACCCTCCAAAGTGGAGGGCGTATAGCTTTGAGACGAAAGAACTATTTTACAAATTTCACGACATCAGCAAAAATAGCTGGATTTGCGATAGCGAGATTTGAGAGAACTTTACGATTGAGTTTCACGTGCTTGAGATACATGCTGTGGATAAACTTGCTGTATGTGAGACCGAGAGGGCGAACTGCAGCATTGAGACGGATAGTCCAGAGCTTGCGGAAATCACGCTTCTTACGGCGACGATCTTTGTAAGCATTGAGACCAGCCTTCATTGTAGCGATTTTAGCATGTTTGAATGCACTAGAACGAACACCTCGGTATCCTTTTGCGAGTTTGAGAACACTTTTATGTCGTTTTTTGGTCATGAGACCTCGTTTGACGCGTACCATACGATAATTTTAGTAAGTGAAAGGGATTATAATAACTTTTTGAAATAGTCTAGTTTATTTTTTCTTAGCAGCTGTCTTTTTAGCAGGAGCCTTTTTAGGAGCTGCTTTTGGAGCAGATTTAGCAGCAGAAACTTTGACAGCCTTAGGTGCAACTATTTTTATCTTTGGTGCTACACGAGGAGCTTTGATGATGCGTCCGTCAGCTGTTTTGTTGAGGATTGTTTTTTTGTTGCGAGGAGTACGGAGACCTTGCACCTGCATAGCAGCCTTCATCTTTCGCTCATTAGCGATATGAGTAGCGTAGCCGTATTTGCCTTTGCCTTTTGATTTAGCAGATTTATTTTTCAATAAATGGCGTTTACCGATTTTACCAGTACGGAATTTACCAGTACCAGTTACTTTTATGCGCTTTTTGCTTCCTGAGTGGGTTTTTGCTTTCATGATGAAGAGGTTAAAGGGTGAAGTTGTATATTGAATCGTCGACCCATGAATTTGATTGGTCCGTCGATTTTGTATATTTTGGCGATGCTGTCAACGAAGGATTGGAGTTTGACTCGAGCAATGTCTTGGAAGCGCATCTCACGTCACCGTAGAGGTAGCTCTATCCTAAGAATATGTCCATCTTTTGCAAACTTTTCTGCTTGGTTGCGGCGTATCTCCATATCGTGTTCTCCGATTGCGTAACTCAGACGTAGAGTTTTGAGTTCTACTTTCTTTGATGCTGATTGTGTCTTTTTCTTTTTTTCTATGAAGAGGTGTTTTTGCCAGTTGATGATTTTAGCAACAACAACTCCATTTCTCTCAGCGACTTCTACGAGATCGAGATCTTGTTCTCGAGCGAGAGAGAGGGCCTCATGGAGTGACATGGTGCCGAGCTGTTCTCCTTCTTCTGAAATGACCTGTATTTTTTGAGCAATGATTTGCTCATTGATTCTCTTTTTAGGAGGGTACATTGATTATTTCTGGTAAGGCTGGAGTTTGGCAATCATGCCAGAGAAGCGAGACTTGCGTCGTGCCGCAGTATTTTTTTCGATGATTTTTTTCTTAGCGAGAGTATCGATGATTTTTTGGAGTTTTGGGAAAGCAGCGATTGCTTCTTCGACTTTTTCAGCATTGATGAGACGTTCAAATCCAACACGTGCTTCACGGAAAAGATCACGGAAATGATTATTGCGAAGACGGTGAGTTTCGTTTTGTCGGAGCTGCTTTTTAGCAGAGCGGAGAATAGGCATAGGTAAAATAAAAAAACACAAAAAGCCAGGAGACACTCTGTCTTTTCTTGGTCGATATCTTATGGAAAGTCTTTTATTGTCAAGAAAATAATGCAATTGTATTCGACGGAGAAAATTTCTTTTTTATAACTTTTCCTATACTTTCTCAGAATGAAATTATTTGATGCCCTCTTTCGTTGAAAAAAATCGTCCACCACGCTCAGTGGTTCTGGTATTTCTGTGAGTCATTCTGGAAAAAAAATTCACAAAGATATAGGGAGACGTTCACAAACTGTTTCCATTGATTCCGTATCAGGTACATCTTCTCGATTTCAGTGGACAGGACATAACATATCGCAATTTCTCGAAAAAATTCTCTTACGAGGATGGAATACGTTAACGGAGATGACACTATGACGATGGAGCTTAATCATTTTGATACTTTTCCTGAGCTATGTAGTGTATGGAATTGGTTTTGTTGTGAGGACAGAGAATAATGTACGAGCACTGTTTTATAGTTCCGACGTAGACATCGCGAGTCCTCGTATGTGACATCTTCTCGATAATTTGTGGAGAGATTACCAAGTCCTCTGAGTTGTTGCTGAAAATCCAATATTTCCCCTGGAGCCACTAGCGAGTTATGGGAAAATTTTGAGATGATTGAGGGATGTTGCTGATAGTACTGATGGAATTCTTGCTCTTCAGCCACAGGTATTGCTTTGGACAAAACAAAGAGAAGAGGTTAGTATTTTCCCAATTTTAGAGAGCATTTTCGAGGGTCTAGGTGATATTCAGGGGGTATTTCAATGACTCTCACCAGCGCTCCAGAGGCTCTGAGCTCTCAATCCAGACCTTATGACCCGATGAGAAAATTCTCTGACGAGTTTTGCTGCTCTCATCCAAAATCGTGATATATGGTTCAAGGTTCTCGGAGCTCAAGGCCCCATGCGAATACTGTTTCTCAATCAAAATAGTGACGAACTCAGAGCTGGAGGCGGTTTTCCTGGAACAGCTTTTGTGATGGAGTGGGACGAGGGCCGCATGGTCCATCTCTCATTTCATGATATCTATGCTCTCGATTATAAGCTCACAGGCTATCGTCCATCTCCACCAGGTATTGATCGTTTCAAATCAATCGATTATCCAGGGAAGCCAGTAGAATTCGAGATGCGCGATGCGAACTATTATCCGCTTTTCGCAGAGAGTGCTCGAAAAATCGATGAATTGGCGCAAATCGCCGGCATAGGTAAAGTCGATGTCGTGGTTGGTATTAATCAGAAACTCCTCGAAGATATCATCAGGCTCGTAGAGCCTATTCATATTTCGTGAGTGCCAATTGCTCTCGATCATACAAATGTAAATGCTATCCTCTCTATTCTGGTCGAAGCCAAAAAAACTATTACCGATACACCAAAATGAACAGTCAAAGAGCTCGCAGCTACCATAGTTCAATCGCTCCACCAATCACAAAAAGAAAAACAGGCACTCACAATTTTTGTATCACATCTGCTCTCTGGTGAAATCGCCATTGGTTCGAAACATCCAGATATACAGGCTGCCATTGATGACCTCGGTATTTTTGATCAATGGAAAGGACAAACGAGAGATTGGGTATATCCGATTTTTACGTCTATTTCCAAAAACAAATCAGATAGATTTATGGAGCGAACATTTGACATAGAACACACGAATCGATGTGACCGCACACTTCGTCTCACTCAGAAACATTGGTTTGATCTCATCGAAGAAGCTCGTGTCAAAAAATATGCTGCAGAGCTCTGAGTCATTGAAAATCTTTCAACTCTCTTTTTTATTCAAGGACAAGGAGATAATATTCAGTACCTCCGATTCGTACTGCCTCCAGGGACACAGTTCAAACGCTCGAAGGGATGAAGTAATTTCGGTGTTGTAGATAACAACACACTCTATACTACTATCCACTGATACTATACGACTCGACCAGATACGACATCATTATTTACGCTCGAATATACACTCCCTGAGAAGTATTGCACAGATGAGACATATTTTTATAAACAGCCAGGACTCCGTAATACGAGAGTGATTGTGCGAGATCCATCACAGGTTCTTTACCGGCATTTTTACCCGTAGTATGTTTCAATTCCAATATTTCAAAATTCCAAAAATTCTCTCTCACGACTATTGCTCACGAGCTCTTCAGGCACTTGAGATAGTTGTGAAAAAACCACAGCAGGGAATTATCAATCTCATTGTGATAGGTGCAGAAGAAATGGCTCAAATGAATGAGAAGTTTCGTGGGAAAACTGGTCCGACGGATATCCTCACTTTTTCTTACTATTCTTCTTCACTCAAAAAAAATGATACAGCTGGCGAGATATATCTCTGTCTCGACAAAATCAAGCTCTATGCAAAAGAATCTTGAAAGACCTACAAAGAACAACTCGAGTATATCATCATCCACGGACTCACCCATCTTATGGGATATGATCATGAAAATGAAGCTGACTGGCAGGAGATGGAAAAGGTGGAAATGAAAATTCAACAACACCTCAAATAAAAACCTCTGATTTCTCAGAGGTTTTTTTGACGAAAAATAATTCTTAGTTTATTTCGTATTTGAGATTGATTTGAATCGTCACTTCCTGTGATCCTGCTTCAATCGTTGGAGCGATAGAACTGTCTGCTGCTATAGCTTTTGATTCCATATAGACTCGTGGTTGATTGTATGGAGAAGAGAAACTTTCGCTGATTTCGAGGAGTCGTCCGAGGGTGAACCCAGCAGCCTTGGCTGTACTCTGCGCTTTTTCTTGAGCTTTTTTGATGGCTTCAGCGCGGGCAGTATTTTCGAGTGCAGTCGAATCGTCGATAGCGAATTGGAGATTTGAGACAGTGTTAGCACCATTTTTGACCACGCCCGAGAGTAAATCACTTATCTTCTTGAAATCACGTATTTTGAGAGAAACAGATTGCTGGATAGTGTATCCGTCGATTTTCGGAGGAGGACAGATGCCACCTTTGATGCTATAATCACAGACGATATTTTCATAACGAGGCTGGATGCTGTATTGAGCCGTTTTGATATCTTTTTTATCGATACCTTGTTTGGTGACAAATTCGATGGCTTTGTTCATCTTTTCTGCATTCTTGGATTGCAGTGTTGCAAGGTCAGTGTCGCCCTCAGTGATAACATCAAATGAGAAACTAGCCACATCAGGTACTCCGACCGCTTTACCATCACCCTGGACTGTGAAGCTGCGGAAATTCGATGGCTCACTCGATCTATCGTAGGTCTTGGTTATGAGGAAGCCGAGATAGAGAGCACCGCCGAGGGAGATGATGAGGGCGAGTCCGAGGAGGTTTTTGAGAAATGAATTCATGGGAGAGTATTAAGAAATAGCTGAATCATTATAAACATCAACCATGGTTTATGAATTTTATAGGTCTTGCCTATAGAGATATTATTCTTTTGTTGCAATCTCCACCACCTTCTCTCTCGATGTATGTCCATGGAGTATGGAGATATGTGATTTTGGCACGTCGAAAAATTCCGAGAGAGCTTCAATTAGCCCACGATTTGCTTCGCCATCGACAGGTTTTTCACGTATTTTCACAACGAGAGTCTTTTCTCAGAATAAATTCTCCACCCAATCGATAGATTCTTTCCTGCTTCCTGGTTTGACGTGCACTGTTACTTTCATATTAATCAACGGTCAGAACAAATATTGCGGATTATTTCTCGAACCTGAGGTTGTCATTCTTCTCTATAAGTTTTTTTGACATTACTTATGGCTGAAAGATGGGGAGGTGGATTTGAATTTGTATATATCCTTACCTGAGGATCATATTGTCCGTATGTAAAATCGATAAATTGTTTGTTAGAGGGGTCATAATTGAAGTAATGATACATGTGGAAAAATTCACTCCTAAAAGAATTTCCCATGAAATAGGCATCAATATCTTGTGCACGGTCTTTTTTATCAACATGTTTCATAATCCTTGAGCGATAGTCTACAAAACTTGCTTCAGACGGATGAGAGTATGTCCCCATAATTATTTCATATCCAAAACATACACGCACTATCAGAGATGAGGTGTCACATTTTACGTAAGGGAATTCTATACTACTTCGGCTAGTTCATGTTTGTTCATCAATGGTAGCGAGCAAATCTGAGTTTACCAAAGCATCATACACTTTTTCCAAATGTTCCAAATTTACATCCATTATATTTATATTAAATATAATTATTATATTGTCAATTATTGAGACGATTATTTATTTTGAGCCTTTTGCCCATTTTACTCCTGCGTAGACGAGAGGTGTCGCAAAGATACTCATGCAGCATCGGAATACCCAATATGGCAGAATAACTCACCACATAAATGCGTGATTACCAGCCCAGAATGATTCTGTTCCAGGAGTATACATCGCGAGATAGACGAAGAGGGCGCCATCAATTCCTTGAGAGATAAAATTGGAGAGGTTCGTTGAGAGCCAGAGCGATTTTCATTTTAATTTATCACGAAGACGGCAAAATATAATCACGTCGAGTATATCCGAGACAGCGAATGCTGCGATGCTGGCGAGAGAGAAACGGAGTGTCTGACCAAAAATCGTATCAAAAGCTGCTTCTTTATCGACAAAAATCATACTGGCAGGCAAAGATGTGCTGAGCCATGAGAAAAAAGCGAGACCAACAATAGAAAAGAGTGAAATACGGTAAACTGTTCGGGCTGTTTTGTACCCCCAGACCTGTGCTAATACGTCATTGATGCAATAAATAAAAGGAATAAAAAATATAGCCATAGAAACTTTCAACTGCGGAATATTTATTGGTCCGAAGTGGAGCGAAATGTTTCCAACTGGAGATGTTTTTACGCCGAGTGTCTCAGTCATGATGACGCAGAATATATAGAGTGCGACGAGGATGACGAGCTTCGTCTCTTGTGGAGTTGCTTCGTGTGATTTTTTGAAGAATGAGAACATAGAAAAGAGAATTAGGTGTTAGAGATGAGACTTAAGATAATTGGCTTGATATCAATCGAGCTATATATCGTGAGTTCGTGGAATTTCTCCAATGGTATCCACTCAGCCAGATGCATATATTCTTTTTCGCCACCGACAAAACCCTCTTCAGAGAGCTCCCCACCAACAACGTGAGCAGTATAGTAGAACGCAATAGAGTGCGTGTGTTTTCCTTTTTTCCTGAAAGTAAAAAAGCTCTCACGAGTAGCTATCAGTGTATCAACTATGACGTCCAAGCCAGTTTCTTCTTTTACCTCACGAACGACTGCTTTTTCTCCTAATTCTTCGATATCTATACCACCACCAGGGAGGTCGTAACCATCCCATTGTGGCACCATTAAAATCTTACCTTCTTGGATAATAATTCCGTATGCAGCAGGTCTCCAGACAAGGTCAGCAATAGCTACCTCGTGAGTTCCACCGTCTTTATCAGTTGTAGTGACAAATGTATTCATCGGGAGGATTGTATCGCAAAGAATATGAATGTAAATTTATACTTTTATATGAGTTCCACCGTGAATATCTCTCCCCAGAGCGTGCTCGTAGACCGTCGAATGTATACCATCACACACATGTGTCACTCCACCATTTTTCGCAAATTCTCTTCCAATGATTACTTTTGACTGCATGCCACCAGTTCAGCTCGCCGATTTCCCCCCACAAACTCGATGTATCCATTCGTCGGTAATTGTTTTAGCTCTGAGTATTTTTATTCTCGAAGAACTATCATTTTTATCACGATAAACACCGTTAGTATTTGTAAGGAGGATGATGTCTGTTGCTCCGAGTATACGGGCTATGAGGAGAGCATTTTGATCGTTATCAGCGCCTCTTCCTAGGGCTTGCATTTCTGCGGTCGAGAGTGCATCGTTTTCGTTGATAATTGGGAGTACTCCAGCCTCGATAATATCGTTGACCGTGCGTATAAATTGAGTTCGATGACTCTCTATATCTTCGAGCGTAGCATGAGTTGGGAGAATTTGCGCTGTGACGATTTTTCGCTTTTGAAATTTCTCTGCATAACGCCCCATCAGCACTGGTTGTCCCACACTAGCATATACTTGGTTATTTTTGTCTCATCAGAGTATTTCCTTGCCACATCCGACTGCTCCAGAAGATATCAGTACGACGCGGATTTTTTCTCGCATAAGTCGAGCTATATCTCTGACCATATTGCCTACTTTTACGCTCGTGTGAAAATTTGCGAGAGATTCTGTGCCGACTTTGACGATAATAGTTTTGTTCATAAATAGTTGTGTAAAAAATAAAAACCCTCTTGTGTAACAAGAGGGCTGAAAAGAATATTGAGTACTTAAAAGCTACCCCTTGGGAGAGAAGAGAAGCGGAGGAACGGGTAATGTGATTTGAAAAATATGATTCATAGCAATAAAAAATCCCTCTGTTGAAGAGGGATTTTGAATTAAAAATATATAATAATCTACCTCTTCATGAAGTTGAGGTATGGCGGAACTGAGATGTTTTGGTTGCAGAACATGAGCTGAGTATAGATTATTTTTTCTTTTTTACAATATTTAAGAACTTTAGTTTCGCTTCTTTTGGATCTCATTAGCAAGCCATAATATTATGTTTTTTTCCATTGCTCCGACCTGTTCCATGGCTTTTTGAGGATTCTTCCAAGATGTTGTATGACCAATGAGAGAAGTAACAGCTCCTTGCGTATGAGCTATAACGATTCGAGTGTGAAATACGTAGAGAGGTCATTTATAATCCTCTGTAAGAGCGTAACACTCTCAAAAATTTTGCTCAGCAATACCTGTTTCGAGTCCACTTGTTTTTTCTGTGACTATATCTCTAAAATCTTTTTTGCCTGACCCGGTAATTAATATAGAAGAATTATCATTTCCTTGAGTAGTAAGAACAGTTCATGAGTCTGGATGAATGACACAAACTGCTTTTTGTAGAAGAGCTTCGTGGGAGTAGCCTCTTCTATCTTTATAGTGCCTTTCCTGAAGAGTCAGTTCTCAAATGACTTCTTTGAATTTTTTTATTCAGAGCACCTGGTTTGGACCTTCGATGGCTCATCAAATTACTTCTCGGCTAGGAGATACAATAGCCATTTTACTTATAGATGGTTTCATAATAATACTAAGATATTATTTTTAATAATTTGTCAATTTCTATCCGCTGTTTCTAGAATTTTCAGAAAAATCACTACAATCCACGTATGTCTCGTTTTTCCGATTACATCCAGAAAATATTTGGTTTCTCTTCTACTGAAGCAGATGAGATTATTACTGCGATGATTAAACCCATTGGGAAAAGTATACGTGTGAATACTCGAAAAATCTCTCTAGAAAATTTCAAAATCCATGCAAAAGAACAAGGTTGGACACTGACTGATACTGATATTCCCGAAGTATTTCTCATAGATCGTGACGATACAACCGTAGCCCTCGGTCGTACAATCGAGCACTCTGCCGGTTGGTTTTATATCCAAGAAGTTGCTGCCGCGCATCCACCCTATCTTCTGAAAAAACATATCACGAATCAACCAGATAAGATTCTCGATATGTGTGCTTCACCAGGGGGGAAAACGACACAGCTCGCAGACTATTTCCCAGAATCACTCATCATCGCCAACGAAGTGAATCGGACTCGTACGCCACAACTCTTCGACAATCTCGACCGTATGGGTTATGACAATGTCGCAGTTGTCTCATGTGATGGTCGATTTTTCCAAAATTTTCCTGGTTTTTTTGATGCGGTCCTCCTCGACGCACCTTGTAGCGGTGAGGGTACAGCATTTCGTGATAGCGCCATCGTCGACCACTGGCATGAGAAAAACATTGATCGTATTGCGAAACTCCAGAAGCAGCTCATGGAAACAGCTGAAGCCGTGACGGCCTCAGGAGGCACACTCTCGTATTCGACCTGCACACTCAATGTCATGGAAAACGAAGAAGTACTCGATTCAAGGTTAAAAATTGAAGAACCACAATTGCTCGAATTATTCCGAAAACGTTTCTGGCCTCATGTAGAGCATACTGGCGGATTTTTCGCATCTATTTTTCAGAAAAAATCTTCTGCTGATGTCCACCACGATTATCCTATACTTGCAGCGCAGGGGCAGAAAAATCTGATTGTGAAGCCAGCGACAAAAGGGGAGAGAGAAATCGTCGAACGGTTTGTCTCAAAACATCTCAAAACAAAATTAAAGGATGGATATCTGTATCTCTCAAAAGATGGCGCGTATTTCAATCAGAGAAATCTCGGTCCACTCGCTGAGTATTTTTATTTCGTCCACGGAGGCATGCGTCTCGGTTCTATCAGATGAAATACCTTTACTCCTACACATCATCTACTGTGGGCTATTGCTGAAACGGAGCAAATTCCCAAAATAGAGCTCACGACAGAGCAATGGGGAGATATCCAGAATAATAAAAAAGCTCATTTTGAGCAAGAAGATGGATATTATGAGGTGAAGTATTGACGATGAATCGTCGGGATTCTCAGTGTCGAAAACAACACCCTCATCACGAAGTCTTTGCAATAAAAAAGACCTCTTCTCGGCTCCCTCAGTCATAACAAGTGTCGATGACGATTGGCTAGGAAAAGGTCTCATGGACAATACGAACCATACTCGTATATCAGTGTTGTGCCATCCCCTGTGGTGAGTTGAGGAGTATTCACCAGCTCCGTACCCTATAGCTCTATCAGTATAGTATGTGATAGAAGGATACTAACGTATCTATTTTGTGAGGACGTATGGCGTCACTTAGGACAGCTCAACAATAATATTAAAACATATAATTATTAATCTGTCAAATTATTTCTCTCTATTTTCTTTATATTGCTAAAAAATCCTTTTCTCTACAATGAAATTATGCAATGACTTACCTGACTTCTCTGGCTCCAGAAGCGCAACCGTGAGTATAATGGATGGTTCGCTGAGTCACCTATAGAGTATTATCTCGATGGTGCTGTGAGTGAAATAAATGAGATCAAAAAAAGTATTCAAGACAAAAATCACGACGAACTCGAGCTCGAAGTCGGTGATTTACTATGGGACGTCCTCTCACTCATCAACAAGCTCGACCATGAGAAACTCATCGATATTGACCGAGTATGTCCTCGTGCGGTAGGCAAATTCGCCGAACGTATGCCATATAATGTAGAGGGTTACTTCGAATGAGACCCTGTAAAACGCGAAGAACTCTGGAATGCTGTCAAAAAACTCCAAAAGGCTCGATGAATAGATGAGAGACATTGTTTGGTACAAAAAGTCTGGGAATCTGTCAAAAATTCATAGAGTTATAACAATTATGGTTTTCAAAAAACATCTAAAAAAACATATTATGCATCAATGATTTCTCCTCCTGCTTGTAGCAGGTATTCTCCTGACGGTTGGTGATTTGGTTCTCAATGCCTGGGTTGATTCGGGTGATTCATGGAAACTCTACACGATAGGTATAGTTTTTTACTTTATCGCGCTCAATTTCCTTGCACGGAGCTATAAATTCGAAAATATCGCTGTGGCTTCAGTCATCATGGAAGTGCTCAATCTCATCACGTATTTGGCGGTGAGTTATTGGAAATTCGGTGAAACGATTTCACGACTTGAGATTCTCTGAATCATATTTGGTATTGCGGCTATAACTTGTTTTGAATTCGCATAATTATGCTCTTTGCTCTCTCTACTAAAAATAATCCAAAAACTCAGGCACTTCGAGATGCTCTGTCTGGTTGTCCGTATTTTGAATGAACTGAAGCGCAGATACTCGGCTTCAAGGTCGCATCATGAGTGCCAGAGATGCCGATGAGCCTCGAAGATATACGTGTAGGTGCAAAAAACCGTGTAGATGAAGTTCGTCGTCTCTGTCCAGAGGCACATTTTTTTGTGGGTATGGAAGCAGGAGTCTACAAGGACAGTGTTGGTCCAGAATCATGGCTTATGGGGACCGTCTATATCGAAGATAGAGAAGGTGAATGACATTATGCATATACTTGTCATATCCCAGTTCCAGAGGCAGTTATGTCGTGACTTCATGATGGGGCGGGGCGCGATATAGACCAGATTATTGAGTCTCTGGGTGCTCCAGCAGGCACGAGTCATAGTTGTGGTAGTTTCGGTATGTGGACAGATATGATGCTCTCTCGTGGTGATCAATTCCGACTTGCCGCACAGTGTGCGATTGCTCCGTTTTTCAATCGTTTTTACGCAATGAAAAAATAATTGTATAAAGTCTCGAACGGATTACACTCATATAACCAATAAATATCAAATTTATGCGTGAAATACTTCTCTCACTCTCTACTGGAGCTATCGTTGGTGTGATATTCTCTTTTGCGAAACTCCCTATCCCAGCACCACAAGCGCTCGCCGGTATCGCAGGTATTGTCGGAATTTATGTTGGCTATATTGGTGTGAGCTATCTCCTTCGTTTCCTCGGGTAAGGGCAGAGAAATCAAAAATATAAATGGCAAAAACTACTATAACACATGTACCGTGACTTCGTCGTATGAGCCTCCGTGTGAATCCCAACGGTGAAGCACTTGTCCGTGCTCCGATGCGAACCACAGAGGTACAAATCCAGAAATTCCTCGATACTCATACACTCTGGATTCGTAAACAACGGTCCAAGATGTCATGATTTGTGAGATTAACCAGAGAACAAATCAGTGATTTCCGAGATCGAGCAGAAAAATTTCTACCTAGGAGAGTCGCAGAGCTCGCAGAAGAACTCGGATTTCGTTTTCAACGAGTGACATTTCGCCATCAGAAATCTCGATGGGGGAGCTGCAGTCATCGCAATGTCATCAGTCTCAATATCGAGCTGATGCGTCTCCCGAAGAAACTTCGAGACTATATTATCGTCCATGAACTGACACATACAGTGCACAAACATCACCAGACAGCATTTTGGAATCACCTCGAACGTGTATTTCCAGGAGCTCTCGAGCTCGATGAGGAAATGAAAGACTGGAAAATAGGGTATGAGAAGAGAGACTAAATGTAGCTTCCGTATTCTCGATTAAAGTCAGCCTGAGTAATTTTTTGTTCTTTTCTACTATTCTCTTCTGCTTCCCTTTTGAGACCATCTTGGGTAATTTGTTGAATTCTTTGAGCTTCTCTTTGTCATTTGTTTATAACCTCTGCGAGACCCTTACTCTCTGCTCTTAGTTGTGATTCTTTTTTTTGTAATGGTTTCCATTCTTCTTTGAGTTGAACGAGTCTTGCTTCAATAGGTTTAATAAGTGTCTCATCGTCAGAAATTGCTTTTGATAGCTGTGCTTTCTGTGCGGATAGGGTGGCTATTTCTTTTTCAGTTTGTGCAAGGATTGGTTTTTTTTCTGCGTTGTCTCTTTCTTTATCTGCTTTTTCAGTTTGCAGCTTTTTGAGTTTTTCTTGTACTTCTTCTGGTGATAAAGTACTAACATTAGATGTTAACTCTGTTATTTCCGCTTCAATTTCCGTAATTCGCTTTGAATTGGTCTGTATAGCGGTTGAGAGAGTATTTCTCTTTTCTTCTGCGATACCGAGTTTTTGTTCTGTTTCTTTGAGCTTTGGACGGTTCAATTCCAATCTATCGGCTATGGGTTTTCTTTCTGCTTCAGCAGCAGTTTGTTGATCATTATTATCCTGGAGTTTTTGAGTAGCTTCTTCGAGTTTTTGTTGTGCTGTTTCCTGGGTAATGATATTTTCACCATTATCCTTTACAGCACTTCCAGATTCGGAGAGATTAGCATTACTTTCTTTTCCCATATAAGCTATTATACCACGTGTTTATTTGGTATGCAAATTTTTGATTTCTGAAAAAAAGAATGGTAGAATATCTCTATGAATACAAATACACCAGCAAATAATGTGCCATCTCAAGGTATCCTACAAAAATTAAGTAAGAAACTCCCAAGTGGGACCGTTGCCCTATTAGCGGGATGGGGACTTATAGCCGCACCAGATAATAATGCTGTTGCCCAAACTCTTCCGTCAGATGCTCCTACGATAACACAAACTGGTTCATTTGAGGAGGTACGGCAAGTTGAGAAAGATGTTGCAAAAATACTCGAACAACCTCCAGTTGATACTCTCAGGGTGCGAGCTATTCAGATATTTGCTGATGCTGAAAAGAGGAAGAGTTTTAGGTCTGCTGCTGAACAAGAAGAGTTTTTTCATATTTTGACAGCATTACAGCAAAACAAAAAAACAAAAGAAGAGGCAATGTTTACAGTCTATAAATCTGGCGGAGACTACCTCAAACTCTTTAATGATAATTTTTTCAAAGTAACACTGAAGACCAATAGGTACGTATTAGCAAAATTGATGGTGACTTAGTAACTTGATAATACGCCGAGAGTTTGTATACTGCCTCTATCAGCACTGACTCCTGCTATCACAGGACGAGCTGAGGGAAGAAATTTAATTAAAGTAGACCCCTCCGACCACTGCACGTGACGCAGATAAATCAAGTACCGCTTTCGGTGGTAACTTCTCGAGAATATCGAGACCGAAGCACACAGTTTATTTTGTGTGTTTTTTTATGCCCTTCTCTCTCCCCAAATGAAAACCCGAGTTCTCAAAACTCGAAGAATCTATCCTCCAATACTGGAAGGAAAATAAAACGTTTGAAAAGTCAGTCGAATCCAGGTCAGCTGAGAATCCGTACCGATTTTACGATGGTCCTCCATTTATCACCGGAACTCCGCATTATGGAAGCTTGTTATCTTCGATAATTAAGGACGTCGTGCCTCGTTATCAAACGATGCTCGGAAAGCGCGTTGAACGTGTCTGGGGATGGGATTGTCACGGACTTCCTATTGAGCAAAAAGTACAGAAGAAACTCTGACTCGAATCAAACAAAGAAATCGAGGAATCAGCTGGAGGAATCCAGGGATTTATCGATGAATGTTATAATTATACACGTGACACTTCATCTGAGTGGGGATGGTATATCGATCATATTGGTCGATGGGTCGATATGGACTATGCATACCGCACGATGGATCAGAACTATATGGAGTCAGTGATGTGGGTTTTCAAGCAAATCTGGGAGAAAGGCTATATCTACGAAGGAAAGCGTGTTTCATGGTATTCTTGGAAGCTCTCGACTCCGATTTCAAACTTTGAAATCGCGATGGATGACAGCTATCAGGACGTCCAGGATCCAGCTATTACCGTGAAATTTCCACTCACACAAGACACTTCAAAACAGGACGAGGTGCAGGGATGAAAATTTGAATATACAGATGACGGATATCTTCGATATGTCCTCGCTGTTATCCGAAATGCTGATGGTGAAGTTCTCATGCTCCAGAATAAAAAACACTGAAATACATGGCAGTGTCCTGGTGGCAAAATTGACGCAGGCGAAACTGCAGAAACGGCTCTCAAAAGAGAAATAAAAGAAGAACTCTGAGTCGAAATAACCATCAGAAAACATCTCTGAAATCGAAAAGTTTTTACTCAGCGTACTTTGTGGCAAGGGGAATATTTCGAAGTTGAGTTATTATCAAATCCAACTATTCAAGAACCAGAAAAACACGCTCAGATGCAGTGGATGAAAATCGTAGACGATCCAGAACTCGTTCATGGATACTATCTCCAGTATGGTGAGCATATTATTACCGAACAGCTTGGTCGGATGTATGATGCGCTTGCTCTCCGTGCTATCGAGAAGAAATTACCTGAACTCAAACATATATCATTGCTCGCATGGACAACGACACCATGGACTATACCGATGCACATGGCAATTGCGGTTCATAATGATCTGACCTATGTGTTAGTGCAAATTGAAGATGAAGGTTATTTGGTCGCGAAAAACCGTCTTGAAACAGTCATGAAAGGGAAAAATTTTACTGTTCTTACCGAGTATCCTGGTTCATTTTTGGTTGGTAAATATTATCATCCGCCATTTGATTATTACGTCGGGAAAATTGATGATAAAAACTTCAAAGTCTACCACGCCGACTTCGTCACCGATACTGATGGTACTGGTATTGCCCACGAAGCACCAGAATTTGGTGATGTGGATTTCCAGCTCGCGAAGCAAGAGGGGATTTTCATCACGTCTGCGATTGATGAGGCAGGGAAATATACCGCACAAGTCCCAGACTACCAAGGTACACTCTACATCGATGCTATCGATCCTATCACGGAGCGACTCAAGACAGAAGGGAAACTCTTCAAAAAAGAAGGTATAACGCACCGCGTTCCGTACTGTCCTCGAAGCAATACTCCACTGATGCAAAAAGCACAGAAGTCATGGTTTATCGATATCCAGAGAATTAAATCAGAACTCATCGCACAGAACGAATCTATCAATTGGTTCCCAGATCACTTCAAGCACGGACGATTCCTGAAATCTCTCGAATCTGCTCCAGATTGGTGTATCTCTCGTTCTCGTTTTTGGGGAACGCCGATGCCAGTATGGCAAAATACTGATGGAAGCGAGCGTGTCGTTATTGATTCTCGCGAAGAATTGTATCAGAGAAATAAACCACTTGGGCAGATAACCAAATTTATCTTTGTTCGTCATGGTGAGAGTCTCAAAAATACGCTCGGTATTATCGATGGAAGTGATAAGCCACGACTTCCTCTGACCGATAAAGGAAAGGCAGATGCGGAAAAAGTTGGCGAAAGTCTCACATCAGAATCAATCGATGCTATTTTTTCTTCTCCATTTGCACGTACCCAGGAAACGGCAGAAATAATCAATCAATTTTGCAAACTCGATATAGAGTATGATGATCGTCTGCGAGAAGTATTTTTGGGAGATATGGATCAAAAAATACGTAAAGAAATTCAGTCACAATACGACGAGGCACATGATAAATATCTCACGGATAGAGACTTTAGATTTTCAGGAGGTGGTGAATCTGCCAATGATATTTTGGTCCGTATGAAGGATTTTATTACTGACATCTCAAAGAAATATCCAGGAAAAACAGTTATTGTTGTGAGCCATGCTGACCAAATAGCACTCATCCTCGAACATTTATCTGGCAAAAAATATTTCTGAAAAGGAATACCTCTTCCATCAAAAGCGACAGCAATTCCGCTCTATCTCGACAACAATACCGGTAAAGAAATCAATCTCCATAGACCGTATATTGACCGCGTATTTCTCCCAGGAACATCAGAAAAACCAAAAAAAGTACTCGGCGTTCATGGATATAATAAACATGGCAATGTTGTTGATTTCTTTGAGAAAACCAAAGAAGTTCTTGCAAGAGAAGGTATTCATATGGACGCTCCATTTTTTGAGAAGGGCGAAGCTGTAGACTACAAAAATTGGGAAAAGGTCTTTGACGGTCTCGATATCGCGAGCTATGATACGTGGGTGACACACTCTATGGGTGCAAAAACAGCGAGACAATATATCATCTCTCACTGACTTCATGTCAAAAAAATGATTCTCGTTGCACCTCGATACGAAGCAAGTACTCGAGGAGCTTTGGTAAAAGTTGAACAAGAACAATTTACTTATACTTTTGAAGAGTTACGAAATCATGTCGACGAAATCATTGTTATCAATTGTGAAGATGATCCCGGTGTTCCACATACTTCTGGGAAAAATGTCGCAGAGGCAACAGGTGGGAAATGTGTGACTATTAATGGTGCGGGACATTTCAATGTCGAATATTCCCAACTTATCACTGGCGTCATCCTCCACGGTGCTCCACTCCGTCGCATCCCCGAAGTCCTCGATGTGTGGATGGATAGTGCTTCGATGCCGTATGCGCAAGTGCATTACCCATTTGAAAATCAAGAGAAGATGGAGGCGAGTTTCCCAGCGGATTTCATCGCAGAATACACGGGGCAGATTCGTGCGTGGTTTTATGTGATGCACGCGATTGGTGTGATGGTCAAATGATCACCAGCCTTCAAAAATGTGGCAGTGACAGGAGTCATCAACGGAACTGATGGACGTAAGATGAGTAAATCATTCGGCAATTATCCAGATCCTCGTGAAACGATTGAGAAATATGGTGCAGATGCCATTCGTTTTTACCTCATGGGTGGGACGCTGATGAAGGGCGAAGATATGACGTTCTCAGAAGCAGGTATTCAAGAATCAATCAAACGTGTATTGCTTCCACTCTGGAATTCGTACACCTTCTTTGCCACTTATGCCAATATCGACGGATGGGAATTCACGGATTATTCAACTCCAAAAACTCACGAACTCGATACCTGGATTATTTCTCGTCTCCATACATTGATTCAAGACACGAGAATTTCAATGGACGCTTATGATCTCCAGAAAACCTGTGATGCTATCATGGTCTTCCTCGATGGTCTCAATAACTGGTATATCCGACGTAATCGTCGTCGATTCTGGAGAAGTGAACTCGATGCAGATAAGAAGAGTGCGTACGAGACACTTCATGAAGTCCTCGTCACGATGACCAAACTCCTCGCACCTATCTGTCCATTTATCACTGAGCATCTCTATCAGAATCTCATGAATACGACGGATTCAGTGCACCTCACGGATTTCCCAGTAGTAAACAAAAAGCTCATCAATCTCGACGTAAATCAGAAAATGACAGACCTCCAAAATCTCACGAATCTCGGTCTCGCGATTCGTGGTCGTGAGAAACTCCGTGTCCGACAACCACTTCGAGCAGCGACGATAACACTCTCTCTCGATGATAGTGCACGTGAGACGCTGGCTGAAGAATTAAACGTGAAGGAAATACACAGCGTAGGTGATGTCTCAGACTACGTCACGATTACCTATTCTCCAGATGCGAAAAAAATCGGAGCGACCGAGAGAAAACAGTGGATGAAAACGATTATCGCGGACGCAAAAGCAGGGAAGGGAAACTTAACTCCAGAAGGAACTCTTGAGCTCACGGTCCCAGAAGCACCAAATGGAGTTGTTATTCTCGCAGCCGATGAATTTGAGGCAGTTTACACACCAAAATCTGGTTCAACAATCGCCTTTGCTGGTAGTGCTGGTTATGTCATTGGTCTCGATACAACGCTCGACGAAGCACTTACCTTTGAGGGCTACGCTCGTGACATGATTCGTGGTATTCAGGACGCTCGAAAAGAACTCGGATTCCAAGTAATGGACAGGCTCCAACTCGCTCTTACTTCAGACAATGATATGCTTGGTAAGATTCTGGAAAAACATCAGAGTATGATTGAGAAAGAAACACTCTGTACTATTGGTATGAAAAATGAAGGAGGTGCGAAAGAAGTCGAACTCGATGAAGGTTTTGTGGTTAACATAAGTCTTACAAAATAATTTTATGTCTCTTATTATCACGGTAGGACTTCTTCATCTCCTGGCTCTCATTAGTCCTGGTCCAGATTTTATCCTCTGTGCACGAAATAGTCTCGCGTATTCACGCAAGATGGGACTCTGGACGGCTCTCGGTTTTAGCGGAGGAATCGCTGTTCATATGACCTATTGTATAGCTGGTATTGCGGTGATTATTTCACAGTCTATCATGCTCTTCAATATCATGAAATGGCTCGGAGCTCTCTATCTCATCTATATCGGTATCCAGTCATGGAGAGCGAAGCATACGACGATACATATCGATGCCCACAAACACAAGCATATGATTTCAGCATTTCAGGCGGTGAAAATGGGCTTTCTCACGAATGCTCTGAATCCCAAAGCAACTCTCTTTTTTCTCAGTGCATTTACACTCATCATCTCACCATCGACACCGATGTGGATACAACTCGCGATAGGTGTCTGGTGTGTGGTACAGACATTCCTCTGGTTTGGTTTTGTCGCGACCGTTCTCACAATCCCGCGTGTCCGTCGTGTGTTTGAGCGATTTCAGGGATTCTTCAACAAATTTTTCTGAGGGGCGCTTGTGGTGCTTGGTATCAAAGTAGCGACAACGGATTAGGCACAAATATATCAATTACTAACTGTCGATTCCTGCTTATCTAAAAAGAGAATTGACTAATAGTAAAAATTTGCATAATACCGAAATGAATACTGGAGCAACACAACTTGATTCTGGCTTACGAGAAGATGCCATTACCGATGTCCAGCGCTGGTCTCGTCTTATACCGGAGGTCTTTAGACTCCAATTTGAACAGAATGGGTGGGATAAGCTTACTCTCGAGGATTTGCACGAAGAACTCAAGATACACGGGGGATATCCAAAAGCTGAGGATTTGATTACGAACATTTTAACTGTATCAGGACACTACACAGACGAAGCAAATGTGCGCCTCGGAAAAGTTTTTTTATGAACAGATTGGCTTCCAAGTAAAAAGCCAAAAGTGCAACTCACCCCTGAATTATTTTCTCGTCTTGAGTCAGTATTTACTCAGCTAGGGTGTATACATTTATATGATATATGGATAGCGGGAAAATGAGGAGTCTTCGAGGTAGAGCGTGATGAAGATACTATACACTCTGGGAGTATCTCTACGAATACGCCCATGATGTTATTAAAGAAAATATTCAACAAGAGGATGAAAATGAAGATGAAGATGGGAGAAACGATATGAATGATATGTTTGAATCTAGAATAAGCGCATTGGAACAAAAACAAGTTGCAGACAATACCCCACAGCACATACATCACCACACTACTCGCACGCAACATATTTCGAACAATAATCGTCAGGGCACGAGCTATTGGACGATGACTTTTGCACTGGTTTTGACAGCGATTTTGTCTGGAGTGGCAGTGAAGCGTAGCTATATTAATTTTGGAAAAATAGAACACGACATCAAACGAATTATCGAACTCGTACAACCAGACGATGTACCAAAAGCAATTCAGGTCACTCCTGACCAGATGAGAGAATTAGAAGCACAGGATAAACAACAGTAATTTCCATGGAAGATTTTGAATTACGTGATAATGGGCCGAATGTTTCTTTTGAAAAACCAGCGGATGATATCCTCGATTATGAATTATTCTTCCCAGAGACGTTTGTATTTTTACGAAAACACGGGATGGAACGGTTGTCATTTGATGAATTAGAACATCGTTGGAATACTCGTAGTCACTTTCCGCAGTATCAGCAACACCAGCGTTTCTTTTTATCGCTACCTTCTCTACGACAAGCATCCGAATACTACCGTACTCACACAGAAAACTATACACATGATATAGTATCATATACCAGATTTTTCTCTCAGGAATTTCTGGGTTGGTTGGAGGAGAGAGGATATAGTCTTCTCTCATTTCCAGACTTACAAAAACGATGGGATATGTACCATTCATTTGATGCAAATATGTCGCGGTATAAGCGAGAGTTCAAGATGTTATATTGTATCGACCTTCTGCAACCATTTCAGGGTGACGCGAACAATCTCCTGATGGCAAATCTCCTCGATAATCCAGTCTGGTGATTGACTCCAACCCAACGTGACGCATTTGGACAAGCATGTGAAAATATCGGTTGGCAGAGATTGTTTGATGCATTTGTGATTTTCTGAGGAACACCATTACATGTATCAGATATCCGTGAAATGCCAGCATTGCTTCCTTTTTGAGATCAGATAGATCGGATTTTTCATTGTGCTCATGAATCGCTCAGGTGTGCCATAGACGACAAAACACTTCCCGAGGGTGATTGGTTCGGTCCACGTATTATGTCTGATGAAAATAGTGTACGAAAATATCATAATGCTCCGAGCTCTACGATGAAGATAGTGGTATGATTTGTAGTACTTCAGATACTATGAATATTGGCCGCACTCGATGCTACATCGAGACAGCCTCGCGTGATATATCCAGGAGTGATAGATGATATACGAACTCGCTGCGCGGAAATATGCGCTGGTATTTCTGGTATTTTTGACGAATAAATCTTGATTTTTTCTACAGACGATTACACTCTTTCTATGACATCTCGTCAAAACATGATTATTATTATCGCTTCGCATCACGCAGAGGGATAATATTTTCTTGTCATCATATTTTCTCGCCTCTGCATCTGCAGAGGTTTTTTTTATTCTTTTTTTATGAAAACTATCACACGTCCCGAAATAGAGCGAGCACAGTCAGTATTACGAGAGCATAGCATAGGAAATACTCCACTGACATCTCTCCAGCATCTCATATCGTACCAACATGGTATAGTTCTCGGGAAACGCGAAGATACAAATGAGATAGGCTCTTATAAGATACGATGAGCTCTGTATGCTATATCTCAGCTCTCTCCCGAACAGAGGAAGAGATGAGTCGTCTGTGCATCGGCTGGTAATCATGCTCAGTGAGTTGCTTATGCTTGTAAACTCATGGAAACTCAATGAATTATCTATATGCCGCGTACGACGGATCCTATGAAAATCCGTCGAGTAAAAGAATTCGGTGGGCAATATGTCGAAGTACGACTCGTCGGTGATTATTTCGATGAAGCACAAAAGGCAGCCAAAAAATACCAGCAATCGAATCAGGCTGTCTTTGTCCATCCATTCAATGATCGTGATGTTATCGTCGGTCAATCAACGGTAACCGCAGAAATACTCCAAGAAAATCCGAGGATACATAATCTCGTCTATCCCGCTGGTGGCGGTGGACTCATGACTGGAGGCATCATGGCTCGTGATGCTCTCGGGAGTAGTGCGACTATTATCGGTGTAGAGCCACAGGGGGCACCGAGTATGACCCACGCTCTCAATCATGGGAAAAATATTGCACTGAAACATGTTGATAGGTTTGTCGGGTGAGCCGCTGTCGCACAAGTGGGGAAAAATACATTTGATGTTGTACGAAGATCATGAGCCGAGATTGTCCTGGCTCCAGAGTGACTCGTAGCACGGACCATGCTCGATTTCCACGATGCAGGACAAGTTGTCGAGCCAGCAGGAGCTCTCGGACTCGCTGGAGTCCATATGATTTCGCAGAAGTTGCGTGGTAGTGTAGCGACAGTCGTCTCTGGTCGTTGTGTCTCACCTGAGATGTGGGCTGAAGCTCTGAGCTTAGCTGAGAATTTTAAATGAGAGAAGGCAACTTTTGATGTCATATTTCCAAATAGAGAAGGAGCATTGCTGAGATTATTAAGTATGTTGCCCTCAGGGCTGAATCTGGGCGACATTGTCCACCATAAAAGTTTTGGTCCATCGACGACAGCTCGTATAGAATTTGAATGAGCGGCAGCGCTCGTAAAACAAGTACCACTTTTGATAAAAAAGGCTGGTTTTGCTTATTCTGAAGCGGAATAATATTTAGTCCAAAACTCCTAGGAAAAATGCAAGAAATTTTCTCCCAAAATTGCTTGCACAAAAAATGTATTCGCACTCAGGTGCTTTTGAGGCGGGTTTTTGAAAAACTCACACAAAATCATTTGACTAGATATAGTGTCTGAATATAAATATCGGACACAAGATATTGTGTTTGGTCGATTTTTCTACCAACCAAAAAACTTTTCATTTTTCCTCCTTAATTCCTAATAAAGTTGTCGTATGACTCTCGATTCCATCCGCAAGCGCAATAACGAGCTTGTTCCTTTTGACCGCTCTCGCATCGAAAATGCTGTTGAGCAGGCTTGTATCGCTATTGGTCATAATGATATCAACTTTATCCCACAGATTACAACCGAGATTATTCTCGCTCTCCAGACTCGATTTGGAGGGACAGAATACGTCCCAAGCGTGGAGGATATCCAGGATGCTGTCGAGCTCCATCTCATGCGTTCTGGTCGTTATGAAATAGCAAAACACTATATTACCTACCGTCAGAAGCGTATCGAAGAGCGCAACGAAGTCGTCGAAGAAAAAATCGAAAAACAGACACTCAAAATCCAGAAACGTGATGGTCGTATCGAAGCATTTGATATGGCAAAAGTTCGTCGTGTCTTCGAGCTCGCTGCAAATGGACACAAGGCTATCGATATTGATTTATTGGTTAGCAATTTCCATACGAACATTTTTGATGGTATCCAATCTCGTGATATTTCTCAGGCGACTATCATGACTGCCAAGAGTTACATCGAACAAGATCCTCAATACTCATACGCTGCAGCGAAACTCTTCCTCATGAGTTACTACAAAGAGCTCATCGGTTCTTCTGATATGAAAAATGCAGGATTTACCAAGTGTTACCGTGAGGCATTCAAATACAATGTAAAATTTCTCGTCGAAACAGATCATCTCTCTGCTGACCTCATGAGTTACGATCTCGATAAGCTCGCAGAAGCAATTGACCCAGATCGAGACAATATCCTCACCTACCTCTCAGTTCAGAATCTCTACGACCGATACTTCATCCACCACGAGAAAAATCGTCGAGAACTCCCACAAGCATTCTGGATGCGTGTCGCGATGGGCCTCGCAAAAAAAGAAGCAGACAAAGAAAAATGGGCAATCCAATTTTACAATCAACTCTCACAACTTCATTTCGTCAGCTCGACTCCGACACTCTTCAACTCAGGGACAAAACGAAGCCAACTCTCTTCTTGTTATCTCTCAACCGTTGATGATGATCTTCATTCGATTTTCAAGCTCATCGCAGATGATGCACAGCTCAGTAAATGGGCAGGAGGTCTCGGAAATGACTGGACTAATATCCGTGCAACAGGCTCAAAAATCAAAGGAACAAACGGTGAATCTCAGGGTGTTATCCCATTCCTCAAAATCGCCAACGATACAGCTGTAGCCGTCAATCAAGGTGGTAAGCGAAAAGGTGCACTCTGTGCGTACATCGAGTGTTGGCATCTCGACTTCCCAGACTTCTCAGAACTCCGCAAAAATACTGGTGATGAGCGTCGTCGTACACACGATATGAATACAGCAGCATGGATTCCTGATCTCTTTATGAAACGCGTACAAGAAGATGGCGACTGGACTCTCTTCTCTCCATCAGATGTTCCTGAACTCCACCACATCTATGGTTCTGCTTTTGAGCGCAAATACGCTGAATACGAAAAACA